>JAFPZK010000076.1 GCA_017417315.1 Bacteroidales bacterium
CTGAAATTATTTCTCTATTTTTGTCCATGGCTAAAGTGTTTTATGTTTTTATTTGACAATTTAAATATAATGATAATCAAGCAATTATCAAAACATTTTAGCCATTTTTTTGTTAAATTTTTACTTGCGAAACTTGAGTTAAATAATTATCAACATCGCCATCATCCGAAAACAAAGCAACCATAAATTGATTGTACGACATTCGATGTCCTTTTGCATGCAATGTAATCATTGTGTCCATTACAAACTCGAAGAAATTAAAATCATTTAATACACGTCGATATGGTGATTTTCGCCAAAAGCGCATACTTTGCACTGCAAACGCCTCTGACAAAGTTATTTTGTAATTAACAAGCGATTTTGCAACGGCTGACAATTTTAGAGGTTGTTTATATTGAGCATAAATAAATCCAAATTCTGACAATGTTTTCAAATAACGTGTAAAGGCGGCTTGATAGCCAGTTGGATAGCCCCATTCGTTATTATGACTACAATTTTTTGGAATCCATTTGACCAAAAAATCTTTAGACAAAGGAACATTAGATAAAGACTCAGCAGTAACTACATCATCAAGAAATAATTGCGCATATACATCAAGAATACCTTCGTCATCCAACACTTTGCCTTCAAATTTTGCAAATGTGCGCAAAATTCCTTCATAACGTTCGGGATTGCGTACAGCAACTTCAAGCGACATTTGCTTGTAATACCTTTTACCATGTCTAACATTATTTCCCATAATCTAATAATTTGTTACTAAAACCTCATTGAAAACTTTATTGGAATTATCGTGGTAACTTATATAATTGCTCTTTATAGGATATGAGTTATAACTCCGTGACCAATCAAGAAACAATTGATTAACCTTGCCTTTGTAATGCGTTACATTTGAAATAGCAAACCGTATATCATTGCTATTCAATTTATTAAGAAGTGATAATAAACGACATTCGGTTTCTTCATTCCAATATTTGTTATACTCACTGAATGTGATAAGGTATGGTGGGTCAAGATATACAAGGTCGTCAGGTAGAAACTCTATCTGATTTATAAAAGATTCAAAATCAAGGTTATACCATTGAATTTTTTTCCTTGTAACTATGTGAAAATAATTATCCAATGCATTGATTGTGTTAGGGTTCAAATCAACATTCCCTACAGGGATATTGAAATTTCCCGACTTGTTGAACCTTATCATTCTGTTGAAGCCATAAATCAACAATATATATAGAGTAAACACATTTCTATCCACCGAATGATTATAATCTGAACGCAGTTTTTCATATCCTAACTTGTTAAACTTCGCATAGAAAGTCTTCACAAATTCTTTTTTGAGATTGTCAGGTACGATGTCTTTTTTGTAAGAACAAGATAATCCATATTGTTCGATAATCGTGTCAACTTTTTGATAAAACGCTTCCTTGTTGGAAGCATTATCGCAAAGCATTTTATGAATATCAATAATATTTGAGTCAAGGTCATTGAGCAAAAACCCCTTAGCCTCAACATTCATAAATACCGACCCTCCTCCGACAAACGGCTCTACAAGCCTATTGATGTTATCGGGTAAATAATACTTTATATCATTGATTATTTTATACTTATCACCCACATAAAATAAGGGCGACCGCACAACATTATTTTTCATTTATTTTAGTGATAAAAAGGAGTTCTTTGTGATTATTAAAGTCGGTTTTACCAGCATTAAAAAACTGATGCGAATGTTCAAACATTTTTGTATGACCACGTTTCGACAGTATTTCGTTAATTTGTTCAAGAGAAATCTTGTTCCTCGACGAACTACTTTTGGAATGGTATGTGTTATTGTATGAAACGGCTATAAATTTTGTGTTTAGATTCATCACCAAATCTTCAAAAGCCTTTGCCGCTCTCGAAGAACAATACTCACTCATATTCTCTTCCGCAGGTTTCATCGCTAAACCGCTAAGAATAGGCTTGTCCCATTTCACCAGATTCTCGTACAAATGATAGAATCGGCTGTACTGTCTTGAATTGTATGGAGGATCAACATAGAAAATGTCTGCCGCGATAGTTCTAACCAATTTATTAGCGTCTTCTCTATATATTTCAACCTTATCCAATGACTGATAATTAATCATTTTCATCGTCAACACGTGTGGTTTTATTTCTTTTTTGATGTAAGCCTCATAATGCCCCAACGTGTTAGCAATTTTGTCAATATTGTATATTAATGAAGAGATGAGTACGTCGTATTCTTTTTCAGTAAAAATATTTTTATCATCTTCAATACGGTCTCTGATGTAGCCGATTTTTTTTGCGGTTTGATAATCAAAGAATTTATCACCGTAATTCACTGAAAAATAATTGTCATCTAATTGGGTTGGTTCTATCTGATTGAGTGCTTCTATATAATCAGATATTTTTTTTCTATCAACTTCACCTTTTCCATAAAACGCTTTGTATATGATGTTGTTTGAATACAAAAAATCGTTGATAATTACCCTATCGTATTTACCAATGGCGAAATCAGACATAATTGCTGTACCAGCAAAAATGTCGCAAAAACTACGAATGTTGTTAGTTTCGGATTCTATTACTTGCATAATCCACTCAGCAAGTTTGGCTTTACAACCTATATAACGCCTCTTGCCGATGGAAAGAGTTTGACTAATGTCCATCTACGCTTTTTTTTGTGGCGTTTGGCTTATCCATTGACGGCAAAACGGGCAACAATTCAGGGCACAAAAAAACGCAGACTCAACATTATCCACGTCTTAGGCCCTGAGAATCGCCCGTTAATACAGATAAGTCAAGCCCACGCAAAAGCGTAGGCATTTACCGACTTATTCGTGTATTAACATTTTAAATTTCTCAGGTTTAAGACGTTACCGAATAAATAGCAAACGCTAAGTTATTATTTTATATGTTATTTAATTATTTTGCAGCGTTTTCCGCCGCTTTTTTATCATGTTTTTCTAATTTTGTTAAACGCCGTAAATTTAACGGAAGATTTTTTATTTGTCAAATTTTTTGTATATTTTTTTTGAAAAAAATTATATTATATTGAAAATAAAAGATTTAACACTATATCTACAAAACATAACATTTTTTGTTGCATTTTGTAAAGATAAATACTATCTTTGCAAAAAAAAAAAACTGCAAATGCAAACGGTTAAATTTTTGGAAAAAACATTGTCTGATGCCTCTAAAAAAGGAACGTATGTTTTCGGATTGGAAACTCTCGGAGTAATTTTTCCTGATTTCAATGACGAAAATTTACGTGTGATAGCCTCCCGCGCCGTAAAAAATGGGGTGCTTATTCGCATTTGTAACGGTGTTTTCCTTTTTGCAAAATCTATTGGAATAGACTATTCATCAATACTTTATCGCACGGCAAGATATTTACGGCAAAACAATTTCAATTATCTCAGTCTTGAAAGTGTATTGTCGGAAGAAAGTATAATTTCGCAGCAGATGTTTGCATGGATTACCGTTATGACAACGGGACGGTCGGGTATAATTGATTGCGGTAAGTTCGGTCATATCGAATTTATTCACACCGCAAAAACAATCGAAAAACTCTCGCCGGAGGTTCATTACGACAAAAGCATAAATATGTTCAGAGCGACCCCAAAACTCGCACTTTCAGATATGCGCCGTTGCCGCCGCAGTACTCTCGACCTCGTAGACTTAGATGAATACAATAGATATTATGAAAACGTTTAAAAAATATCTCTACAAAATATAACAGTTATTGTTACGTTTTGTAGAGATAATATTAAAATTTTTTTCTAATTTTGCAGTTAATCACGAAAAAATAAAACATTATGATAGACTCAATCATTGCTTTTAACAGGGAGTTTGTGGCAAAAAAAGGCTACGAAAAATTTGTAACGTCAAAATATCCCGATAAAAAACTTGCCGTTCTTTCGTGTATGGACACACGTTTGACGGAACTTTTGCCCGCCGCCCTCGGTCTTAAAAACGGCGATGCTAAAATCATCAAAAATGCCGGCGGACTTGTGATTTCACCTTTCGACAGTGCCATGAGAAGTCTTCTCGTGGCAGTTTATGAACTCGGTGTCAATGAAATTATGGTGGTGGCGCATAGTCATTGCGGGGCTTGCCACATGAGTTTCAAGGAGTTTGAAGCGCACATGGTAGAGCGCGGAATCAAACCCGAAGTTTTTGAAATGATTTCGCGCTGCGGTATCGACCTTGACCATTGGCTCGAAGGTTTTCACGATACCGAAGAATCTGTCCGCAAAACCGTCGATACCGTTAAAAATCACCCTCTAATGGCAAAAGACGTGATTGTAAGAGGGTTCATAATCGACAGCATGACGGGCGAGTTGGAAGAAGTTTTTTAAAAAAACACGTTAAAACCTCAAAAACGTGAAGTTGAAATTATGAAACGCAAGATTTACAATAAGTTACGAGAGTGGTTGATACAACAAAAATTTCACTGCGATTTCGCTAAAAATAATATATGACACCGGTGCTGTAAATTCGGTAGTCCAAACTACCGAATTTACAAAGTGTTGATTATTAATATTTTACAAATAAATCAAAATATTGTTTTATTTTTTGCAAATAATGTATACCTTTACACGCTAAACATTGAAATTAATATTATGGACGAAAACACCAAAATTTCCGCAGAGTTTATCACTGCGGCTAACGTCATCAAAACTGCCATACTTAAAAGTCAAGCACGTGCTGTTCAAATGGTTAATCACGAGCAATTGTCTTTATATTATGGAATTGGACGTTATGTGTCGGAACATTCGCGAAACGGCTTTTGGGGTACGGGTGCAATATCACATATTAGCCGTATCCTCAAAGCGGAACTTCCCGGTTTGAAAGGGTTTTCGGAAGAAAATATCAAATTGATGCGGCGTTTTTACGAAGCATGGAAAGATATTGAAATAAATTCGGTAGTTCAAACTACCGAATTACAATTATCTGATACTGAGCCTAATACTATTCGTCAATTACATCTTACAAATGACGATGAGTTTCCTATTACAGCATTTCTAAACATTTCTTTCACACATCATATTGCCATAATCAGATATGCCAAAACATACGAGGAACGCAAATATTATGTTCAGATGGCGTATCAAAACCGCCTGAAAAGCGACGATTTGGAGTCAATGGTGAAATCCAACGTTTATCAGAATCGGGAATCTCTGCCCAATAATTTCTTTAAAACAATTCCTGACAAGGCGTTGGCAATGAAAACTTTGCAGATGTTTAAGGATTCATATATTTTGGATTATATCAATGTGGAGGATATTGACGTGTCGGATCCGATGGACATTGACGAAAAAGTTATAGAAAGCAAAATTGTGATGAACATCAAGAATTTCATATTGACATTCGGCAAGTCGTTCACATACAAAGGACATCAGGTTCATTATGATAAATTTGGACATGACCATTGGATAGATTTGTTGTTTTTCAACCGCGAGTTGAAAGCTCTTGTTGTGGTGGAACTCAAAAAAGGACAATTTAAACCCTCGTATTTGGGGCAACTTGCCGCATACCTCCGCATTCTTGACGACGACGAAAAACTTCCCAGTGAAAATCTTAACTCTAAATATTTTTAATACAAATTATATATAAAAAAATGAACAAATTTTTATCCCTTGCAACCTGCGCCCTTCTTGCATTGGGCGTTAGCAGTTGCTGCAACAAAAACGGTTGCGAAAACACCAATCAAACCGCATCCGGTGCATCGTGCCTCGAAGTAATCAAAAACCGCACGAGTATTCGTCAGTACACAGACCAACCCGTTGAAAAAGAGAAGATTGACAACCTTCTCCGTGCCGGTCTTGCTGCTCCATCGGCAATGAACAAACAGCCGTGGAAACTTGTTGCTCTCACCAACAAGGCGAAAATCAAGGAACTCGGCGACTCCACAAGCAAGCCGCCAATCACCAAATCAACGCTCACGATTATCGTCTGCGGCGATATGACTAAGACTTCGGGCAACGCTGACGACCTTTGGTGGACGGAAGACTGTGGTGCGGTAACGGAGAACATACTTTTAGCAGCCACGGCGCAAGGTCTCGGTGCAGTATGGTGCGGCACATGGCCTGACCCCAACCGTTTCAACAAGGTTCGCGAAGTACTCGGACTTCCCGGCAACCTCGTTCCGTACTCTATGATTGCAATCGGCTACCCGGCTGAAAACCCCGCTCCAAAAGACAAATACACCGAGGACAACATCATCAGAATAGAATAAAAAAATTGCGGATTCCATTCCGCAATTTTTTTTACATATTTATCAATTGCTTTTGTTTTCGTCGTCAAATTCCAAATCGAATCGACTTGCGTGAGTATGGCTGTCGTATGTTCCTCCATCGGGAAAGTCAATTGTCATCCAAGTGTCGGTATAATCCAAAAAAGCATCTTGCTTTGCGCGTTCTATAACTTCTTCGTAAGATGCTTTTGAACCATAAATTACACCACGTTCTCCGGTTGAAACAATCCTTACCTTGTCGCCCTCTTCAAAAGGATTTGGAAGCGGAACAAAAGCATTTTCAAAACGCGACGAAATTTCTTTGAGATGCTCAACTCTCTCCTCATAATGACCGCAATTATTAAAGATAAGAGTAGCGATATGAAAATCCGAAAAATTCCAATCAGTTTCTTTAATACATTTTCTCATCGCCTCAGAAAACGGCAACGACATAAATATTTCTTGTATTTTGGGGTTATGATTCATAGCGTAAAATTTTTTATTTTTCAAGCGCAAAGTTATAAAAATGCTTTGAAAATAACAACACAATGGATTTCTTTCGCCCGAACTCAATTTCCCGACTTATCTTCTTAAAAACACCCCTTCCGCACTGCAAATCTGCGCCGTAAGTTTTGCAAAATCTTCATCGGCGTTGTAAAGCGTCATATACAAATCGTCGCTGCTGTAAATAATGGCACAATTCTGTTGAGGGAAGAAAAATGTTAAATAATCGTTTGGCTTACAGGTGGTTATTGTATCGTAAAGAAATTCGGGCGACGGGGTTTCATGTAGTTCGTTGTCGCGTTCTAAAACAAAGTCGAAATAACAGCAGAGTTTTATAATCACACGCGCAAATTTTTGCCGCAAGAGCAAAAGATGAGGCTCTTGGAGAAAGAATTTTTCTGCCGCAAAATATGCCCCGCTCCGTTGCTCAGGTATCTGCAACGGAAAAATGTCGATTACATAATATGGTGTGTCAAAGATTGATTGGTCGAACATAATTTATGTTTTATTTTGCAACAAAATTATAAATTTCTGTCAAAATACTAATATTTTATCATTTTTTATTTAACTTTGCTGCATAATACAAAAATGATTATGAGTAAAATAAAACTTTACCACGGAGGAAGTATGAATAAAATCGTTGTCCCTAAATTCGGATTGGGAAACGAAAAACATGATTACGGCAAAGGCTTTTATCTTACTGAAAATTTGCAACTTGCAAAAGAGTGGGCTGTGTGTCGTCCGGAATTTCAAAGCGGTTTTGTACATACTTTTGAACTTGAAACCAACTCGCTTAATATTTTTGATTATCAATCTGAAAATATTTTGTGCTGGTTGGCGGAACTTATGAAACATCGTGATGCTTCTGATTCTAAAAGGTACAGAATTTTAGCGGCAAAATTTATTGCAAAATACGGTAAAGATACTCAAAATTGCGATATTATAAAAGGTTGGAGAGCCAATGCTTCATATTTTTATATCGCAAAAGCATTTGTCCGCGACGAAGTGGATATTGATATTCTTGAAGATTTAATGCAGTTGGGTAATCTTGGAATTCAATGGTGCATTAAGAGCAAAAAGGCTTTTGACAATTTAGTTAATGTAACCGAAATTATTCCGGTTGATTATAAGGAGTTTAACGAAAAATATAATCAAAGGGATTCAAAAGCCCGTCATAATATGAAGGAACTAATAAATTCCGATAAAAATAAAGTTGAAAAAGTTTTTAGTACTCTTATTTAATTTTTTTTTGAAAATGGCTTCGTATCCCAAATGGTATTTAGACGAAATAGTTGAAACTCAGGGAAAACTCTTTGAGTATGTTGCAGATTTTTCGCCGGAGATAAATGTTGACGATTTCATTGAAAAATATATGAGCGGTTCAACACGAAAATTTATTGACAAAGCCGACGCATATTTGAGCAATATGGACGAAAAAGATTTGTATGATTATTTTTGTAAACACGAAAATTTTCACGCAAAGAAGGGCAAAGGTTTTCCCGGATTTGCTCCTAATTGGATAGGACAATTTTATGCTTATTATCAGTGGAAAACAGGACTTTCGAGCAGCGAAGTCATCAAAAAACTACCGCTTGACTTTATGAAAGCCGCATATCACGGGCTTCATGATTTAGATTTAAATCTTGCTGTTAAAAAAGTAATTACAGCGATGAAAAAGTAAAGTCTTTACAACTTTTTTTCCCTTAATTCAAACTTACCTTTGCGCCAATTAGCGTAGCCCGTAACAATATAGCCCGCTTTGTCGTAAAGTTTTTTTGCGTGTGGATTTTCTGTAAAACAATCTATGCGAATTGTTTCGTAACCATCGGATTTACAGAGATTTTCAATAAATTCAAGTGTTTGCATGGCAATGCCTTTTTTCTGAAATTTTGGATTAACGCACAAGCGGTGGATTACGTTGAATTTGGCATCAGGGTAAGTCCATTTGCCATTTTGATATTGCGAATCACACTCCTCGCTCAGCACAAAACAGACAGCGATATGGTTGTCAATCAATCCTACAAACATCTGATTTTTAGCAATATCCTCGGCGAGGATTTCTTTATCGGGATAAACGTCGTCCCACTGAAAAATTTCACCGTCTTCCATCGCGGCAATGGCGGCGGAATACACGGCGAAAATTTCGTCAAGGCAGGCGAGGTCGGTGATTTTTGAGAATGTCAGCATATAATAAAATTTTCAACCGCAAAATTAATAAAATCTAAAAACAATTGCTTAAATATTTTATTTTTATAACTTTGCAATTGCAAAATAATTAGACTAATTATGCAGACACCACTTGAAATACTAAATACTATATACGGCTACAACACCTTCCGCCAGATGCAGGAAAGTGTTATAAATCAAATACTTTCACATAAAGATTCGCTCGTGCTGATGCCAACAGGCGGCGGCAAGTCCATTTGCTATCAAATTCCCGCGATGATTTTGGACGGGCTTACAATTGTGGTTTCGCCATTGATTTCTTTGATGAAAGACCAAGTGGATTCGCTAAAATCAAACGGTGTGTCTGCCGAAGCCCTCAATAGCAACAATTCTGAAATCGAAAACGACAGAATTAAAAACGATTGTCAAACAGGCAAAATTAAAATATTGTATATCTCGCCTGAACGTTTACAGAAGGAGTTGCAATGGATGCAAATCAATATTAAAGTATCACTTTTTGCAATTGACGAGGCTCACTGCATTTCGCAATGGGGACACGATTTCAGACCCGAATACACGCAATTATCAAATCTTCACAAATTATTTCCAAATGTAACCATAGCCGCTTTTACCGCAACTGCCGACAGCCTTACGCAAGAAGATATTGTCAAGCAACTAAAACTTATTGACTATCAACTTTTTAAAAGTTCATTTGACCGTCCGAATCTCAGTCTTGATGTCAAAGCGGGGTATAGTGAAAAAGAGAAAATAGCCGAAATCGTGTCCATTATAAAGCGACACAACAATGAATCGGGAATTGTGTATTGTCTTTCTCGAAAAAACACCGAAAAAGTTGCAGAACTTCTTAAAGAACAGGGCATTAATGCAGCCGCTTATCACGCGGGAATGACAACCGAAACACGCAATCAAGTCCAAAACGATTTTACAAACGACAGAATCAATGTAATATGCGCCACAATCGCGTTTGGAATGGGGATCGACAAAAGCAATGTCAGGTTTATTGTACATTTCAATCTTCCAAAAAGCATTGAGAATTTCTATCAAGAAATTGGTCGCGGAGGCAGGGACGGACTTCCTGCGGAAACAGTTTTGTTTTATAACATTCAGGATATAATCACATTACGGAAGTTTATTGAGGACAGCGGACAAAAGGACATTAACAGCGAAAAACTCAACCGTATGCAAGAATATGCCGAAGCGCAAGTGTGTCGGCGCAGAATCTTGCTGAATTATTTTGGTGAAAACAACGCCTGCAACTGCGGCAATTGTGATGTCTGCAACAATCCGCCTTCGCTTTTCGACGGCACTATTTTCGTTCAAAAAGCATTGTCGGCTATCAAAAGAACTGACGAAAAAATTGGGTTTACACTTGCTGTTGACATTTTGAAAGGCACACCGTCGCCCGACGTTCTCAAAAACGGATATGAAAAACTGAAAACTTTTGGCGCGGGAGCCGACACAACAGCAAGGAAATGGCACAATTATCTTCTACAAATGCTTCAACTCGGCTTTTTGCAAATCGCATACGACGACAACAACCATTTGAAAATAACACCGTCAGGCTACGAAGTCCTTTATGGAAAAACAACGGCACAACTTGCCGTTCCAATAAAAAAAGAGTACAAAGAGGCTGAAACTAAGAAGAATACGTCCACCGATACATACAGCAACATTGACAAAAAACTACTTGAAGTTTTACGCACTTTGCGCAAGGAAATTGCCGACGAAAACAATTGGCCAGCATACGTTGTAGTGCCCGACAAAACGTTGTATGAACTTGCTAAAAATATGCCTGTTACAATGGAAGATTTCGGAAAAACATACGGAATTGGACAACGTAAAAAAGAGCAATTCGGACAGCGTTTTGTAAAAGCGATTGCCGATTATCTGCACATCGATTACAAAGAAGAACCATCAGAAAATCCGTTTGCCGAATTTGTTGAAACGGAGAAAGTATCGTATATGGAACGTCAGAAACAACTTCATTCTCAGGCATATCAGCCGTGGACTGATGATGACGACCGAAAGTTACGGATTCTTTTTGAACGTGGATTTACAGTTGCAGAACTTGCTGATTTTTTTGAACGCGGCAGAGGCGCAATCACTTCACGCTTGAAAAAACTAAACATTGTAAATGAATAAATATTATGCGCCACCTCGTTTTCATCGACCTTGAAGTGAATCCTCAGACCCGAAAGGTCTTGGATTTTGGGGCAGTGGATGCCAACGGGGAAAGTGTGCATACTGCGCAACAAATTGATTTTGAAAATTTTATAGCGGATTGCGATTTTATTTGCGGACACAATATTTGTCATCACGATTCCAATTATTTTAGCCGTCCGAAAGATTCATATCTCATTGACACACTGTATCTTTCACCGCTGATTTTTCCCGAAAAACCTTATCACCGCCTTTTGAAAGACGACAAAATCATCACCGACGAACTTTCAAACCCGCTCAATGACGCTATCAAGGCTAAGGAACTTTTTTATGACGAGGTAAATACTTTTGTAACTCTTGACGAAAAATATAGGCAAATACTTGTGAATCTGTTGTTTGACAAGCCTGAATTTAACGGATTTTTCGAATATTTGGGAGTAAAGCCCGACTGTGAAACTGTGTCATTGATACAAGACTTTTTTTATACAAAAATTTGCGAAAACTCGCCGTTGGATTTGCTTGTAAAAAACAATCCTGTGCCGCTTGCATACGCCCTCGCAATCATCACCACAGAAGACAAAACTTCGATAATTCCGCATTGGGTTCATCACCAATTCCCTGTGGTAGAGAATGTTATGCGGCTTTTAAGAAATACGCCCTGCCACGGCTGCGAGTATTGCGACCAACTCTTGAACCCCAAAATCCATCTAAAAAATTTTTTCGGTTTTGACAATTTCCGCACATACGAGGGCGAGCCGTTGCAGGAAAACGCCGTCAACGCCGCCGTCCAAAACAAAAGTTTGCTTGCAATTTTCCCAACAGGCGGCGGCAAAAGTCTCACTTTCCAACTCCCCGCGCTCATCGCAGGACAGTCGGAACGTGCTCTTACTGTGGTGATTTCGCCGTTGCAGTCGCTGATGAAAGACCAAGTCGATAACCTCGAAAAACGCGGAATCGCCGAAGCCGTCACCATCAACGGACTTCTCAGCCCGCTTGAACGTCAGGAGGCGATTGAACGTGTGGATTCGGGCGTGGCGACGATACTTTATATTTCGCCGGAGTCGCTGAGAAACAAGACGATAGAGAAACTTTTGCTTTCGCGGCAGATTGCGCGTTTTGTGGTTGACGAGGCGCATTGTTTCAGCGCGTGGGGGCAGGATTTCAGGGTCGATTATCTTTATATCGGCGATTATATCAGGGAGTTGGCGCAGAAAAAAGGCGTCGAAAAAATCCCGGTTTCGTGTTTTACGGCGACCGCCAAACAAAAGGTGATTTCCGACATCAGGGATTATTTCAAGGCAAAACTCGGCTCGGAACTCGAACTTTTTGCGACTTCCGCCTCGCGCAAAAATTTGCGGTATCAAGTGCTTTTCAAGGAGACCGAAGACGACAAATATCTTGCCCTCCGCGAATTGATTGAAGACCGTAATTGTCCCACAATCGTCTATGTATCAAGGACTAAGCGGACAATATTGTTGGCAGAAAAACTTACAAAAGACGGCATTTCGGCACTGCCTTTCAACGGCAAGATGGAGAGCAAGGACAAACAGAAAAACCAAGACCTTTTTATCCGCGACAAGGTTCAGGTGATGGTGGCGACATCGGCTTTCGGTATGGGTGTTGACAAGGCAAACGTCAGATTAGTAATACATTACGACATTTCCGACTCGTTGGAAAACTACGTTCAGGAGGCGGGACGTGCGGGGCGCGACCCGAATCTCGAAGCCGAATGTTACGTGCTTTACAACGACAGCGACCTCGACAAACATTTTGTACTCAACAATCAGACAAAAGTTTCGTGCGCCGAAATCAATCAAATTTGGAGGGCGATAAAAACGCTCACCAAAACCCGCAAACATTTCTGTTCGTCGGCGTTGGAAATTGCCCGCGCCGCAGGTTGGAACAACGAGGTTATGGACGTTGAAACCCGCGTAAAAACCGCATTACAGGCACTTGAAAACGCGGGTTACATTCAGCGCGGCAAAAATTCGCCGAGGATTTACGCTACAAGCATACTTGTCAAAAATTTTGAGGAAGCGTCCCAAAAAATCGATTCGTCAAAACTTTTCATCACCGACGACGGCAAGACCAACGCCAAACGTATCATAAAATCCTTGATTTCAAGCAAATACGTCGCCCGCGCAGGCAACGACGAGGCGGAGGGTCGCATTGATTATCTCGCTGACCGATTGGGAATTACAAAGGAAAATGTGATTTCGGCGGTGCAGACTATGCGTCAGGAAAAAATCCTCAAAGACGACCGCGACATTTCGGCATACATCGATTCGCCCAAGGAATCACCCAAAATCTTGAAACTCTTTTATAAGATTGACTTTTTGCTTTTGGACAAACTTCAAGACGATGATATTTCGCTGAACCTCAAACAGTTGAACGAAGAAGCCGAACAATTGCAAATAAAAGCGGGTGTCAAAAACATTAAGACAATTCTGTTTTTTTGGAAAATAAAATCGTACATAAAACTCGTTTCCGACACGCCCGACAGCGTTGTCATTCAGCCGCAAATTCCTGTCGCATTGCTTAGGGAAAAACAGAAAAAAATGTTTTCGTTATGCGATTTTATCGTTCAATTCCTGATAGAAAAATACAATTCTCAGGCAAAAGGCGATGACAATCTGATACTTTTTTCTATTATTGAATTGTTGGAAAGATACAATAATTCGCTTTTGAAAGAATTTGAAGCCGACGTCCACGACATCGAGGAGGCGTTGTTGTTTTTGGCAAAAATCAATTCTATGAAACTCGAAGGCGGTTTTCTCGTTCTTTATATGGGGTTGAATATCAATCGTTTGAACTTTGACAAATATAAGCAATACACCAAGGACGACTACAAACAGATGGACGAATTTTACCGTCATAAAATAGAGCAAATCCACATCGTGGGCGAATTTGCAAATATGATGGTAAAAAGTTACAACGACGCTTTGAATTTTGTACACGATTATTTTAATATCGACTACAAAAAGTTTTTGGGCAAATATTTTACTGCCGACCGTCAGAAGGAAATCGAGCGCAACATTACTCCCCAAAAGTACCGCGAACTATTTGACACATTGTCAGTTACTCAAAAACAAATAATTGACGACAGCACGTCGCCGCACATAGTTGCGACGGCGGGTCCGGGCAGCGGCAAAACTCGTGTGCTTGTCCATAAACTCGCCTCGCTTTTGCTGATGGAAGATGTCAAACACGAACAACTTTTGATGCTGACGTTTTCGAGGGCGGCGGCGTTGGAGTTCAAGAGGCGGCTAATGGGTTTGATTGGCAACGCAGCCAACTTTGTGGAAATCAAGACATTCCATTCGTATGCCTTTGACCTTGTGGGACAAATTGGCAAAATAGAGGACGCGCCCGACGTGGTGAAAAAAGCCACTGAAATGATTAAAAATCAAGAAGTTGAAGCCAATAAAATCGTCAAGAAAGTTCTCGTTATCGACGAGGCGCAGGATATGGATGCCGACGAGTTTGCGCTCGTGGAGGCGTTGATGGAAAGCAATGACAATCTGCGAGTTATAGCCGTTGGCGACGACGACCAAAATATTTACGAATTTCGCGGCTCGTCGTCGGAGCATTTTTGCAAACTGATTACAAATTACGGCGCAAAACAATACGACCTTATTGACAATTATCGTTCTGACAAACAGATAGTTGCGTTTGCAAATAGTTTTGCCGCGACGATAAGCCACAGAATGAAAACTGCGCCGATAATTTCCAAATCCGACCAAAACGGCGAAGTCAAAATGGTAAAGCACACTTGTAGCGGAAGTTTTGAAAACGCCTTGGTCAACTCTCTGAAAACCAACTATAAAAAAGGAACTTGTTGCGTTTTGACTTCAACCAACGCCGAGGCACTTTCAATACTTGGACTTTTGCTAAAAAACGGAATCAAAAGCAAACTTATCCAAAGCAACGACGGTTTTGACCTTACCAACATTGCCGAAATGCGTTTTTTCACAAAAACGATTCAGGATTACAACCAAACGCCGAAAATCAGCCTCGAAATTTGGGACAACGCCAAAATTCAGTTGCAAAAACAATATGCTTCAAGTGCCTGTCTGAACCTTGTTTTGGAAATGATTAAGACTTTCGAGGAAAGTTACAGTGAAAAATATCTCTCTGATTTTCAAGCGTTTTTAAAGGAATCGTCGTTGGAGGATTTTCACCGCACCGAAAAAAATGTCGTTACGGTTTCAACGATTCACAAGGCAAAAGGGCGCGAATTTGACAGCGTTTATATTTACCTGAGCAACCTCAACACCGTCACTGACGAGGAAAAACGCCGCCTTTACGTTGGTTTCACCCGTGCAAAAAACGTACTTCACATCGACTATCGGGGAATATTTTTGGATAATTTCAAGGATTTTGCGACGGATTTTTGCATCGACGACACTGAGTATCAAAAACCTGAACAACTGATAGTTGCACTCACTCACAAAGACATAAACCTCAACTTTTTCAAACCGTTGAAATCCGAAATCCTGAAACTTCGCAGCGGACAAGACCTCGGTGTTTCTTCATCAGATTTTCTATATCACAACGGCAATGCAATCTTAAAGTATTCCAAAGCCTTTGCAGAAAAACTCTCTGAATATCAAAAACTTGGCTACAAACCGATTTCCGCAAAAATCCGTTTCGTCCTCTCGTGGTTTTGCGAAGACGACGCGAAGGAATATGCGATAATTCTGCCGATGGTGTATTTGGGGAGAACGGTTTGAACTTTCTCCTCTCATCAATGGCAAAAAACAATATTGGAAACTTTATTTGTTATTAAAAATTACTGCCAAATTGGTTAAAAATTATTTAAAAAAAATATTACCTTTGTCCCCAAAATAAATCAACTATGTGGAACATAAAAAATCTTCTGAAAAATATTAAAGAATGTCCGAAAGAGTTTCCGGTAGAAACCGCTTTGGGACTTACGTTTTTTGGCGCGGGAATTTGTTTGGACGCAAATTTTATCGAAAGTTTTTTCCCGTTTTGGTTTGTCGTTTTATTTTTCGTAACAACAATTACGCTACGAAATATCAATAAATCAGCATATTATCTTTCTTATTTGTTGGTTTGGGCGGTTTATTTTTTGTTCGACAACGGCAAAACAAATGGTTATATCGCGGAAGAAAGATGGTTTTGGGTGCTAAATATCGTTGCTGCCGTTGTTTTGACTGCCGACCTAAAAAAATCCGACAACAAAGATTTTTTAACCACGACGTTTTCTCGGATAGGCGAAGTTATTGCGGCGGGATTCCTAAGTTTAATTGTATCCGCATTGGTTTCGGCAATTTTAGCATCGGTGATGTATCTGTTTAATTTTCATTTTATTACACATTTAATCGCTCATGCAAATATTTTTATATTTTTGACCATAATGCCGCTGTTGTACTGTTACTTACGCGCTCATAACAATCACGAAAATAATTACGACAACAGCAAATTTATAAACATTATTGTTGATTATATACTTTCACCGGCACTTGTGGTTTACACTTTTATTTTGGGAATTTATATCTTGAAAATCGTTGTCGTTCAAGAACTTCCGCGCGGTGGTGTGGCGTATATGGTAAGCATTTACATCGCCCTTGCATTAATAGCGAATCTACTTAACAAATTGGTCGAAAAAAGCCATTTTAATTGGTTTTACGACAATTTTGCATACATAGCCTTGGCTCCGATTGTTTTGCTTTGGATTGGAACAATTTACCGTATTAACGAATACGGACTTACTGAATGGCGCATTTATTTGTTGGTTATCAATGCGTTAATGACGATTTTCCCCTTTATGCTGAAATTTCAGACGACCAACCGTTATAATCTTTTTACGGGGATAATTATGTTTTTGATGGTGGTTTTAACGTGTATTCCGCCGGTTTCTGCGCGGAATATCGGGATTAGAAATCAGTACAACCGTTATGTCCGTCATGCCATGGAACTTGACGTTTGGGACACTCAAAAGTGGGCTGTACGCGAGAATTTCGACATCGATAAAATCAGTCAAGATAGCACGTTGAAAGCGCAATTTTTGAAAATGCAAGATGAATATTATTTTTTGCGTAGAAATTGCGATTCCATAGCAGCAGATAATTGGTCGATAAATAGTTACGATTTAGTTGATGAAACCCGCTCGACCTATTTTGAACTTTCGGAATATACCGACAAAGTTTCGCTTGATGGTTTTGACAATTATTGGGTCAAACCTTACAGAGAAGAAATCTCAGAAGATGTTTTTGTGATAACAAGCCGCGAAAAAACGATTTTGGAATATCATTTCAGAGATACTTTAAAAGCGGTAGGAGACGATGTTTACAAGAATCCTTTGCGGGTATTAAAATATCACAACGATTCAATAATGGTGCTTTTTAAGACATGTTGGCTGTATAAAAAGGATAGCGTTTATGACATAGATTTTGCAGATTACGATTTATTTTGCAAGTAATTTCCTAAGTTTTTCTGATTTATTTTTTAATATTTTAACTTTATTTAACATTTTCTTTTTCAGAATATTACAACAGCGAAAAATGCTTATAAAATAGTGTATTTTTATCATATTTTCTTGTTAAAATGTAATGAATAATATAAAAAATGCCTTATATATTTGGATATTTGAAATATTTTTTGTATATTTATAATACAACTTTAAATTTTTAGTACAACAACATTTTAAAATTTTAAGAATCATGAGAGCAAAAAAAATCATTAACGGAAAGTACGTGGTGTTGCTTATTGGTGTCAGCACGTATGAAAAGTCTAAGTTAGGTGATATTCCTAACGTTAAGGCTAACATTGAGGAGTTAAAAAGTCTCTTTCTTGACCCTAATTTTATCGGCGTTAAAGAAAGCGATATAATAACTTCGTTCAATGAAAACCATTTTGAAATCGGACGAAAAATCACCGATGCGGTTGAAAAAGCCAAAAATTCGGATTATACGCTTTTTGTGTATTATTCGGGACACGGTGTAATTTCGCCTCAAAATTATCATCTTTATTTTGCAAGTGCCGACATCGAGGAAAAATACCTTGATGACAGCGGTATTGAAGCAAAAAAAATTTTGGAGAAAATTTCAAGAAGTCAGGCTTCGAGAAAAATCTTCTTGGTTGACGCTTGTCATAGCGGTCAGATTCACAACACTATGGGCGATGTAAAGTCTAACGTTGCAAATCTTATGAAGGATTTTGAGGGCGTTCAGTACGTTACGGCGTGCGACGAGTATTCGTCAGCACTTTATCCTAAAAAGAATCCTAACGTGCCTACGTATTTTACGGGTGCAATTTTGTCAAGAGTTCATAAAGGTTTGGATATTGACCGACCTTACCTTACTTTAAGAGATATTGTTGAGGATATTTCAACGGATTTTAAGGAAAGGGCTAACATGCCTATACCTCAGATTTCGAGTGTTCAGAGTGTTGACAAAATGCCTTTTGCATATAATGTTATCAATAAGTATTTCAGTGATTTTAAGGCTTCAATTTCAAGTGAAAAATCAACTAAGAATACAGAAACCGAATGGGAAAAGACGGTTAAAGCCGGTACTCTTGTCGCATACTACGATTATATGGAAAAATTTCCTAAAAGTAAGTACGCAAAAGTCGCTGAAAATAAGGTAGTTGAACTCGAAGAGGAGGAAAAATGGCAAAAGACCGAAAATCTTGGAACGGTTTTGGCATACGAGAGTTACAAAAGGGCTTATCCTGCCGGTAAATATATCAGCAAAGCCAATTTGAAAATTTCAGAGTTACACAACTTAAACAAAGATAATGATATGTGGACTATGGTTTGCGGTGCTAATACCGTTGAAAGATATAACGACTACTTAAAGGCGTTTCCTAAGGGCTGCCACGTTGATGAGGCACATACGAGAATAAAAACGCTTAGGGCTGATAAAATCGCAAAAAGGAATTTTATCATTATTTTCCTTATTGCCGTATTAGGATTAGTTGTGTTTGTTCCCCGTAATACCAAATACACTCCTTCTGTCAACGAAATTGCATACGAGACTAAAAAGGATAGTGTTATAATCGAGGAGCAAAAAGAGCAGAGAGAGCAGAAAGAGCAATCAGGTGCTACTCTCGCAAACATCGGTAAACCCTCTAAGGTTACTACTACTTCTGATAAATTAGAATTGGCTGACCAATGGTGCGAAAATAATGAAGAAATGAATTATTTGACGGCTTTGAAATACTACCGCGAAGCATACGCTGACGATTCTGCCAACATAAAACTTGCGGCTAAAATTCAGTTACTTCGTGACAAAATCAGCAACGCATATAAATTTCACATGGAATGTGCAAAGGTATATGAAAATGCCGATGAAGGTTTTGAAGATGCTTACGAGGAATATTTATTGGCTTTGCGTTTGCGTCCCGATGACCACGAAGCACAAGCCGGTGTCGAAAGGACAAAGAGCAAAATCAAATAATTTAAAGTTCACAACTCATGATTCTTTTTATTTCGGCGGGAATGTGTAGTTTTTTTTACACATTCCCGCTTTGTTGTGAATAATCCCTTTCACCGAAAATCACCGAACCAAGCCTTACAATCGTGCTTCCTTCTTTTACGGCAATAGGATAATCCTCTGACATTCCCATAGAAATCTCTTTAAACTCCTCCCCTATTGGATAATTGATTCTCAGCGAGTTATAAAGATTTTTAACTTCGGAAAATTCCTTCAAAACCTCATTTTCATCGTCCGTATTCGTTGCCATTGCCATCAGACCGCAAAGTTTTATGTTTTTTAAGGCTGCAAAAGCATTATTTTTAAACAAATCCGTTAATTCCTCAGGCGAAAATCCGAATTTCGTCTCCTCCTGAGCAACTTTTATTTGTAAAAGACAATTTACAATTCTGCCGTGTTTTTGAGCCTGTTTATTGACCTCTTCGGCGAGTTTCAGACTGTCGATACTGTGAATCATATAAACAAACGGAATGATATATTTTATCTTGTTTGTTTGAAGATGACCTATCTGATGCCAACGAATATCTTTGGGTAAAACCTCATATTTTTTTGAAAGTTCCTGCACTTTATTTTCGCCGAAATCCCGACAACCGAAGTCGTAAAGCCTCTGAATTTCTTCCGCCGGTTTTGTCTTTGAAACGGCAAGTAAAAGCACGTTTTCTGGCAATGTTTTTTTTATGTTTTTATAGTTTTCAACGCAGTCCATTTTCTTATATAGTTAAAGTAATACTTTAAGTTAAATATTTTATTGTTTGGGTTTCAATAAGTTAGTTCCAAACCCCTCCCCCACCTCTCCCCCACCGGCTTTGAGGCGGTTAAAAATAGTTTACAACTTATTGATTATCAGTTAGTTATGATAAATATTCACTTGTAAACGTAAGTGGAAGTATATCTTTTATACTATTGATAATCAAGCACTTATTTTTAGCCGAAAGAATAATTTTTATGGGCGAAGAATACCGGGTTTCTGTTTCGAGAATTACCTGTCGGCACGCCCCGCACGGAGTTATCGGAGAAGAGATAATTTCACCGTTAAAAAACGCAGAAATTGCAATCGCTAAAACTTTATTTTTCGGGTACTGAGAGTTAGCATAAAAGATTGCCGTTCTCTCGGCGCAAGTCCCCGAAGGCGAGGCTGCATTTTCTTGATTAGTACCGTTAATGATGATTCCGTTGTCAAGCAATACTGCCGCCGAAACGGAAAATTTTGAATACGGAGCGTAAGCATTTTTCAAAAAATCTTCCGAAGATTTTACCAATTTAGAATCTTCGACAGAGAGTTCCGATTTTTCACACTCCAAAATATCTGAGGAAATTTTTATAACTTTCATATTTTTGATTTTTTTTTCAAAGGCGAAGATAAAAGTTTTTTCAATTATAACCAAAATTTTTTATCACTTCTCCGACAATAAAAAATCCGAAAACCGCTGTTATGTGAACCATTGAACCGTTGATTTTCGCCTTATTAAACTTTAATTCTTCTTGATTGTCAACCTCCTTATTTTCCAAAAGTTCATCAGAAAAAACACACTGAAATTTTTTCGCCGGAAAAGTTTTATGCCGCTTAAATTTTTGTCTTAACGCTCTTGCAAGCGGGCAACCGTTAACCTTCCAAAACTCGGCAATTTGAATTTTTAAAGGGTCAAGTTTTAGTGCCGCTCCCATTGACGAAATAAAATAAGCCTCAGTTTTACAAGCCGTTAAAATCAATTCCGCCTTGTCCGTAAGCGAATCTATCGCATCAATTATTACGTCAAAAGTTTCAAGATGAAAATTTTCCGCATTTTCTTTATTGAAAATATCGTTCATGGCAATAATTTCGGCTTTCGGGTTGATGTCCAAGAGCCGTTTTCTCAAAACGTCAGCCTTGAACTCCCCTATTGTGGAAGTAAGTGCCGGAAGTTGACGGTTTAAGTTCGTTACGGTGATTTTGTCAGCGTCAACAAGGGTAACGTGTTCAAAACCAGACCTTACAAGTCCTTCGGCAGCCCAAGAGCCGACTCCGCCAAGCCCGAAAATGATAATTTTTTGTTCAGAAATTTTTTTCACAGTCTCCTTACCGAGCAAAAGTTCGGTGCGAGAATTTAGCGTTTCCATAAAATTTAAGAGAAAAATATTTTTATAAACGCAAAATTACGATATTTTTTTTTAATTTTGCGTAGGATTTTACTAAAAAAATTATGTCATTAACAATCAAAATCGGTTCTAACGTTCTGACACGTCAGGACGGTCATTTGGACGAAAGCCGTATGAACGACCTTGTAAGGGAGATTTCACGGCTGCATAACAAAGGTGAAAAAATTATTCTCGTATCTTCCGGTGCAGTTGCGGCGGGAAGAAGTATCGTCAAAAATTATGAAGGTCTTGACCCCGTAGCACAACGGCAGTTATTGTCTTCAACAGGTCAGGTAAAACTCATAGATACTTACAAGAAACTCTTTGACATTCAAGGTATTAAAATTGGTCAAATCCTCGTTACAAAACAGGATTTTTCGTCAAGGGAACATTATCTTAACATCAAAAACTGCATTAACACCCTTTGGGAAAACAATGTTATGCCGGTCGTCAACGAAAATGATACGGTATCGGTTACGGGGTTGATGTTTACTGACAATGACGAACTTTCGGGACTTATGGCTTCGATGGCAGACTGCAAAAAACTATTCATTTTGAGCAACGTTGACGGCATTTTCAACGGCAATCCTAATGATGAAGGTACGGCAGTAATCAGGGAAATTTCGTCAAAAACAAATATTTCTCAATACGTTCAGACCTCTAAATCTAATTTCGGGCGCGGCGGTATGCTGACAAAATGCAGAATCGCAAGAAAAACTGCCGATTCGGGAATCGACGTTTATATCGCAAACGGCACAAAACCCGATGTCATCACCAAACTTTATGAAGACAACAAGGATTTTGTTCGCACACATTTTGCAGCGGGAGAACATTCGCCGGCGGTAAAAAAATGGATTGCATATTCCGACGGTTTTACCAAGGCAACGGTTATTGTCAACGAGGGTGCAAAGCAAGCACTTTTGAGCCGCGAAAAGGCTGCAAGTCTGTTAGTTCCGGGAATTATAAAAATTGAAGGTGAGTTCAAAAAAGACGATTTACTTTTAATCAAAGACGAAAATAACGTTACAATCGGACTCGGAAAAGCCGCGACGGACAAAGACAAAATCCGCGTTGAAAAACGTTCAAAACCCCTTATTCATTATGATTATTTATACATTTACCCCGAAATCACACAATAAACTATGAATATCAAACAACAATTTGAAGACGTTAAACAAGCCTCCCGTTTTTTAGGGGCTTTAACTGACGAAAAATCGAAAGAAATTCTTTGCAAAATTGCCGAAGAATTAGAAAAAAACATCGATACAATTATTGCAGCCAACAAAAAAGACCTTGAAAAAATGGAGACTTCAAACCCTATGTACGACAGGCTTTTGTTGACAAAAGAGCGGATTTTCGGTATCGCTTCTGACACAAGACACGTTGCGACATTAGAGGTTCCGTATTCAAAAATTTTGGAAGAAAAAACTCTTGAAAACGGCTTGAATTTAAAGAAAATAAGCGTTCCGTTAGGCGTAGTCGGCGTGATTTATGAAGCCCGTCCTAACGTTACGATAGATGTAGCCGCTTTATGTTTAAGGAGTGCAAATGCGGTGGTTTTGAAAGGCGGTACGGACGCTCATGAATCGAACTTAGTTTTGGTTTCGCTGATGCACAAAGTTTTGGAAGACTGCGGCGTTGACAAAAATATTATACAACTTTTACCTCCCGGTCGTGAGGCTGCAACTGCGCTTATGAACGCTGTCGGATATATTGACGTTTTGATTCCGCGCGGTTCAAAGAATTTGATTAACGCCGTCAGAGATAACGCAAAAGTTCCCGTTATTGAAACCGGCGCGGGGGTGGTTCACACTTATTTTGATAAGGATGGCGATTTAGAGAAGGCAAAAAAGATAATTTTCAACGCTAAAACCCGCCGTGTAAGTGTTTGTAATGCGTTAGATTGCTTGATTATTCATTCTTCAAGACTAAAAGACTTGCCGGAGATTTGCGAAAAACTTTCAGAAAAAAATGTAGGCATTTATGCTGACGATGAGGCGTTTAAGGTTTTGGAAAATAATTATAAAGCGGGACTTTTCAAAGCCGCGCCATCTGATTTCGGAAGAGAATTTCAGTCGTACAATATGGCTGTTAAGACTGTTAATAGTCTTGATGAAGCGTTAGAACACATTTATAATTATTCGTCAAAACATTCGGAGGCGATAATTACGGAAAACTCTGAAACGGCTCAAAAGTTTTTGACTTCGGTAGATGCGGCATGTTGTTATCACAACACTTCCACGGCGTTTACTGACGGTGCTCAATTCGGTTTAGGCGCGGAAATAGGAATCAGCACTCAAAAACTTCACGCAAGAGGACCTATGGCTTTAAAAGAACTCACTACATACAAATGGGTGATTTTAGGCAACGGACAAGTAAGGGAATAAAAAAAACAGATTTGTAAATCAAACTGTGTCATCTTCTTTTTTTTTGAAGTTACCAATTTTTTAGAGTACCCTAAAAAATTGGTAACTCCAAAATAAAAAAATTGCAGATGAAAATGTAAATTTACACCGTTCCCCAAAATTTTCTTAAAAACCATTCGGTGCTGAGCAGCCCGATAATGATGAAGAAAAGTATTTTCCAACCCGTAAGCGGTGTAGAAACCGTGTCGTTATAGACGGTCGGTTTTGCGGCTTCCGTTTCCAAAAGGTCGTCAATTAAAAGCGGAATCTGATTCTGGAAGTAACTTTTTCCCCCCGTTTTTGCGGCTATTTGCTGCATAACCGAAAAATTCGCCGTCAAATTCTCGGCTTCCGTTTTTATTTCTTTAACCGAAAATACGCCCGTTTTAATAGTCTTTTTTCGGGTTGACAGAGCCTTAAAACTATAATTTCCGGGCAAAAGATTGTCAATTCTGAGATAATAGCCGGAACCCGTATTTTCAAATTTATAGTCCTTTTTCTCGCCGTTTTCGTCAGAAATTTCAATCGTAACCTCAGAATCGGATACTGGATTAAACATTTCGTCCAAAACTTTCGCGTTGAAATATACAGGCTCGTTTTCGTTGAAAATCTTTTTATAAGTCAGCGTAAACATCTCTTTATCAGACTTTTTCAACAGAAACTGCACCAAACGTCCGATTAACAAATCAAATTTTTCATGGCTCAAAAATTTTCTGTAACAATCCATTCTCCAACGCCAAATCCCCTGCCCTGCTATCACAGCCGATTTTGCTTTGTCAGGCTCAGAAACCGCAATTAACGGTTTTTGTGTAGTAACGCCTTTAATAATCTGATAACCAAAAACTTGCGTTGCGGCTAAAAGTTTATAATCACCGAAAACGCATGACATCGGCGGCGTATTTCTCAGCATTTCGTCAACGCCGTTTTCAAAACTAAAAAGCGGAAATTTGGGATTTTCGCCGAATAAAGCATCGTCGTAATTATTGCCTTTCGGGGTTATTTCAAGACATTTATTAACTTTGTTAAACTTTTGATAATCAATGTAATTACCTAAAACAAAAAGTGTCGGAATATTTTTAGAAGCGATTTCCGAAAACAAACTCTCAGAGTTTATCTTTGTTGACGGCAAACCAAACAATACTACAATATCGTAATTAGAAGTTTTTTTCGTAAAATTATCCACCGTGAAAACTTCCGTTTCATAACTCAAATTTTTTGACAGCGCATTTCTGAAAGCGGCAACGTCAGGGTGAGGATATGCACTGAGCAACAATATTTTATACTTGTCATCAATAACCTCGATAACTATTTCTTTGGTGTTGTTGACTTCGGTAATTTCTCCGTCAACTGGTTTTAACAAAACGGTATATTTTTGAAGCCCTTTTTTGTCGGCTTTCAGGCTAATGGAAATTTCTTTTGAAAAGTTGTCGGATTGTACTTTAAAAGTTTCTTGAAATTCCGTTTTACCGTTTCTAAGTACTTGACAAACAGTGTTTTTGCCGTTAAGCATTTTTGCGCTTAAAGTGATTTCTACGGGAAATTCGTTGCCTAAAAATGCCGATTCGTTATAGAGAACTTTCGAAATGCTTAAATCTTTGTAAGATGTTGTATCACCGATAGTTAACGTAAAAACTTTTTGTCCGCAATCCGAGGCGGAATATATCGGATTTTGACCTTTGTTGCAAAGTCCGTCCGATATGGCAACTACTGCGCCTGAATTTGTGTTATAAAGTACCGACTTTGCCGCCTCAAACATATCGGAAAAGTCGGTATATTTATCTTTAAAGTCAAGAGCCTGAATGTCAGAGACCTGAGAAAAATGTTCGCCGAATTTAAAAAACTTGACGTTGTATTTTTCCTCTAATTTATCTTTTGCGGCAAAAAGGCTGCTTAAAACTTCATTAATTTTTGTGGTCGAATCTCTCAAAACTATTGATTCGGAATTGTCAACCGTGATTGCAAGTATCGGTTTTTCGATGCGTTTGGTATTTGTCTTGACAAAAATGTTCAAAAGCAAAATCAAAGTAAGAAACATTGCCAAAAACCTTAACGTTGACAAAATATAAATTTTAAACGGCTGAAATTCAGCGAGTTTCTTATTGTTATAATACGAAAGTCCCGTCAATACTCCCGCAAATACAAAGCACAACACGGGAAAATACCACGCATAATCCGAAACAATAGTCGTAGTCATTATTTATAGAATCTTCTTATAAATTTCGTAATACTGATTAAGGCGTTTTTCGTAAGCCTCAGGAGCGGTAAGACCGTTGTATTCTTTTGCGAACGAGAGGAAATCTCCCGTCAACAAATACTGAACTCTCGTACTTTTTGCCGTGCAGAAGTCAAACAACGCCATAATATGATAGCGAATGTCTTTTGAAAACGCGTCAAACATCTCTTTTACAGACGAATATCCGATACTTTTGTAGTTGAAACCCATAACCTGCGGGGCACCCATACTTATTGAATAAAGTGCGTTAGTCTCCGAAAGCGAGCGTGCAATTTCGAGCGATTCCCATTCGGTTGCCTGACCGTTATGAGAGGTTTTCCACTCGTCTGATTTTTTAGCGCGGTATTTATGACCGTCGCGGCGGTTTTTGGAATCAAAAGTAAAATGTTCGTCGTATTTTTTCTTGTCTTCATCGCTTTTTGCACCGAAATACGTGTAGAAAACGTGATTTTCAAAACGGATAATCATTTTGCCGTCAGAGGAGAATCCGCTGCCGCCGCTTTCAACGCAGATGACAGCCAAAGCGATTTCTACGTCAATACCTAACTCTTTGCTAATCACAGAGATAAGGTTGCCGTAGTTATTCCACGTTTTAACTGCGACTTTGCCGTATTTGTCCATACCTTCGTCAGAAAGGCGTTTTTTCGGGGCGAGTTCAACGCTTGCCAAATCCTTACGCGAATTAAAAAATACACGTTGCGGTTCTTGTTCTTTTTTGGTTGTGTTGTTTGTAGTTTTTTTCTGAGAATTGTCAGTTTTGTTAGTTTTGCCATTTTCAAAATCTTCCAACGGGCTGACGTAATCCGCATTAACAAAGCCTTTTTGACCGTTATAATCCACGCCGTACCAGCCTGCATGTTTCGACAACACGATTAAGACCGTCCCTTTATTAACCTTTCCCAAAACGGTGCTGTCAGTAGAATAATACGACCTGACATTCAGCACGTTAGCAACAACAGCAATTTTTTCGATATTTTCCTTTATTTGGATAAAATCTTTCATGCAGTATGCAAAACCGAGTTGCGTATAAATTTTGTACCACTTATCTTTTTCGGACGAAACCACGGTTACAATCGTGTTTTTTTTGAGTTGGTACAAAACTTTTGCGCCCGGATTCGGCTTTTTTCTTGCGTTAAGAAGGGTTGCCGTTACCATACCTTTTGTTTTGGAATTTACCTCGGCGACTGAATCTTTTTTGCCGCCGAAAAGCCATGAAAAAAAGCCCATAGTCTTTAAAAAATTAACAATTAAGAATTGACAATTGACAGTTGACAATTGACAGTTTAAGCAAATAATTGCCAACTGTCAATTATCAATTGTCAATTTTCTACATATTCATACCGCCGTCAATCTGAATTACCTGACCGGTAACGTATGACGACATATCGCTTGCGAGGAATGTTGCAACTTCGGCGATGTCTTCGGGTGTACCGCCTCTGCGCAAAGGAATGCGTTTTTTCCATTCTTCTCTTACTTTTTCGGGAAGAGCGGCAGTCATAGCGGTTTCGATAAAGCCCGGCGCAATAGCGTTAGCGCGGATACCTTTCGGCCCCATTTCCTGAGCAACGGATTTTGCGAGGGCGATTAAACCTGCTTTTGAAGAAGCGTAGTTTGCCTGACCAGCATTTCCGTGAACGCCTACAACGCTTGCCATATTGATAATTGCGCCTTTGCGTTGTTTCATCATCTGCGGCAATGCAGCGTGAATAAAGTTGAAAGCAGATTTAAGGTTTACGTTAATTACTGCATCCCATTGAGCCTCAGACATTCTGAGCATAAGACCGTCTTTTGTGATGCCGGCATTGTTGACCAAAACGTCCAAACTTCCGAAATCTGCAATTATCTGATTTACAACTTGTTCGGTTTGAGCAAAATCTGCTGCGTTAGAAGCGTAAGCGATAACTTTAACGCCTAATGCTTCAATTTCTTTTTTGGTATTTTCGGCATCTTCGTTGATAGCCAAATCCGTGAAAGCGATGTTTGCGCCTTCTGCGGCGAATTTCAAGGCGATAGCCTTACCTATTCCGCGTGCTGCACCAGTGATGACAGCCGTTTTACCTTTTAATAAATCCATTTTTATAAAATATTTAATACTTGTTCTTTAATTTTTTCAAGTTCGTCTTTCATCATAACGACAAGTCTCTGAATTTCAGCGTCATTAGCCTTAGAACCCAAAGTATTGATTTCACGTCCCATTTCTTGGGCGATAAAACCGAGTTTTTTTCCTGACGATGCCTCAGAATCAATATTTTCGACAAAATAAGCGCAATGATTTCTCAGGCGCACTTTTTCTTCGGTGATGTCGAGTTTTTCGATGTAATAAATCAACTCTTGTTCGAGACGGTTTTTGTCGAAATCAATCGTTGATTTCAAGTCTTCGAATTTTTGAATAATTCTTTCCCTGATAATATTAATTCTGTTTTTTTCGAGCGGCTCTACTTCGTCTAAATATCCGAGAATCAAGTCAATACGTTTTTGAAAATCTTTTTTTAAGTTTTGACCTTCCTGAACTCTGAAACCATCAAGATTGTCAATGGCTTGATTGATAAGTTTTTCGATTTCAGACCATTCTTCCTCGCTAACCTTTTCGGCTTCGAGCCTCTGAATATCGGGCATTCTAAGAAGCGAGGTAAAAATCAGATTGTTATCTGCCTGAAAACCATACTTTTGTGTCAGAGTCAAAACCTTATTGTAGTAAGCATCTAACAATGTTTCGTTGATTTTGAGGGCTTCCTGAGCGGGATCTTCAATCGTATAAGACATCAAAAAATCCACCTTTCCTCTCTCTAATCTCGAAGCGATAAGCGAGCGGACATCAAGTTCTTTATCTTTGTAATTAGACGGCAGTTTTGTGCTGACGTCCAATGTTTTACCGTTTAAGGAGCGGATTTCTATTTCAAAATTTTTACCGTTAAGGCATTCCGAAACTTTGCCGTAACCGGTCATTGATTTCATCATCTTAAAAATGTGTTTAATTTAACCAAGTTTCAGGATTTTTGCGCCAGTTTTTCAATGTTTCGAGTTGATTTTCTTTTACGTAACCCGTCTTTAACGCCAAGTCAATCAGTGCGTTATAATTGCTGAGGGTTTTCAGAGTGCAGTTAGCCTCTTTGAAAGCGTTCTCTGCCACGGGAAAACCGTATGTGAAAATTGCGAGCATTGCTTTAACATCACATTTTAAATCGCGTAACGCATTGACGGCCTTCAAACTGCTCTGTCCCGTTGAAACTAAATCTTCAATAACGATTGTTTTTTGTCCATCGCTACAAACGCCTTCTACAAGGTTTTCCAAACCGTGATTTTTGTTTGCGCTTCTGACGTATACAAACGGCAAACCGAGTTCGTCAGCCACTAACGCCCCGACAGCGATTGCACCTGTTGCAACACCTGCAATTAATTCAGTATCAGGATATTGTGTTTTGATAATTTGTGCAAAACCCTTCTTTAAAAACGTTCTTACTTCGGGGTAAGAAAGGGTTTTACGGTTGTCCGTATAAATAGGCGATTTCCAGCCCGATGCCCATGTGAACGGGTTTTCCGGTTGTAATTTTACGGCGTTGATTTTCAGTAAATATTCCGCCGTTAAGGTATCTAAATTTTCCATCTTATCTTTGTATAGAAATTTTTGCAAATATAAATAGAAATTTTTTTTCTGACGAATAAAAGTTAAAGTTTTTTTATTTTTTCGCTTGGAAAGCCAAACTTATTGACGGCATGTATCCCAAAAATTCGTTTCTTTGGACGGCAGCCTCGATTTTTAACCTATCGAAATTGAATCCTACGCCCATAGAAACTGTAAACGGAAAGGTTTCAAGACCGCCTCTTACTTCAAACTTTTCGCATAAAACTCCTGAAACAGAACATCTTACAGTTATTTCATCATAAAGTGATTGTTTTTCGACTTCCAAGGCTGCGAAATTTTTTTCATAAAGCATATATCTGATACCGCAAACCATCGTCAGAGGGATTATCGTGTCAGAGCCTGAAAATTGCGAATTGGTTGGATTTTTGATATAACTTGCTAATTCTAAATGTTTTATCGGAGATAATATAACTCCTATTTCACCGCTGACAGCAGTATATTTTTCGCTCGACGAGCCGATATTAAGTCCGTGATAATTGACTTTTACGCCCGCTCTGATTTTGTCGGAAAGTTTCATCTGATAACCCAAACCTGAAAGAATTTGGTTAAACAATTTGAAACCGTGATAATTGAAATCGGCTGAAAAACAACCGTTTAGCGCGGGAAAAATTATTGCAGCCGTTTTTTGTGAAATTTCTTTTACTTGATAGCGGTCAAAATATGAAACAGAGGCTTCAAAAGTTGTGGTTTCTATTCCTGCCGGATTATAACCGACGGCATAAATTCCTGTCTGACAACTCATTGCATCAGAGAGAGCCTCACCGTAAGCATTTTTTTTAAATTCTTGCGCCCTTAACAGCGAGACAGCCGTCAACAAAATTGCCGTTAAAGCAAATTTTATCATTTTTTGCTTTCTATTTCTTTGTAATATGCGATAAATTTTTGAATTCCAGACAGTAACATTTCCTCAGGACAAGCCAAGTTTATCCGCATAAACCCCTCCCCTTCTTCGCCGTACAAAGTTCCCGCATTAATCCAAACATTGTAAAGGCTCAAAAGTTCGTCTTCAATTTCTTTTGACTTTTTGCCAAGTTCGCTGCAATCAATCCACATTAAATAAGTGCCTTCGAGCGGCGTAACTTTTATATTTGGCAATTCTTTTTCCAACAAAGATTTTACTGCTAAGAAATTTGCATAAATTACCGTGTTTAAATTCTTTATATGATAACGGCAACCTTCTGAGGTATAGCCAGTTATGAGTGCTTCAATACCGAATGGATTAACGTCGCAACATTCATTTATATTGATTGCGCGGAGAATTTTTGTCTTAAAATTTCTGTCCTTACAAACGATGTTTGCGATTTGAAGGCTCGCCATATTAAAAGTTTTTGACGGTGAACTGCACACGGCATATTTCAAATTCAACTTGTCGGCAACGATTCCGAACGGAGTGTATTTAAAACCGTCCATAACGATTTCGCAGTGGATTTCGTCAGAAATGACAAAAGTATCGTTCTCTTTACAAATTTTTGCGATTTCCGTCAGTTCGTCTTCGGTAAAAACTCTTGAAACGGGATTGTGCGGATTGCACAAAAGTACGACGGCAGCGTTTTTAACTTTTTCTTTAAAATCGTCAAAATCAATATGATAAACGTAATTTTCGTCTCTTTTTAGCGGACAAGAAATCACGTTGCAGTCATTATTTTTTATTGACGAATAGAAATGATTATAAACCGGCGTAAAAATCAAGACATTATCTCCGGGCTTTGTAACTGCTTTAATAACAGCGGATAACGCCGGAATAACGCCGGTAGTATAAATGATGTCAGTCTTCAAAAACTTCCAAGCGTGAACCTCGTTGAACCAATTATAAACTGCAAAATAATATTCGTCAGGCACTCTGACATAGCCGTAAGCGGGGTGTTTAGCGCGTTTTACAACGGCGTCAACTATTTCTTTCGGGGTTTGAAATTCCATATCTGCCACCCAAAGCGGAATCAAATCCTTGTTATTTTCAACGCTGTCCCACTTATAACAATTTGTGTTTCTGCGGTTTACTTGGCGTAAATAATTTTTCATAACAAAAAATGTTTTCGCAAAGATAAAAAAATTTTTTCAAATTATTCCAAAATATATTTCCAAATCGGAATAATTTTTATTTCAAGCCCTTCTACAGAGATTGTTTCCTCGGTATCTTTGGTTATAATGACGGCTTCATTGAGCGGAATATATTCATTCAAAACGGTTAACGCCTTGATTTCACGCTTTTTAGTTGATTCATCGTCCATATTATAAGAAACCTGAACACCAAGCGAATTGTCTGGGACAAAAAAATCAACTTCAATATTTTTGTTATAATAATAAAGTGCATTGCCAAATTTTTGGTACAAAAATATTGCCGTTAAATTTTCTAAAAGAGCCGTGTCGGGATTAGTCAAAAATAAATTTAAAATGCCGTTATCAACAAAATAATGCTTTTTTGTAGTTTGTTTTTCGACAAATTTATCGGCATAGTTTTCAATCGAAAACATCAAACACGCATCACGCAAATACTGTACAAAATTAGAAACAGTTGACGGATTGACAGTTATGCCTGTTGATTTTATTAGATTTGCGATTCGGTTAAAAGAAGTTGGCTGCATAACGCACGAAGCGAGCCGTTTGACGGAGATTCTCAAAGCCTCTTCGTTTCTAACGCCGTTTCTGACTATAATGTCGCTGAAAAAAATTTTATTGTAAATATTTGTCAGCCATTGCCTTTTGGCTTTTATTTCCAACAGTTCCGGGAAACCGCCGAAATAAAAATATCCGTCAAAAATTCTTGCTATTTTGCCCTGATTTTTGCCATATTGCCAATTTTTTTCGAGAGTTACACCTGCGGCTTTAAGATACTCCTTAAAAGAAAACGGGTAAACCATTATATCCCAATATCTTCCGCCGAGTATCGTCTGAATGTCGCGGCTCAACATTTTGGCATTACTTCCGGTGATATAGACGGTGTACTTTTCGTTAGCCAAACGTCTTGCAAAATGCTCCCAACCGTCAATATTTTGAATTTCGTCCAAAAACAAAACCGGCTGCTTATCGCTTAGCAACCTTTGAGCCTGCAAAATTATATCAAGTTCATTTGACTGTATTTCGTTTATGCGCTCATCATCAAAACTTATGTAAACAATTTGATCGATGTCATAACCTTTTTGAAGCAGTTGCTGGGCTCTTTGAAAGAGCATATAAGATTTTCCAGCCTGTCTTACCCCGACAAAAACATAATTGCCTCTTTCTTCAAACTCAAAAGGTCGTTCAACTAACTTAATTGTTTGTATAAGTTGTTGATTTTCAACGATTATATTTCTGACTAATTCCTTATTCATATCAAAAATTTTTCTGCAAATATACAAAAGTTTCTCGTATAGAAGAAACTTTTTAGATAAAAATTTCTCGCATATAAGAAACTTTTAGGGTAAAAGTTTCTCCTATACAAGAAACTTTTTGACTTTTATTTTACAATTTGCGGGTTGTTTTATGTTTTCGTCAACAATAACCTCACCGATTGAATCCGCAATTATTTCGCCGGTTTTCGGATTTTTTACGCTCGTAATGTGTCCTGAAATTTGCGCTTTCACGGACGAATACTCAAAAGCCAAATCCGCATCTTCACGAAAACGGCAGTTTATAAGTCTCAGATTTTCAGCATAACAGAGCGGCTGCGTCTCCCCTATTAGACAATTTACAAGCGTTACGTTTTTAGAATGCCAAGCCAAATATTCGCCGATAATTTCAGAGTCGTAAACGGTGATGTTTTCAGAGTTCCAAAACGCATCTTTTGAATAAATTTTTGAATCCCTGATTTCAACGTTTTTGCAATACTGAAACGAATAATTGCCTTGCTGAGTGTAATTTTTGATTTTTATGTTGTTGCAGTGCATAAAAATATACGGGGCATTTTCAACTGTAACGTCTTCTAAATCAATATCATCACAATGCCAAAAAGTTTCACCGGCATCGGGAATTTGTACGTTTTTTAGTTTCAAACGTTTGGAATCGCGGAACATTTTCGGGGCTTCGATTAAGGTGTCCGACATTTCCAAATCGTTAGAATACCAAAGAGCCGCTCTTGCGCCGGACGTGAATTTACAGTTTCTGATTTTGAAACCATCCGTTATCCAAAACGGATATTTCCCTTCAAAAACGCAATTTTCTGCGGTGATGTTTTTAGTTTCTTTCAATGCGCTTTCGCCGGCGTGAACGCTCACGTTTTTTAATAACAAATCTGATGTATGATACAAAGGACGTTCGCCCTCAAATTCTTGATTTTCAATTATTTTCATAAACCTTAACTTTAAATTATTTCATAGCGCAAAGTAACAAAAAAAATTGGTATTTTTCTTACCCGAATTTAGGAGAAAAATACCAATTTTAATGCTTTTAAATTATAATAAGTAATTTTTACATTTTCTCTAACACGTTAATTCCCATCAAGTTAAGACATTTTTTAATCGTTCTGCCGACATTTTCAGCAAGAACAAGTCTGAACTCGCGTTTCAAACCATCTTCTTCGCCCAAAATCGAAAAATCGTGATAGAACTGATTGAACTGTTTGCTCAAATCGTAAACGTAATTCGCAATTTGCGCCGGTGAACACATCTTACATGCCTCAGAAACCGCATTCTTGAAGTTAGCAACACTCTGAACTAAATTGCTTTCAACCTCCGAAATGTCTTCAAAATCCTTCGTCAATTCGCTGCGTGAAATGCCTTTTTCCGTCAACTTGCGGAAAATTGAGCGGATTCTCGCATACGTGTAAAGAACAAAAGGTCCCGTATTGCCGTTAAAATCAATACTTTCAGCCGGATTAAAGAGTATCGTTTTCTTGGGGTCAACCTTCAAAATAAAGTATTTCAAAGCCGCCATCGCAATCGTGAAAACGGTGTTATCCTGCTCCTCTTTGGTCATTTCGTTGAGTTTGCCGAGTTCTTCTGACGTTTTGCGGGCGGTTTCGGTCATTTCGGCAATCAAATCGTCAGCGTCAACAACCGTACCCTCGCGGCTCTTCATTTTGCCGTTCGGAAGTTCAACCATGCCGTATGAGAAATGTTTGATGTTTTCGCCCCAAGCAAAGCCGAGTTTTTTCAAAACCAATTTCAAGGCTTTGAAATGATAATCCTGCTCGTTGCCGACAACGTAAATGTGTTCGTCAAAGTTGAACTCACGGTGTCTTAACGCCGCCGTTCCGAGGTCTTGTGTCATGTAAACAGTTGTGCCGTCGCCTCTTAACAAAATTTTCTTGTCCAAACCGTCCGCCGTCAAATCAATGAATGTTGCGCCCGTTTCGTCTTTTTGACAAATACCTTTTTGTAAAGCGTCCAAGACATATTGTTTGCCTTCGAGATAAGTTTCAGACTCGTGATAAATTTTGTCGAAAGTTATACCCATCAATTTGTAAGTAACGTCAAAACCGTCATAAACCCACGAATTCATTGTTTTCCAAAGGTTTACTGTTTCTTCGTCGCCGCTCTCCCACGCTTGAAGCATTTTATGAGCCTCAACGATTGACGGTGCTTTTTGTTTTGCCTCGTCTTCGCTCATGCCCTGAGCCATGAGGTCTTTGATTTCCTGTTTGTAATGTTTGTCGAACTCAACGTAATATTTACCGATTAAATGGTCGCCTTTGATGCCGGAAGTTTCGGGCGTTTCGCCACTGCCCCATTTTTTCCACGCCAACATCGATTTACAAATATGTATTCCTCTGTCGTTGACGAGGTTAACTTTGATGACGTTGTTGCCGCCCGCCTTCAAAATCTTTGAAATCGAATCACCTAAGAAATTATTTCTCAAATGTCCGAGGTGAAGCGGCTTGTTGGTGTTCGGCGACGAAAATTCAACGACAACTTTTTTAGATTTATCGGTAACTGCCTCAAAACCATAATTTTCGTCAGCGTTGATGTTAAGAAGCATTTCGGTAATAACGGCATGTTTCAACGAGAGGTTCAAAAAGCCTTTTACTACGTTGAATTTTTTACATTCCGCCCAATTTTGCGAAATATAATTTCCCAAATCCTGAGCCGTGTCTTCGGGCTTCTTGCCCGAAAGTTTCAAAATCGGGAAAACCACGATTGTAAGGTCGCCTTCAAACTCTTTTTTCGTCTTCTGAATTTGAACCAAATTATCATTTAAGTCTTTGTCATACAGTGCTTTAACTGCATTAACAACTGTTTGTTTTAAACTTTCTTCTATTGTCATTTTATTGAATTTGTGTTTCTTTAAAATCCTATCTGAACTTGAAGTTGAAGCAAATCATAATCGGGCTGATAATTGTTGATTATCGTCGGAGGACCTTGCGGATTCGGTATAATAACCGGCTCTCCTGCCGTCATATTTTCCAAATCCGTGCGGGTGTACTGCAACTGAACCCTGCACCTGTTAAAAAACCAATATTGAAGCCCGATAACATATTTCGTCGATTTCAAATCTTCTGTGGTATTAAAGTTTATGAAATCATAACTTGCAACTGCATCAAGTGTCGAAAACAGCGGAATCGTCATCATGGCATATCCGCCTAAGGAATTAACATCGCCGTCTTTGCCGCCCATTATTTCGCCACGGAACGAAAACGGACGTTTTTTCCAATCACTCATAGGAGTTGTCGCAAACGTTTTATATTCTACGCCGAACGTCCAACGGTCTCTGTCATATTCCTCTCCCGCTTTAATATTTCGATTATATGGCGAAATATAAGGTGCTGACGGAGAAAACCAGCAATAATCCGCTGCAACGCCTTTGCCCTTTTGTCCTGAGGTTACAAATCTTAAATTCGGCATCGGCGCATATTCGAGTTTTGCCTGAAAGTCTTTTTTATTGTTTTTATCAGTACAATTTACTCCTTGTCCGTTCCATATTCCGATTTCGTATTTGAAATGCGAATTGAATAATTCTCCTAAAATCATTGCGCCGAGATCCCTTCCGTACATAACTTTGCTTGCGAAAAGCGGATCTACCGTTCCTGCAAAAAAAGTCGTTGACTGAGCCGTAACGTCAACAAGTTCTAAAATTGCAGGAGAATACGGATTTTCAAGACCTATTGAATTTTTCATCTGTCCTATCCTGATACTCAGACCTTTACCTTTTGTTGCACGGAAAGTCGTGTAAAAATCCTGCAATTCTGACGGTAAGTCGTGAAAGAAGAAAAAATCCCACCGGTCAGAAACCTGAGCAAAAAGCGCGAAACCGGCACGTTTCATATTAAACGTATTTGTCTGAACCTCCATTTTATTGTTCCATTCGTAGCCGCCCTGAATATAACCGTGAATTTGCATTCTCTTGGTCAGCGGACCGAAAAGATTTTGCATTTGGGGGCGTAAAGAATCTGCATGCGGTACAGGTCTTCCGCCTTGATTTTGAGGTGGTTGTGCCATTGACAGAGCCGTCGTCAATGCCAAACCTAATGTTAAAAAAGTTTTTTTCATTAATAATTTGTTTTATAAATTTAACAATCCGTTTATTTTAGTTCCTCTGTTCCTGACAAAATACCGTTGGCATAAAAAGCATCACCGAAAGATAGTTTGACAATTGTGTAAGTCATTCTCGCTTTCGAGGAAATGCTTGTGGAAACGAGTTTTTTTTGTCCTTTTGCTGACACAAAACTATCTCCGACTTCTATTTTTGAGACAATTCCGTAATCTTTGTAACTAACTGTTTTTGACGGATTTAGCGACGCCCACCCCTTGTTTGTCATAAACGGGTGATCATCCGTTGCCGTCAGCGAACTGCCGTCGTCAAAGGTATAAGTTACTAAATTTTTACGCTTCGTAAATGCCGTTTTTACTACGGCACCAATACTTTTTTCTTGGGTTAAAGTGTTAAAACACAATATTTTATCACCTTTTTTAATATCTTCCACATTTTTAACGGCTGTTTCGGATACGGCGATTTTTGTTCCTGCTGCAAAACAATAAACGTCAGCCGATTGCGCCTTTGAGGCAACAGCAAACGTTAAAAATGACAATGCTAAAAATGACAATGCTAAAAATATTTTTTTCATAGTTTTATACAAATTCAGTTTGCAAATCTACGAAAAAAAATGCAATTATCAGAAAAAAATACTAATTTTGTGCAAAAAATATTAATGAACGATAAAATTTTTCATATTTTTTCGCCGAAAGAACCAAAAACGGATACAGTTTTCAATAATCCGTTTTATTATCAGCCTGATTTACTGTGCATTAAGGCTCAACAAAAAGTTTTGAACCATATAGAAGAAATTTCTGACGAAAATTTCAAAAAGGAAATTGAAAACGGTAAAATGTTCGGTGTTTTGATTGCAGAAAAGGACAATGAATTAGGTTTTTTGGCGGCATATTCGGGACAAATTTGCGGCAGAGAGAATCATGATTTTTTCACTCCGGCGGTTTTTGACTATTTGGACGAAAACGGTTATTTTAAGTCTCACGAAAGAGAAATTTCAGAAATTTCAAAAAAATTGACGTCTTCGGATTATTTTTCGCTTGTTAACCGAATTGAAGAAAAAAAAGCGGAAAACGAAAAACGCATTTCAGAATACAAAACTTTTATGTCATTAGAAAAGCAAAAGCGTGATTTTCAGCGCGAAAACGGCTCTGCGGATTTAGAAAAACTCATAACAGAAAGTCAGTTTCAAAAGGCGGAATTAAAGCGTATGAAAGAAAAATTTTCTAATGAGTTGAATGTTTTAGAAGCAGAACTTTCCGTTTATGAAAATTTGAAAAAACTAAGGAAACAAAAATCCGACGCGCTTCAAAATTGGCTGTTTTCAAAGTTCGAAATGCTGAATTTTAAGGGAGAAAAAAAGTCGGTTTTAGAAATTTTCGGGACAATTCCTCCTGCCGGCACGGGTGAATGTTGTGCGCCGAAACTTCTTCAATATGCCTTTCTTAACGGTTATAAGCCGCTGAAAATAGCCGAGTTTTGGTACGGAAAATCCCCGAAAGGCGAAATCCGTAAGCACTTGAATTTTTATCCCGCATGCAATTCTAAATGCAAGCCGATTTTAAATTTTATGCTTCAAGGTCTGAATTTTGAAAAAAATCCGCTCGAAAACCTACCTGAAAAACAACTCGAAATTATTTACGATGACGATTTTTTGAGCGTTGTTTTTAAGCCCGAAGGTATGTTAAGTTGTCCTGACAAAAAAAATCAGCAATCAGTTTTGTCTGTTATGCGCAAAAAATTTCCTGACAAACCTGAATTAATGATTTGTCATCGTTTGGATTTGATGACCTCAGGGCTGATGATTGTTGCAAAAACGAAGCAGGTGTTTGTTGAGATTCAGCGGCAGTTTTTTCGTCATGAAATAAAGAAAACTTATTTTGCGGTTTTGGAAGGCGAGGTAAAAGAAAAAAGCGGAAAAATTTCTTTGCCGCTAATTGCCGATTTAACTGACAGACCGAGGCAAAAGGTTGATTTTTTGTATGGTAAAGAGTCTATAACGGATTATGAAGTCATCAAAATTGAAGGCGGCGAAACGTGGATAAAATTTTTTCCGCAGACCGGCAGAACACATCAGTTGCGGGTTCATGCGGCACATTGTCAAGGGCTGAATGCTCCGATAAAAGGCGACGAACTTTACGGTGAAAAAAAATCCGGCAGAAGAATGTATCTTCATGCCGGACAAATTGTTTTTATTCACCCCATAACGGGCGAAAAAATGTCATTTGAAAAGGAAAGCGGTTTTTAACCTGCTGCTCCTTCTTCCTCAAAATAAGAGTTGTCGTAAGTCTGTACACCACCTTCGCTGTACGAAGTCGTTGTCGTCATAGACGATGATGTCTGCGTAAAAGTGGTTTGAGTTGCAGCCTCGGCAAGAGATTTGGTCTTGCTCTTATCAACAGCGTTGATATGGTGCATAACTTTTGCGCCGAAATAGAAAGCGACCATCATTTGGAATGCCGCCATAAATTCGGGAAACTCTTGTTCAAACCCGACAATTCTTGCATTCGCCAATTCAATTACGACGGTTATGAACAAAAGCGACATCGTTAAAACACCGCGAATCGTACCACGCGGCATATTGAATGTTTCGCCGTCGCAAGGGTTAGGATTGTCAACCGTCCAATCACCGAAAGTATACTTTCTGAACATTATCACGATGAAAACCACCGAAATAATCATCCAAACCATTACCGGCAAGTAAATACTGAAATAGTATTCCGTCATGTGTTCCTTAAAATACGGAACGATTTCCATGTATTGATCTTCCATGATTTTTATTTGAGATTTTTTAAGTTTATTACTCTAATTTAGTTTTTAATCGTTAAACAAGAAATATCCTACCGCAACACCTAATGCCGCTCCGACTCCGATTCCGACGGTTGCCAACCTTGCTCTGCGGCGGTATTTTTTTGCCATTTTTCCGGCAGTTATAACGTCCTCCCTCGAAGTTTTAAGTTCTGTAACGTAGTAGTCGCGGTCGTTTTTCAGTATCGAAATCAACGAATCTTGCTGCGAGACAACCTCTTGCAGCGTATCGCATTTCTGAGAAAGCAGAGCGTTAGTCTCCTTCGAGATTCTATAAAGCCTGCCTGTTTCGATAACCGACCTCATTCTTGCGTCATTCATAACCCAAAGCGTGTCGTCAGTAGGTTTTAGTTCCAACTCCTGACCGGGTTTTACGCTTGTAAGAGTGATTTGCGCCGAAAGGTCTGCGGCAGAAAAAACTGCCAAAACTAACACCAATATCAAACGTACTTTAATCATCTTTTTCATTGGCGTAATATAGTTTTTCAAATTCGCGTGAAATTTCATCGGAACTCATTTCTCTAACCGCTGTATGAACTGCTTCCTCTTCGGCGGTCTTGTTATTAATCTGAGTCGTCAAGTTATTAACCTGCGCTTTCAAATCATTGATTTCCTGTTCTTTGGCAGAAACTTTTGCATCGTATTCCGTGCGGTGTTCTTCATCATTAATCAAACCGTCTTTTGCCCTGTTGATGATGTCGTTAACGCTTTCCGGACTATTACGGTTGAAAAGTTTGTTTTTGATGAACATATACGGACAAGCAAGGGCTGCAAAAAGAGCCGAAAGAGTCGATGATTTAAAATGCAGATAACCCGCCTCGTAGAAAATACCTATCGCAATCAGTGCGACAAGTACTATAACGATAATTATTATCCACTTTTTCATATTGTATGTTTTTTTTAGTTAACGTCAATATATTTGCCGAATACCCAGCCTTCGATAGTTGTGCGGACTTTGTACCAACCGTTTTTCTCGTCAACGATTGAAACCATTTTGCCCTTTTCGAGGGGTTGAGCCACGAGTTGACCGTCAGCATCGGGAGTGTACCTAATGTTAAGTGTCTTTGCAGCAACGCGACCTGTTTCGGGCATTTCGGCAGCACCGTTAGACTTGCGGTCAGAGCCGAGAAGTTGTTCTCTTAACCTATCGAGCGGAAAAGCGGGACCGGGATCAAGTTTTCTGCCCGGAGAAATTTCTTCATGACCGAGAATGCTTTTGATATTCGGGTAAGCCTCAATCAATTCGGCGCAAAGTTGGCGCACCGTTTCAATTTGTTCGGCGGTGTAGACGTGCCAATATTTTGCCGTTGACTGGTTTCTGTGAATTGCCTCTACGACATCGCTCGGATTGTAAGCCGCGCCAAACCACGAGCGGTAAACGTTTCCGCTTTTAGTCAGCGGTCCGGAATTGACGATTTCGATACCGATAGAGTATTTGTTGAAACCGTTTCTTCCGCCGTAAGAACTTTCGCCGGCGTGCCATGCTATTTCGTTAAACGGGATTAACTGAGTAATGCTTCCGTCCCTGTCGATAAGTACATGGGCGGAGGCTTTTACCTTGGGATTTACCAAAGTGTTGAGTGATGACTGGTAAGGGCCTGCTGTATAGTGGATTACAATGGTGTCGGGATAATTCTTGTCGAACTCTCCGCTTGTCTTGGTACAATTTACCATTTTTCTGACATTGTCTCCGCTAACCAAATAATCCTTTATTTGTAACATTTTCGCGATATATTTTAATTTCCTGATAATCTGTTTTTTAGTTAAGCCTATTTTTTGAAAGATTCTACGAGGTTGGAGCCTACGAGAAACTCTTCCACTACGTTAGGCGGACCTTCATACCCGCACCTTTCGGTTTTAACGAGTACTGCTACCCTATCTTCAAACGGGCTCAGCAAAACGCCCTGAACGATTTTTCCGACACACAAATTATATTCGTTTTCGGTATAGGAATGTATTTTTTTCATTCCGAGTTCAGGTGATTTGATAAAAATATTAGTTGATTTTACCACATCGAAACCAAAATCTTCATTAGTTTCCATTTTGTTTTCGATAGTAACCTTAAACTTTTTGTCCTTGTATGAAAATTCGCTACCTAAGAGTTTGATATTTTTTTGTTGAATTATTTTGTATTCGTTGAGTTTACCGGTAAAAGTCATTCCGTAATCTTTCCACATCTGTCTTACATTACCGGTTTCGGGTTCGTCGTCCGGTGTCCAAGACCATACTTCTTTATCATTAATCATATTTCTGATGACAAATTTAAAGAAGTATTGACCGGCTGCTTCGTCAACGGGTTCTATAATATAAGCGAACAAACCGTTTTTAGACCAACCGATGGGGTAAAATTTTTCGTACAAGTATTCGCTGCTTTGCGGACAGAATTTCAGTTCCGATGGGCAGGAATACGCTTCTAATACTTCTTCTGCGGCTACGGGTTCGGCCTCCGGGTCTTCTTTTAGTTCCTCTTGTTTTTGAATGACCTGTTCTGACGGGGTTTTCTGACCGTCATTTTGTTGGTTTTGAGTACCGGCAGCGACCTGATTTTGGTCGGATTCTGCGTTTTTAACGCTTGGAGAGCCGGAGTTGTTACAACTTGCGAGTGAAAAAAACACCACCAAAGTTGCTGCTAAATATTTGATTTTCAAAAATTTGTTCATTACTTCCAAAGTCGTTACATTTAGTAATTTTAGTCGAGGTTAAATTTAGAAATTTTTTTTTATATAATTCAAAAAAAAATGAATTTTTTTTAACAAAAAAAAAGTTTTGCATTTAAAGTTTTGATTTACATTAATTTATATTATATTTTAATATTTTTTTGAATAAAAAATAAAAAAAAATTTGCAGGATAAAAAAAAACGTTTTACCTTTGCAGCGCAAAAAGAAAGAAATGCAATCGGGGTGTAGCGCAGTTGGTAGCGTGCTACGTTCGGGACGTAGAGGTCAAGAGTTCGAGTCTCTTCACTCCGACAACATAACATAAGTTATTCTTTTAAAACCGCTGAGTATCAGCGGTTTTTTTGTTTATAACCCTATTTTTACGCTGTTTTTTTATTTGTCTGTACGGCGTTTTACCCCTAATTTTGTTACAGAAATTGTTACTCACTGGTGTTACATCGGTGTTACACAAAAACAATTTCGCAAAAATGGTGTTACATTTTATTTCGGAAAAATCAAGTACGAAAAAAATGTAACTCCTTTATAATCAATTTATTTATTTAACTTAAAAATTTAAAAAAAATGAGTAAAATTACAAAATGTTACAACTGTCGTAACAAATTAAATTCTGAGGGTAAGGCGACAATAGACATTCGTATTACCAAAGGAAAGGAAAGAAAGTATTTTCCGACCGGCTATTACATTGAACCGAAATTTTGGGACGGTAAAAAGTGTGAAGTCAAAAAAACACACCTACAATTTCAAAGTATTAACACAAGATTAAACCAGTTGGTTTATCAGTTCGAGCAAAAGGAAATTGAACTTATAAACACTGGCAAAGATTTCTCTGTTGATGACTTTTTTGAAACAGATGTCAACAAACAAAACTTTGCCGACTGTTGTGAAACAATTATCACCGAAAGACGAAACACCGTTTCCGAAAAACACAAATGCCTTTACCACCTTGTCATAAAAGAAGTGGTAGCCTTAAAAAAGGTGTCAAATTTCGGTATAAAAGATTTGGATTTAAATTTCTTGTATAAGTATCAAAAATATCTGTTAAACAAGAAATTAAACCCGAAAACGATAAACAAGCGTATGCAAATGTTGTCAATGTTTATAAACGAAGCCATTAAAACGGGCATTTTAAAACCGTCCGAAAATTGCTTTTTGGATTATAAAAATTTGAAAGAAACGGATTCAGAAAGATTAATTCCTACTCCCGAAGATGTAGAACGTCTTGCAAACCTTAATTTGGATTATAACAAAAATTTGGATTTAGTCCGGGACTTGTTTATTTAATTGTTATATCGGATTACGAAACAGAGATTTGTTTGATTTGACGTATGACAATTTGAAAATCGAAAACGGAGAATATATTATAACTCTGATTGAAAGCAAAACCAAAAAACTTAACCGCCGTAATGTCAGCGTTTTGGGATATGGTAAAGGCGTTAAGATTTTGGAAAAATACAAAGGCAAAGACGAAAAATTTTTGTTTCCAAAACTGACCGACAAAAAAATAAGGGACGGTGTTGTAATGCTTAGAACTATCATAAACGCAAAAGTACCGTTTACGTTTTACGGCAGCCGCCATTTCTGTTTGTCGGATTTGGCAAGTCGTAATATTGGCGTTAATGATTTACAGGATTTTGCTAAGCACAGCGACATCAGAACCACACAATATTATTTACACGCTCAATCATTGGAAAAGAATTTGAGAAATGCGTTTAAACAAGATTGATTTTTTTCTTTTGTAAAGAAAAAGTGTAGAAAATTTTTCTAAAATATTTTGTAATTTAAGAATAAACGTTTATATTTGCAGAAATTTTTAAAACCAACTTTTAATTTAAAACAAAATGATTAAAAAATGTTTATATTACGGAAAAACATACGAGGGACGGAGTGATAGCCGTTTTTGTTCCGCTAAATGTAAAAACACCTATCACAACAAAAAACGTATTGGCGAACTCGGAGAAAATCTTTCAGCCGTAAACGGTGAAGAAGATACCGAAGATGATGAAACGGATTTTTACAACGCCTAAAAAAACGTGTAAAACCGTGTACACACTTCCCGAACCCGATTATGAAGACGAGGAAGAGGAAGACGATTACGAGGGACTTTACACTGACCTTTTAAACGATTACAACGCTTTGGGCAGTCGTTTTGAAAGCGAAACACGTTTATCTTCACAATATCAAAAACGTGTTTCAGAACTTTCAAACGAGTTGACTGACAAGAAAATGGAAAATATGCGTTTAACAGACCGTATTAATCATTTACAAGACCGTTGCGATTATTTTGAGAAACAAGTAAACGAACTTCGGGAAGAAGAAACCAAGCGTTTAAAAAAGCAACACGATGAAACGTTTTCATTCTACGACACTCCGGACACCGAAACGGAAAAAGACGAATTTGAAGACGATTTCTTAAACCTTTTGGATTTAAGAGGGTAAAATTAAAGGCGGTAAATTTTTTGCCGCCTTTTTTATTCGATACCTGCGCTTTTAAGAAGTCGTTTAATTTCCTTATCTGAAATTGTTTCTTGGTCTGCTTTGTCGTAAAGTGCAAGAAAATAAATTGTACCCTCTTCAATCTCTAAAACAATATCGGTATATGCAATAACACGTGCGCCACCACTTTTACCGCCGCCTTTTGATTTTATGGCAAGGCGTATTTTTCTGACACCGTGTCCCAAATCCGCACCTATTAAAGGATTGATTTGCAACTCGTTAATAAGTTGCTTAATATCATCAAGCAACGAGCGGTAACGCTTATATAGCCTTTTAACGTCTTTGTCAAACGGCGGTATAGTTTTAATCTTGTAACTCATTGAATAAATCTTCTATTGGTCGTGCTTGAATTTTACCTTCTTTCAAAAGTTTTAACCCTTTGAAACCCTCTTTAAGGCTTTCTGTTACTTGTTCGGGAGTGTCGCCGCTTATGGCTGCTTTTTCAGCTTGTAAGGCTATTTCGGCTTTTCTCTCCTTTCTCATTTTGCGCAACAACTTTAATAACCGTTCCATCATAGTATAATCCGTAACTATGTAACTTAATTCACGGTGCAATGCTGCTGTTAATTGTACTGCTGTCATAATTCTTTCAATTTTTTTATTTGCCAAAAATAATGTTTTGTGTTTAAATCTCAAAGTTTTTTTCGGCTATTTTTTTGCCGCCTTTTTTTTTATCGGTTTGTTGTTTTCATCATATTTGAGATGCGCAAGTCCATTTTTGTCTATTGTATAGTCATAATCATTATAATCATCACCAAATCTACTATCTTCAAGTAAATCTTCTACTTCTTTTAATTCTCGAAACTGACTATATAGTTCCAAAAATTTCGTATTGTCATATTCTGACCTTGCCCATAACCCCATTAGATACCCCTCTTTTTTATCTAAAATACCTACTCGTTGTAAATTTAAAAAATCAATGGCAGTTGGCTTAATAAGTGTCTTCATCTGAAAAAAGTTGACTCCTAATAAGAGTTCAAAATGTATAAAGACAAGACAGAGAAACGACAAAAGTATTACGATGAAGTGATGCGTTTGCACTTTGAGAAAGGTTACGGCGAAGACCGTATAGCAAAAA
>JAFPZK010000077.1 GCA_017417315.1 Bacteroidales bacterium
CGGTAATTCAACGCACACTATTTCAATGCCTTTGATTACGTGCGAGGGTTCATCAACCTCTGACATTCTATAACGGTGATAATTTTTTTGTGTATCATTTTGATAAATATCGTTTAAGATATTAACGGAAAACACCTTTTTGACTTTGTAATGTTCTTCGCCTTTGGAATATAATGTTGCATAAACTTTTGCGCAGTTATAAAGTACTCGGCGCAAAAAATCTTTCGACCAATACATTTGCATTTCAACGATAAAATAATCGCCTTTGCCGTCTTTGCAACGGACATCAACTGCGCTATTACGTTTATCACCCATAATAGGCAGAATTTCAGAAGGCTCGTATTCAATGCTTTCGATTTGTTCTTTACCTTCTAACTGCAAAACTGCATTCAAAAGGCTAATTGTAAGATTCGGATGTGTTCCGAACACTTTTTTGAAAACAACGTCGGTTTTCGGGTCGTAATACTGCATGATTCTCTAAACATTAAAAGTTCAGCGCAAAAATACAACTTTTTCCGTAGAAAACTATAAAAAATCGCAAATAAAAAACTTAAAACTCAGCGAAATTGAGACTTTTTTCTTCAATTTCGCTGAGTTTTAAGGCGTAGTTTTATATGTTAATTATCTGAATATAAGTAATATAATATTTATCAAAAGGCTAAATTTAACATTATTTAACTCGGTAAAAATGATAGTTTTCGGCAATAAAAATCCGCTGGAAAGTAATTTTCATTGACGAATTACCGTGGCTTGCAGGGCCCCAGTCAGCGGAAATGGTCGCTGAACTCGGATATTTTTGGAACTCATGGGCAGACCGTCAGCGGAATATTATTCTTGTTGTCTGCGGCTCGGCAACAAGTTGGATGCTTGATAACGTGATTCACGATTACGGCGGACTGCACGGACGAATAACCGAAACGATAAGACTTGCGCCTTTTACATTAGCAGAATGTGAAAAATACTTCAAGAAAAACGGTTTCAGACTCTCGCGTTACGAAATATGTATCTGCTATATGGCTCTCGGCGGAATCTTTCGGCGTTTATGTCCTCAAAAATGCACAACAAAACTCATAGCCTTCAATTTGTGTTAATCACAACATTCGGTATGACCAAAGGCGAACATTCGTCAATTATCAACAACTGCATCACAATAGACGATTTATTTAAAATTTAAAAACTCAGCGAAATTGAACTTTTTGGGTTTAAATTAGTTCAAATCAATGTTAAATCAACTTTTGGATTCAGATATTTTGACATAATTGTTTCTGCTTTAAAATTGTTGGTTGCGAAAATACAACTTTTCTTCCTAAAAACAAAATATTTCTTTTCCTGACATTTCGTCAGTCTACTCCGCCATATTGTCAGCCGTACACTGCCAAAATGTCATCAAAAAATAAATTTTGCGGTTTGGCAAATTGTTTGTAAATTTACCTCACTGAAAAAACTTTATTATTAACAGTTATGAACTTCGATAAATTTACAATCAAATCGCAAAAAGCCGTTCAAGAGGCGGTCGCAATTTCGCAACGCGCAGGCTGTCAAGCCATCGAAACGGGACACCTCTTAACCGCTTTAATCAGAGCCGACGAAAATATTACAAACTTTATTTTCCGAAAACTCAACATCAACCTCCAAACCTTTCAAAAGGCGTTAGAGGCTATCTGCTCGCGGTATACGAAGGTTCAGGGCGGCGAACCCTTCCTGAGCGCAAACTCTCAAAAAGTACTCCTCGAAGCCCAAAACATAGCCGAAAAAAACGGCGACTCTTACGTCAGCCTTGAACATATTTTCGTTTCAATGCTCGATGCCGGCGACGACGTTTCGGCAATGATGAAAGATTCGGGGTTTACCAAAAAAGACCTCGAACTCGCAATCAAAGAATTAAGAGGCGGTCAAAAAGTTACCGACCAATCTGCTGAGGATACGTACCAGTCATTGTCAAAATATGCCATAAACCTTAACGCTCAGGCACTTAAAGGTAAACTTGACCCCGTTATCGGCAGGGACGAAGAAATACGCCGTGTCTTGCAAATTCTGTCAAGACGAACCAAAAACAACCCGATTCTCGTCGGCGAACCCGGTGTCGGCAAAACCGCTATCGCTGAGGGAATTGCGCACAGAATCGTCAACGGTGACGTCCCCGAAAACCTCAAAACCAAAATCCTTTATTCCCTTGACATGGGCGCACTCATCGCCGGCGCAAAATACAAAGGCGAATTTGAGGAAAGGTTAAAAGCTGTGGTTAAGGAAGTTACGGATTCGGCAGGCGAGATTATTCTTTTCATTGACGAAATTCACACCCTTGTCGGCGCAGGAAAAAGCGACGGCGCAATGGATGCGGCAAACATTTTAAAACCGGCTCTTGCACGTGGCGAACTCAAAGCAATCGGAGCCACAACTTTGGACGAATATCAAAAATATTTTGAAAAAGACAAGGCTCTTGAACGTAGATTTCAGCCCGTTTTAATCAACGAGCCAAACATCGAA
>JAFPZK010000078.1 GCA_017417315.1 Bacteroidales bacterium
GGACGGAAGATATTCCAAATCCTTTATCTGATTTTTGCCGTCTAATTTCAAAACGGCATTTAACAGACTTATAGCAAGGTTTTTATGTTCACCAAACACTTTTTTGAAAACAACGTCGGTTTTCGGGTCGTAATACTGCATGGTTTTAAAAAAAATTAAAAAGTTTGCCGCAAAAATAGTCTATTTTCTCATAAATACAAAAAAGCGGCAACAAAATTTTGCGCCGCTTTCTGAAAACTTATTTTGGGATAACTTATACCAAACCGTGAGCCAACATTGCATCTGCTACTTTTACGAATCCGCCGATATTTGCACCTTTTACATAATTGATGTAACCGTCAGCCTCTGTACCGTATTTTACACAAGTCTTATGAATGTTAATCATAATCTGATGAAGTTTTGCATCAACTTCTTCTCTTGTCCATGAAAGTCTTTCAGAGTTCTGAGACATTTCAAGACCTGAAACTGATACACCGCCTGCGTTAGATGCTTTACCCGGAGCGTAAAGGATTCTTGCTTTCTGGAAGATTTCGATTGCTTCCGGCAATGAAGGCATATTAGCACCCTCAGCAACACAGATAACACCGTTATTAACCAAAGTCTGAGCGTTTTCACCATTAACCTCGTTCTGAGTAGCACAAGGCATTGCGATGTCGCATTTTATCGACCAAGGACGCTGTCCTTCCATGTAAACTACGCCGGGGAAGTTGTCAGCATATTCTTTGATACGACCTCTACGAACATTTTTAAGATCTTTTATCCATTCGAGTTTTTCAGCCGTGATACCGTCTTTATCATAAACAGAACCGTTAGAGTCAGATACGGTAAGAACTTTTGCGCCAAGTTGAATACATTTTTCAACAGCAAACTGAGCAACGTTGCCTGAACCTGAAATACAAACTGTTTTGCCATCCAAACTATCGTTCTTTGTAGCAAGCATTTCTTTTGCGAAATATACTACACCGTAACCTGTTGCCTCAGGACGAATGAGTGAACCGCCCCAACCGAGACCTTTACCGGTCAAAACGCCTGTAAATTCGTTTCTTAATCTCTTATATTGTCCGAATAAGTAACCGATTTCTCTACCGCCTACTCCTATATCACCTGCGGGAACGTCAGTGTCAGCACCGATATGTTTAGCAAGTTCGGTCATAAAACTCTGGCAGAAACGCATAACTTCGTTGTCAGATTTACCTTTGGGATCGAAGTCAGAACCACCTTTACCACCACCCATCGGAAGGGTCGTCAATGAGTTTTTGAATACCTGCTCAAAAGCCAAGAATTTCAAAATACCGAGGTTAACAGTCGGGTGAAGTCTCAAACCGCCTTTGTAAGGTCCGATTGCACTATTCATCTGAACACGGAAACCTCTGTTGATTTGGATTTCGCCTTTGTCGTCAATCCACGGAACGCGGAAGATGATAACTCTTTCAGGCTCAACCATTCTTTCGAGGATTTTACCTTTTTTGTATTTGGGGTTTTCGTCGATAAAATCCATCAAGGATTCTACTACCTCTTTAACAGCCTGATGAAATTCGCTCTCACCGGGGTTCTTTGCGATAACTTTCGCCATGAAGTCATTGACTTCTCTTTGTGATAATTCAGACATGGTTTTTAAAATTATTATTTTTTTTTACTTTAATTTCTTTTTTTTTGACACTGCAAAATTACGAAGGTTTTTCTTACCCGCAAAACATTCAACCGGCATTTACGTAAAATACGTAAGCGGGAAAAATTATTCAAAAAAAATTTGGTTTTTCTAAAAAAAAAATATAATTTTGAGACTTAAAAACCCATAAATAATAAAGATTATGAAACCGATTGAAGACTCAGAACTTATCATAAACGGCGACGGTACTATTTTCCATCTCCATTTAAAACCCGAAAACATTGCCGATAATATTATCCTTGTCGGCGACCAAAACAGGGTCGAAGCAGTTGCAAAATTTTTCGACACAGTGGAATTTACGGCTCAAAACCGTGAGTTTAAGACCGCTACGGGAACTAAAAACTCCAAACGGATAACGGTGATTTCAACAGGTATCGGTACGGATAACATTGATATAGTGTTAACCGAACTTGACGCATTGGCGAATATTGATTTAAAAACACGTTTGCCTAAACAGCAGCACCGCACTTTAAATATCGTAAGAATAGGCACTTGCGGTTCGCTTCAAGCGGACATTCCCGTCGGCACACCCGTAGTAACAGCCGTTGCAGGCGGTTTGGACGGACTTCTCAACTTTTACAAAGACAGAAACAAGGTTTGCGACTTAGAATTAGAAAAGAAATTTCAAGAACACACAAAACGCAGCACACTTCTTGCAACACCTTATTTCGTGAAATCCTCAGAGGTTTTGTTAGAAAAACTAAAAGATTTCAAAAGCGGAATAACCCTTTCTGCTCCCGGATTTTACGGACCTCAGGGCAGAGTTGTAAGGCTCGAAATCGTAGACCCTGAAATCAATCAAAGGCTCGAAACCTTTGAATACAATGGCATGAAAATCAATAATTACGAAATGGAATCTTCGGCGATTAACGGGTTAGGAAGGCTTTTAGGACATAACACGGCGACAATATGCTTAGTAATTGCAAACCGCCGTTGCAAAGAATTTGCACCTAATTACAGAAACGCAATGCCGGATTTAATTTCAAAAATAGTCAACATTTTAACGGCTTAAAACTTTATGACAACAACTGAACTGAATGCAGCAATAAGACTTCTTGACGACCCCGACAAACAAGTTTACGGCATCGTCAGGGACAAACTCTTTTCGCAAGGGCTTGAAATAATTCCGCCTCTAACACAAGTTTTAACTTCCGAGGGGGTTAGTACGCTTATGCGCAGCAGGATAGAAAGTATTTTGTCGAAATTAGAATCAGAAGATATAAGCGCAAATTTTAAAAATTGGCAAAAAAACGACAGTGATTTGTTGAAAGGCTTTTGGTGTTTATCAAGACTGCAACACTTTTCGCAAAGTTTTGAAACCGCTCAACAACTTTTTGACAGCATACAAATGCCATTCAGCAACGAAGAATTATCCAATTATTCCGACACGGAAAAAGTCAGGATTCTTAATCACTTTGTATACAAGCAGTTAAAATTTCGGGTAACACCCTCCGAAGAATATTTTGAACCTCAGTATTGTTTTTTACAAGACGTATTAAAAACAAGAAAGGCCAACCCCGTTTCTATGGGGTTGGTCTACCTCTTGCTCGCCAAGAGAATGAATTTGCCGATTGTTGGAATTAACCTGCCGAAGATTTTCATCACTGCAATGACATACAGTTCAAATCAAAACATCTCTTTTTACATCAACCCTTCAAACGAAGGAGCCGTGTTTTCGCGTCAGGAAATCACCCGTTTTCTGAACCAGAACAATATCACCGCCAAAAACGAGTTTTTTCAGCCGTGTTCCAACAGCACCGTAATACTACGACTGCTAACACACCTTGAATATGCGCTGAAAACGAAAAAAATGTTTTCTAAGGCAAGTAGTGTTTCAAAGTTATTAAAAACTTTCGACAACCAGTTGGATAAAGACACTAACTGGTTATAATCTAATTTTTACAAACTTACTGCAATTCCTAAGACAACCATAGCGATAAACATAATTGTTGCAAAGTACCTTTTCATTTTTTTAATAAAATATTGTGTTTAATATTGCGACACAAAAGTATATTTTTAGTTACAAAAAAACAAATAATTTTTTATTAATTTTGCAAAAAAATTAAAACAATATTCACAATGAAAAAAGTTCTTATGCTTTTGTTGCTGTCGGCGTTTTTGAAAGTTTCGACGGCATGTACCAATTTTTTGGTAACAAAATCAGTTTCAGGCGGTTGCGGTAATTTGATTTCGTATTCCGCAGACTCTCACGTTCTCTACGGCGCACTCTACCACTACCCTGCCGCCGAGCATCCGGAAGGCTCTTTCCGCGAAGTTTACGACTGGGATTCCGGCAAATTTATGGGAAAAATTCCTGAAATAAGCCACACATTCAACGTTGTCGGCAACATGAACGAACATCAGGTAACAATTGCCGAGACCACTTACGGCGGTCTGTCGAGCCTTCAAAGTCAGGACGGCGCAATAATCGACTACGGCAGCATGATTTACATCGCTCTCCAAAGGTCTAAAACAGCACGCGAGGCAATAAAAATTATGGCGGAACTCGCTGAAAATTACGGTTATGCCTCAGAAGGCGAAAGTTTTTCGATTGCCGACAAAAACGAAGTCTGGATTATGGAGGTTATCGGAAAAGGCAACTTTGAAAAAGGTATGGTATGGGTGGCTCAGCGCGTGCCCGACGGTTATATCTGCGCTCACGCCAACCAAGCGAGAATCACAACTTTCGACTATCAGAAAACTAACAAATTCGACGACCCGAAAGCCAAAACTTTCAATTCAAAAGACGTTGTTAGTTTTGCGGTTGAACATAATTTTTATAAAGGCTCGGTAAAAGATTTCAGTTTTTCCGACGTTTACAATCCCGTGGATTTTGAAGGCGCAAGATTTTGTGAGATAAGGGTTTGGGCGTTTTTTGCAGCCGCCGACCCCGATAATTTCGGGCAAAATGCGGCTTATTGGAATTACGCAAAAGGCAACGTCATCAGAAAACAGGCTTTCGTAAAAGACAGTTGTCAAACAAAAGACAATTTTGCTAAAAACCGTCTTCCGCTTTGGATAAAACCAAAAAATTACGTTACCACCCACGGCTTAATGAATCAAATGCGTAACCATTTGGAAGGCACGGAGTTAGATATGAGTAAGGATTTCGGTGCAGGTGCTTTTAATTGTCCGTACAGATTCCGCCCCTTGACTTTCAAAGTTGACGACAAAGAATACGTTAATGAACGTGCGACGGCAACACAACAAACCGGCTGGGTTTTTGTCTCTCAAATGAGGGATTGGATGCCTGATTATTGCGGCGGAATTTTCTGGTTTGCAACCGATGATGCGGCAAACACGGTTTTTTCACCGTTTTATTCGTCAATAACCGAAATACCGGAAGAGTATTCCGAAAAAAACGGCTCAATGGCAAAATGGTCTGACAATTCGTCATTTTGGATTAACAATTTGATTGCAAACTTTGCGTATTCCCGTTACAGGCTCGTTCACCCCGAAATCGAAAAAGTTCAGCAAAAACAAGAAAAAGAATTTATCTTTAAAACCGCTGAAATCGACAAGGCAGCACTCGCAAAAGACAGCACGGAAGCAGTAAAATTTTTGACTGAATTTTCTTGCAAAAATGCCTCAGATTTGGTAAAACAGCGTAAAGAACTTTTTACAAAACTATTTATGAAATTCGTTGACGGCAACTGCAAAGAAACTGACGAAAATCTTAACATCATAGATAACGGAACAGGTATTCCGAAAGTAAAATATCCGGGTTACGGCGACGTTTGGGAAAAAGAAGTCGTAAAACACACCGGCGAAAAACTGTTATACAAAAAATAAAAAAACGGGCTTTTTCAGCCCGTTTTTTTTTATTCTTTCAATAATCCTTCGTCTCTGACACACATTAAAATAGCGTTTGCGGAAACGATAAAGTATTTTTCGGAATTGAATTGGATTTCAATAGCGTTAATCCGCTGATAGACAGCCAAATCTCCGCGCTTACATTGAAGCGGAACATATTTGACTTTTTCTTTCTTTTGCCACGGTTCGTCATATTCGTTCATCGCGGGAACGGCATATCCGGGACCAGTTTTAATCACGTAGCCTAACGAAACCTGCTCTTTATCAATAACAGTCGGGGGCAAATAAAGCCCCGACTGTGTTTTTTCTTGCGGAAATTTAGGTTTTATCAGAACTTTGTCGCCCATAACGACAAGTTGTTCCAAATCTTTTTCCCTTAAATTAACTGCCATATTATTGCAATTTTTTCAAAGTTTCCTTTAATCTCTTGAATGCTTCTTCAATTCTGTCAAAACCGACAACGTAACTCATTCTGATACAAGAATCTACGCCGAAAGCACCGCCTGCTACGGTTGCAACGTGAGCCTCGTTCAAAAGGAAATCTGCAAACTCAAACGAGTTAGAGATTTTTTTACCGTTGAAACTCTTGCCGATATACGCGCTGAAATCTGCAAAACAATAGAAAGTTGCCGGAGGAGTGTTAAGTTTTACACCCGGAATCGACTTCAAACCTTCAACCATCATATTGCGGCGTTTTATAAGCACTTCATTATTTTTAGCGATGATTGACTGGTCGCCGTTAAGAGCCTCAATAGCAGCACGTTGTGCAATTGAACATGTACCGGAAGTTGTCTGACCTTGAAGTTTTTTTACAGCCTTAGCAATTTCCAAATTTGATGCCATATAACCGATTCTCCAACCGGTCATTGCGTAAGCCTTTGAAAGTCCGTTAATTACAACAGTCTGTTCTTTAACTTCGGGAAACTGTGCGATACTTTCGTGAGTGCCGTCGTATGTTAAATGCTCATAGATTTCGTCCGAAATAATTGCAACCTCAGGATATTTTTTCAACACCTGAGCCAAAGCCTGCAACTCTTCTTTCGTATAAATACTTCCCGAAGGATTTGACGGAGCGTTGAGAACAAAACCGTGAGTTTTTTCCGTAATTGCAGCCTCCAACTGTTCGGGAGTGATTTTATAATAGTTTTCAGCCTTGCCCTCAATGATTACGGGAGTAGCCTCGCAAAGATGCGCAAGTTCGATGTACGAAACCCAATACGGAGTCGGAATGATTACCTCGTCGCCCTGCTGAAAAAGAACTTGGAAAACATTGGCAAGACACTGTTTTGCGCCGGTAGAAACAACGATTTGATTTTCAGCATATTCGAGGTTGTTTTCGCGTTTGAATTTCGCTTGAACCGCCTTTATCAAATCTTTGTAACCGGGAACGGGACTGTAAAAAGAAAAATTCTCGTCGATTGCTTTTTTTGCTGCCGCCTTAACGTTGTCGGGAGTAAAAAAATCAGGCTGACCGACAGTCAGATTCACTACGTCAATGCCCTTCTCTTTGAGTTCGGCACTTTTCTGGCTCATTGCAAGAGTTTGTGACTCAGCAACATTGTTGATTCTTGAAGATAATCTCATTTTGAAATCTTTTTTCGTTTTAATAATGCGGCAAAGTTAAAAAAAATTGATGTAAAAAACGAAATGTTGTGAAAAAAAATTGCGGTTGAATTTTTTTATCTTTCAACCGCAATGTGTTTTTACCGCTACTTCATTATAACAACACCTCCGTTGCAGGGAATTGTAATTGTAACCTGCTGCTTTTTGGAAGTTTTTACTTCTTTCAAAGAACCGTTGAGAGAGTTGTCGTCAGAATAAAGTTTTACCGGGGTCTCTGCCTTAAACATCGGCAGGTCAATGGTTTTGACAAGCGGCTTTTCTTCGGCGTTGACACCGGCGATATACCATTTGTCTCCGCTGCGGCGTGCCAAAATTACGTATTTGCCCGGATAACCGTCAATGAATTTTACCTCGTCCCAAGTAGTAGGAACGTTTTTCATAAAATCTATTGCCCAAGACGAAGCATCGGTTAAGTTGTTTGGCGCAAGGGCAAAATGCTGAACCGCACTTTGAAACAAAACTGCCGTCGCCAAAGCAAAAACTTCCGAAGTCATACGCTTTGTTCCGTGCTGATTGTCAGCATTATAAAACTTATTCAACGCGCTGCCGCCAAAATCCATTGAACCGACAGTATTGCGGATAAAGGGGTGAATAGTCGCATTTTTTGCCTCGTTGTTGCAAAAATCCTGAGAAAAATGCAGGTTTTCACTCGCCAAAACAGCCTCCGAAGCGGCATAGTTCGGATACATTTTTTCCCAGCCTCTGGGCAGTGTGCAACCGTGGAAAATCACCAACAGCCCAAACTCGTTGGCATCGGTCAGAATGTCCTCGTAAAGTTGTATTGTCTGCTGTTTGTCGCCGGCAAAAAAGTCAACTTTGATACCGCGGATACCGGTTTCCTGCAACCATTTCATTTCTTTTCTGCGGTTTGCGGAAGTGTTCATTTTGTCAATCGGAGTTTGAGGAGCGTCGTTCCAAGTACCGTTAGAATTGTACCACAAAAACAAACCGACACCTTTTGTACGACCGTAATCAGCAAGTTCTTTGATTTTGTCATAACCGATTTGTCTGTCCCAAAAAGCGTCAATCAAAACGCTCTGATAACCCATTGCCGCCGAAAAGTCGATGTAACGTTTTTGCTCGTCAAAATTGCAACTCGGATCCATGCCGATAATCCAACTCCATGAGCCTTTGCCGTAGGTAAAAGTTGTATTGTTGAAATATTTCGGTTCGGTAAGGTCGAAAGGTACGGTTGTTTCAACAATGTTCTTCAAAGTGCTGCCGAGAGTGATTGTTCTCCAAGGAGTCTCGCCCGGAAGCGACATTGCAGGCGTAACAGAGCCGATGCCGTTGCACTCTTCCGGCTGCGGAAAACCGATTTTGTATTCTGAATTTTCTTTGTTGAGAAGTCTGCAACCGACATATCTTCCGTCAGTTCCCGTCTCTGAAACAAGAATCCAGCCGTTGGAAGAATTTTTGAAAAGACACGGAAAAGTAAAACCGTTGCCCCAGCCGTTTGTGCCGGTCTTGGCGTCAAGAGTGTAAGGCGTTTCGTAACTCGGCGAAGTTCTTGCAAAACCGCCCATGGGTTTTGACTGAGGACAGAGAAAAGTCGTAGTGCCGTCAGGAAACTTAAAACCGCTGACTTCGTCTTCGATTACGCAAACCCTTGTTTCTCCTTTCGGAAAAAGTCTGTATTTAAAAGCGGCGTCGCGGTCTGAAACCGAGAAAACCACGTCCATAACTTTTTTGCCGTCCTGCTCAAAAGAGATTTCTGCAACAGAAGCCTTAAAATCTACGAGGCTTTGCTTGATGTTTTTAAGGCGGTACTGCTTTTCATTTTTTGAAGTGTTGGACGCCGAAATTTTGAGATTCTGCGTGTAATCGCCGATGTTGGTTTTGAGTCCGAGCGGCGACTTGTCCAAAAACGTCTTGCCGTCATAAAGCACCTTATAAAAAGGCTTTCCGTTTTCCAAGTCCACGATGACGGTCATTTTGCCGTCGGGAGAAGTAATCTTGGTTTCCTGGGCGTTGAGGCTCAAAAACGCCAGCACAGCCCAAAATGTTAACAACAATTTTTTCATAAATGATTTTGATTATTTAATAAGGTAAAAAATTTGATACAAAAATAACGGAAAAAAACGTAAAAATATACTCTTTTTGTTTCAAAAAAATAAGGTTTTGTTTCATTATTTATTTTTTTTACTTATATTTGCGCTGTAAATTAGATTGTTAACTTTAATAAAATGTATGAAAAGATGTTAAGCAAACAGATTTTAACAACTGTTGCCATATTGTCAGCAGTTAATACCGCAGGCTTTGCTCAGTGCATTTCGGGCAATTGCAGAGACGGTTACGGAACGTATCAAGACGCAAAACAGCGTTATACGGGATTCTTCAACAACATGATGCCGGAAGGATACGGTGTCAAGAACTTCGTTTCGGGAGCCTCGTACATAGGACAGTTTCATGAAGGGAAATACGACAAATCAGGAACTTACTATTGGAACGACGGAACCCGTTACATTGGAAACTGGGTGAACGGAAAACGCGAGGGAATAGGCACTGAAATCACCTCGGACGGACTCACAAATACCGACATTTATACCGCAGACGACATTAACGACAAAATCAAAAAAGGTACAATCACCGGCGATACTAAAAACGGCTGGGGTGTATACATTGACGATGACGGTGCCGTCTACGAAGGTTATTTCAAAAAAGGCATGAAAGACGGTTACGGAAAATACACTATGACCGACGGTTCTATTTATGAAGGACAATTCATGAAAGACAAATTTGACGGTTACGGCTTATTGACTGAGCCTGACGGCAACAAATTAGAAGGTATGTTTGAGCACGGAAGATATATCGGCGCACTCAAAAACCAATTCGGCTGTGTAAGCGGTGACTGTTATGTCGGCTACGGCGTAACCGTTGACAAAGACGGAAAATATTTCGGCGAGTTTAAGGAAGGTAAACCTCACGGCATGGGTCGTTACGAAAGCAACGAAGGTATCGTTTATGAAGGCAGTTTCGTACAAGGCTCTATGGACGGTTATGCAACGATAACCTACAAAGAAGGTATGCGTGAAGACGGACTTTTAAAATACACCGGCGAGACTCAGGGCGGCGATGCTCACGGCTATGGAGCAATGTTTTATAAAGACGGAAGCGTATATTACGGACACATCGACCACAATACTTTCAGCGGTCAGGGCGTATATGTTGATATGAAAGAAGGCGGTAAAAAGAAATCCGGCATTTATAAACACGGCTCGTTAGTTCAGCCCATGAACGAAAAAGAGTTTGACCTTATATACGGTTCTAAAAACGGTTACGGAATAAAACTTACCCAAAACGGACGTTATCAAGGCAATCTTGAAAGCGGACTTCCTAACGGTCAGGGTATGATGAATTATTATTCGGGTATGTTGTATGTCGGTGAATTTGTAGAAGGTAAAGCCGAAGGTCAGGGTATGTGCGAAGACAAAGCAAAAGGCATAAAATATGTCGGTGATTTTACCGATGACGAAATCACCGGAAAAGGTATTATGTATTATGCTGACGGCTCTAAGAAAAAAGGCTACTTCGTCAACGGCGAAATTTCAAAAGAGAAATTTACCGCTTCGATTCAAAAACCGGAAGTTTCATGGTCGAAACCACAGTTGTTTACTACAACCGTTTCGGAAACCGAATTTAAAGTTACGCTCTGTGTATCTTCAAGAGTTCAGCCCGACGAGGTAATCCTTTATGACAACGGCGTTGTAAAGGCAAAAAAAGCAACTAAAGCCTTCTCGATAGCAAATTCTCTCTGCGACTTTACATACGAGTTCAACATACCTCTCGACCCGGGCAGAAACGAGTTAAAAGCAGTCGTTAAAAACGAAGGCGGTATGACGGCCTCGGATTCGAGAATCGTCAACCTCGAAATCGGCGACGCAGTTTCTAATCAAAAACGTGTTGCCTTGATTATCGGTAACAGTGCATATCAAAACGTTTCTCCTTTGAAAAACGCTGCTAACGACGCAAAACTTATGTCAGAGACTTTGAAAAACCTCGGCTTTGAAGTTATTTCCGCTATCGATGCCGACCGCGTAACAATGCGAGACAAAGTTATTACGTTCGGTGAAAAACTCGCTGAGGAAAAAGCGGTAGGACTATTCTTCTATGCCGGACACGGTATTCAGGTTGACGGTATCAACTACCTTGTTCCTATTACGGCTAACATCACCAGAAAAGAAGACGTTGAAGACGAATGTTTCTCTATCGAAAGAGTTTTGGGTCAGATGACCTTTGCTAAAAACGACTTGAACATCGTCATTCTTGATGCTTGTCGTGATAACCCGTTTGCAAACACGAGCCGTGCCGTAAAAGGTGAAGGCGGCGGTCTTGCACAACTCAACGCACCAAAAGGAACGTTTATCGCGTTTTCAACATCACCGGGAAAAACGGCTTCTGACGGTAAAGGCGACAGTCAGAACGGTTTGTACACAGAGCAGTTAGCAAAGGCTGTTTTGACACCGGGAGCAAGAATCGAGGACGTCTTCAAACAAGTCAGAAACGAAGTTTACAGAATTTCTTCCGAAATCAACGGCGAGGGCAACGAGCAGATTCCTTGGGAGAATTCTTCAATCTTTGCTGACTTCTACTTCATAAAATAATTTCAATCATAATTTTTTCTTAAATTTTCGGGCAACATGTTTGCCCGATTTTTTTTTCTTATTATATTTGTAGTCATTAAAGCGTTTTGAGAATGAATACAAATTTTATGATTAACAAGGAATTAGTACGAGATTATTTCGGACATTTTGACTACGATTCGGCTCTTAACCGCCGTTATCAACTGATATTCGGAAAACTTGCCTCGATACTCTCGTTTGATATTTCCGCAATGAAAAAAGATGACGAAACTTTGTTTTCGGAATTAGACAATTATTGTTCTGAAAACGGTTTCAGTCTTTTGCAAAGCATAGAGTCCGCTGACATTTCCGGCGACGGCAAGCCGGATGTTACCAACGTGTATTTGTATGCCAACCGTCTGAAAGAGGTTTTGCTGTTTTTTAACGGTTCGGTTTTTTGCGTTGCCTATAACGTTCAGCATCAGGAATATAAGGAGGAGTTCGGCGAATTTTTTAAATCGTTGTGCAAAGAAAAAATCCAAAAGCAGGACGAAAAAAAGCATTTGTATTTTCTCTCGTCCTCAAAAGGAAACTACTGCCTCAGAGAATTGGATTTTCCGTCGCAAAAAAATTACGACGTTTCGCAATATTATAACGACGATTTCAAAGAAACAGCGCAAAGGATTGAAGATTTTTTAAAGACCGACAAAAGCGGACTTATCATTCTTCACGGCAGACAAGGAACGGGCAAAACGAGTTTTATCCGTCATCTTATCGACTCGACGGACAAAAAATTCATCTACGTTCCGGCAGAAATTTTCCCCGGACTGTTTTCTTCTCCGGAATATTCTTTTGACCTTATGAGCAACTGTCTGAAAGACTCCGTCCTTGTAATCGAGGACTGCGACAAACTGCTCGAAGACCGCAAAAATAATTACGGCACTATTTCAAAAGGCTTGTCAACGATTTTGAATTTAACGGACGGACTTCTTGGCGATGTTCTTCATTCAAAAATAATCTGCATTTTTGACAATCCGTTGACACAAATCGACAAATCTCTGTTAAGAAAAGGCAGACTCGTAGAAAAATACGAGTTCAAAAATCTCAGCGAAGAAAAAACACGAAACTTAATCACTTCGTTATATTCTCAAACGCCTGAAAACACAACAGAAATGACACTTGCGGAAATTTTTAATTTTGACACCGAAAACCACGGTTTCCATGTTTCGGCAAAACCGAAAGTGGGATTTAATTAAAGATTAAAAAAAAATGAAATCTTTCGGCAAAAAAATAGATTATTTAAAACGTGTAAAATATTCTTTAACAATGGATTACAATCGAAGAAAGAAGAAAAGTCAAACAAGCGGCTCTCCAAAATTCATATTTTGGATTGTCTTGGCTTTGTCGGCTTTTTTGGTTATAAAATATTGTAATTTTTCCAAGATTTCGCCGTCAGAGGGTGGTTATGAGGCGGCAATACAAAACTACGGCAGAGAAATAAAAATTCTCGCACAACAGTTTGACCTATCCAAAGACTTTCTCATGGCACTCATAATGTTGGAATCTTCCGGCAAAGCAGACGTTCCGCCGCGTTTCGAACCCGCTGTTTATCAAAAACTTAAAGATATTCAGCAACATAAATCGGGTTCATTAGAAAGTATTATTTATTCTGACATTTCCGACGCTTCGGACGATGCTCTAAAAAACCTTGCCTCGTCTTGGGGACCTTTTCAGTTAATGGGTTATAAATGTCTGCATTTGAATGTCAAAATCAAAGATTTGCGTGATTCAAATTCGCTGTATTGGGGCGTTTATTGGATTGACAAAACTTACGGCGATTATGTCAGAAAAGAGCGTTATGCCGATGCGTTTCACATTCATAATACTGGACACCCCGTCCCTAAAAACGGCAAACACAGAACTTTCGATAAGAATTACGTAAAAAAAGGGTTGGAATATATGGAGTATTTCAAAAACAACTTTTAACCTTTTCTTAACCTTCCCTTATTGTTTTCTTAGTTTCTAAACACTATTTTTGTCCCGAAAGAAATAATTAGTTCGGAAATTATAGAACAAAGAAATGCAAGAAGTTTTAAACGACACTGAAAGACTTTTCAAACAAAGAGAACTCGTAGAAGCAATGGGCAGGCTGACAAACAGAGGCGGCGGCACATCGCTTTCCGGCAGAATTTTAGGTCTGCTTTCATTTCTCGACAAAGAGGAATACACTTTTGAAGAAATCGTCGATGAACTCAAAATTTCCAAATCATCGGTTTCAACAACAATAAACCACCTTTTAGAAACCGACAAAATCGAATACGTAACTTATCCCGGCGACCGTAAGCGTTATTTTAGAATTAAAATTAACACCCGCAAACAGTTTTTGCAGACAATGCGCCGTCATATCGAAAAAATGGAAAAAATCAACCGTATGGCATTGGAACTAAAACAAGACAAAAATTCACGCACAGCAAAAAATATCAGCGCAATGCTTGAAGGCATACAGTTTTGGAAATCGCAAATGGATGCCTACGAAAAGGAATTTTTGGCTGACGAAATATAAAACCGAACTATTTACAATGGCAACAGAAAAGAACATAACATCATCAGAGAATAATCTTTTTGACAGTGTATCTTTGTTAATAGAGAACGCCCGTAAAAAAGTAGCCACAGCGATAAATACCGTTATGGTTTATACTTATTACGGTGTCGGTCAATATATTGTGGAGTTTGAACAAAACGGAAAAGTTAGAGCCGAATACGGAAAACAGGTATTAATAAACTTGTCAAATAAATTGACGGATAAATTCGGTGATGGTTGGAGCATTAAAACCTTGGAAAAAGCGAAACAATTTTACAAAGTGTATTCTGATTTTCCTACACCGAAAAAAATATTAACTACTTCAAAATCAAGTGAATCAAATTTCCTCCACAGTGTAGAGGAAATTAAAAAACAAGATTTCGTCTACACTGTAGACAAAATTCACGTTTTCACTCTTTCTTGGAATCATTATCAGATTTTGATGAGAGTGAAAAACGAAATGGCTCGCAGTTTTTACGAAATAGAAGCATTTGAACAACAATGGAGCGTTCGTCAACTTCAACGCCAAGTTTCAAGCAGCCTTTTTGAACGCCTTGCACTCAGCCGCGACAAAGACGAAGTGATGAGACTTGCAACAGAAGGTCAAACAATAGAAAAACCGTCGGACATTATAAAAGACCCGCTTGTTTTGGAGTTTGTCGGCTTAAAACCAGAAGCAGCATATTCCGAAACAGATCTCGAAAATGCAGTGATAACAAAACTTAAAACTTTTTTGCTCGAACTCGGAAAAGGTTTTCTGTTTGAGGCGCGTCAAAAGCGATTCACCTTTGATGAAGACAATTTTTATGTTGACCTTGTGTTTTACAACAGATTGTTGCAATGTTACGTGTTGATTGACCTTAAAACCGACAAATTAACACACCAAGATTTGGGGCAAATGCAGATGTACGTCAATTATTTTGACCGTTACGTGAAAACCGATTTTGAAAAACCTACAATCGGAATTCTGCTTTGTGAAACCAAAAACGATGCCCTTGTGGAACTCACATTGCCGAAAGAAGCAAACATTTACGCTCAACAATATGAACTTTGTTTGCCCGATAAAAAACTTCTTCAAGCAAAAATCAAAGAGTGGGTACAGGAGTTTAAGGCAGCAAAAGAAATTGAAAAGTTAAACAATAAGTAAATAAAAATAATACAACATATACAAAATGAATTTAAAGAGAACATTAATGCTGATATTTGCAGCAGGAGTTTTTTCGGGTGCTAACGCCCAAACCGACTCCTCGGCAAATCAAGGTAAGTTGGTTCTTACACTTGATTCGGCAAAAGTTTATGCCGTTCAGCACTCTAAAACCATGCGAACCGCCGACCTTAACATTCAAAAGGCGGAATGGGCTAAATGGCAGAGCATTTCTAACATGCTTTTGAACATTGACGGAACGCTCAGTTACACCTCAATGCTCGGCTACGAAATGCACATGATGGGACAGACCATTTCGATGCCGCCTTACGGAAGTCTCGGTGTTACCGCTTCGGCTGCTATCAACGGACAACTCGTTGTAGGCGTGCAACTTAGCAAAATGGCTATCGAAATGCAAAAACTCGTTCAGGCGGGTAGTGAAAACGATGTTAAAGCCGCTGCTACAACGTCTTACCTCTCCGTCTTAATCGCTCAGGAAAGCAAAAAGACCATAGAAGACAGCCGCAAAAACCTTGAAAAAAGTTACAACAACGTGGTACAACTCGCAAAAGTCGGAATGGCAGAACAAACCGATGCAGATCAGTTGAAAGTTCAACTCATGGTTCTTGACAACAATCTCAGAGCCGCTGACAGAAATATTCAACTCGCTAAAAGCGCATTAATTACGGCTCTCGGCGCACCGCCTTCAAGCGATGTAGAATTAACCGAAACACTCGATTATTTCTTTGAAAACGAGCAAGTTTCAGAACCATCGGGTTCGGTGGAAAGCAATACGACAATGCAACAACTCGACATGAATATCACACTCGCTGAAAAACAATGGACTCTCAGCCGTTGGGCATACGGTCCGACACTTTCGGCAGCATATTCTTACACGGGAAAAACTTATTTCAACAAAGATGCAGGCTTTAATATGCAGCCGCCGCATACTTTGGTTTTGACTTTGAAAGTTCCGATTTTCTCTTCGGGTAACCGTTACGCCGCTTGCAAACAAAAGAAAATCGACATCGACATCGCTCAAACTCAACGCGACCAAACTTTGGAACAGTTGCAGGTGCAAGAAATTCAGTTGAAATACAATTTGAGCAATGCTATCGAGACTTACAACAGCAGCAAAGAATCTTTGGAACTTTATCAAAAAATCTTCAAAAACTCTTTGCAAAAATTCAATGTCGGAACAATTTCAAGCAACGATTTAATTACTGTTAACAACAACCTCTTGAATGCGCAAGGTACTTATATTCAGAGTCTTTACTCGGTAATGAACGCGCAGACAGAATTGCTTAAACTTTATAATAACTTGTAAAAAAAAGTATAAAATCATGATAAAATTAAAACATTATTCACTTTTGGCGGCTGCGACATTGTTATTAGCCTCTTGCGGCTCATCAAAAGATGAAAAGGCAGAAGAAACCGAAAAAGAAAAAGTAGAAACCGTTTCAGTTTCGGAACTTAAAAAACAGGAAATTATGCGCGTTCTGACCCTTTCGAGCGTGTTGCAACCTTACGAAAAAGTAGCCGTTGCACCCGCGCTTCAAGGCAGAATTACAAACCTTTACGTGGAAGTCGGCGACAAGGTTCAAAAAGGTCAGATGCTCGCCAAAATGGACGAGACTCAGTATCTTTCAACAAAACTTAATTACGAAAACACAAAAACCGATTTCAACCGTATCAAAATTTTGAACGATTCCAACAACATCGCAAAACAGACTTACGACCAAGCCAAAGCAGGTCTCGAAGTGTTGGAAACTTCGCTCAAAAACCTTGAAACCAACACGTATCTCCGCGCTCCGTTCAACGGTGTGATTTCGGCAAGAAACTACGAACCAGGCGAATTGTTTTCGGGTCAAGCCATTTACGAATTGGTTCAGACCAACACGTTGAAAGCCATCGTTCAAGTTCCTGAAACTTACGTGCCTTTCATCAAAACGGGTATGAAAATCAATGTTAAAACCGATACTTACAAAGGTGAAGTTTTCCCCGCTGTTGTTGAAATCGTTTATCCGACAATCGATTCTAAATCGCATACACTTTCGGTTCAATTGAAAATCGCTAACGGTAATCAAAAACTCCGTCCCGGAATGTACGTCGGCACAACCCTCGAAATGGGCAACGAACAGGCTTTGGTTGCGCCTTACAATGCAGTTCAGAAACTTCAAGGTAGCGACGAAAGATTCGTATTTTTGGCTGACGGCAACAAAGCAAAACGTGTTGTCGTAAAACTCGGTCAGAGATTCGACGACAACGTTGAAATTATCGCCGACGAAATCACCGAAGGCAAAAAACTTATCGTTCAAGGTGTTGCAAAACTCCACGACGGAACTTCAATTACAATAAAATAATTGACAATTGACAGTTGACAATTGACAGTTAATTTGTCAGATAAAATTATCAATTATCAACTGTCAATTAAAAAAAATTGTCAACTGTCAATTGTCAACTGTCAATTAAAAAAATTAATAAACATGAGTATTTATAAAACCGCGATAGACAAACCCGTTACCACGTCGCTTATATTTGTGGCGGTGATAATTATCGGTTTGTTTGCACTTTCAAAGTTGCCTATCGACCAATATCCCGAAATGGAGCCGCCTTACGTTTCCGTTATGTGTACGTATGCCGGCAACACGGGTTCTGAAATAGAAACCAACCTTACTAAGTTGTTGGAAAACAGTCTTAACTCCATTGAGGGTTTGGACGAAATGACTTCGACTTCAAAAGATAATATCGCCCTTGTAACCATGAAATTTCAATGGGGACAAAATATGGACGAAGTCGTCAACGATGTGCGAAGTGCCTTGGACATGGTTTCGGACAACCTGCCTGACGGGGCGGGAAAACCTATCGTGTTCAAGTTTAATACGTCAATGATGCCGATTTTGATGTACGCCATCACCGCTGACGAGAGTTTTGCCGGTCTCGACAAAATCCTCGAAGACAACGTTACCAACGTTTTGAACCGTGTAGACGGTATCGGTAACTTGACGGTTGTCGGCGTGCCTGAGCGTTACGTTTATGTTGACGTTGACCAGACCAAAATCGACGCTTTCGGAATCAGTCTCGAACAAGTGGCTTCGGCTGTGGCTTCCAACAACTTAGACGTTTCTTCGGGAACTGTCAAGATGGGAAAAGAACAATACGGACTCCGCGTAAAAAGCGAGTTTAAAGAAAGTTCCGAAATCAACAACCTCGTTGTAACGACAACTGCACAGGGCAAAAAAGTTTTCGTAAAAGACATCGCCGTTGTTCGCGATACAATTAAAGACTTGTTCCTTGATTCAAAAATCAATATGCGTGAAGGCTGCCGTCTTATCATCATGAAACAGACCGGCGGTAACACCGTTCAGATTTGTAAGGACGTTAAGAAAATGATGGTTGACATCGAAAAAACCTTGCCGCCCGACATCAAGTTTGAAATTATCAACGACTCGTCAGATACTATTCAAAACTCAATTAACTCTTTGACAGAGAGCGTTATGTACGCATTGTTGTTTGTGGTTTTGGTGGTATTGTTCTTCCTCGGACAATGGAGAGCGACACTTATTATCGCGATTTGTATCCCGATTTCGCTTATCGTTTCGTTCATTTATTTGCTCGCAACGGATTCGTCGCTCAATATTATCTCGCTTTCGTCTTTGACAGTTGCAATCGGTATGGTTGTGGACGATGCGATTGTGGTCTTGGAAAATATTGATAAACACATTCAACGTGGTTCGTCGCCCCGTGAAGCCGCAATTTATGCAACCAACGAGGTGTGGATTTCGGTTATCGCAACAACGCTCGTAACGTGCGCCGTTTTCGTGCCGCTTACAATGTTGACAGGTGTTGCAGGTATTTTGTTCAAAGAGTTAGGTTGGATTGTAACGATTTGCGTTTGTACTTCTACGACCGTTGCTATTTCATTGACACCGATGCTTTCGTCAAAAATGTTGAAAGCCCGTGCAATCATCATGGAAAAACTCGGCAAGTCAAAAGGCAAAAAACACGGCAAATCTTTGTACGAAAAAACCGTTATCAGAGGTCTTGACTGGCTTGACCTTCAATATTCAAAACTTCTCGGCATTGCGTTAAGACACAAAGTGATAACGATTTCTGCGATTGTGATTTTCTTTGCAGTGTCGCTTATTCCGGCAATTCAGGGTAAAATCGGTATGGACTTTATGCCCCGTTCCGACGAAGGCAGGTTGACCGTAACGTTTGAACTTCAACGCGGAACAAGAATTGAAGAAGCCGCAAAAATAGGTCGTCGTCTCGAAGCCGAAATGATGGCAAACAATCCCGAATTAAAAATTGTTTCAACGACTTTGGGTTCTAACGAAGACGCTGGATTCTCGGCATTGATGTCATCGACGAGCAACTATAAAGGACAGATGTATATCCGTGCCACAAAAAAATGGGAACGTGAGCGTACGATTTTTGAAATCGCCAACTCTATCCGTGACCAGTTTGACAACACTCCTGAAATCGTCAACTATACGGTTTCGACCTCTTCGGGCGGCGGCATGAGTAGCAACTCTATCGACGTTGAAATTTACGGTTACGACTTCGACGTTACCAACCGTATCGCCGAAGATTTGAAAGAAAAACTCAAACCTATCGAGGGTGCAAAAGACGTTCAGATAAGCCGTGAGGCAGACCGTGCTGAATTGCAACTTGTTTTTGACAAGGAGAAAATTGCGGAACTCGGACTTTCGACGGCAACGTTAGGAAGTTATATCCGTAATAAAATCAACGGTTATACAGCGGGTTATTTAAAAGAGGACGGCGACGAATATTATATCCGTGTCCGTCTGCGTGAAGAAGACCGCAATTCTATCGACAAGATCAACGAACTGACAATCAACACTCCGACAGGAGCGATGGTAAAAGTTAAAGAATTGGCGACGATTAAGGAATATTGGGCACCGCCTCAGATTGACCGTAAGACCCGTCAGCGTATGAACAAAGTTTCGGTAACGCCGGACGATATTTCTTTGACTGACTTGGCGGAAGAGGTTCAGAAAATTCTTAATACGATAGAAACTCCGTCAGACGTTAAGATTGTCATCGGCGGTGATTATGAAGATCAGCAGGAATCGTCAAGAGATATGACATTGTTGTTTGGTTTGATTGTGATTTTGGTTTATATCGTGATGGCATCGCAGTTTGAATCTTTGTCAAAACCGTTTATTATCATGATGAGTATTCCGTTTGCGATTTCGGGTGTGATTTTCGCGCTCTTGATAACGGGAACCAACTTGAACATGGTCGGAATGTTAGGTGTGATAATGTTGGCTGGTATCGTTGTTAAAAACGGTATTGTGCTTGTAGACTACATCAACCTTATGCGCGACCGCGACCTTGAATTGAATCAAGCGATAGTTGTTTCGGGACGTTCGCGTTTGCGTCCTGTGTTGATGACGGCAGCGACGACGATTTTGGGTATGATTCCGATGGCTGTATCTTCGGGTGAGGGTGCTGAAATTTGGGCTCCGATGGGTGTCGTTGTGATTGGCGGTTTGATAGTTTCAACTGTCATAACATTGATTATCGTTCCGGTACTTTACGCAATATTCTCTAAACACGGTGAGCGCGACAAAGCCGAAGCCGTAAAACAGAGTTTCGTATTCTACGACATGGACGACAATGCAGTATTCGACAGCCGTAAACCGTTAGAATAGTTAACAATGAACAATTGACAATTGACAATGAAAAATAATTGTCAACTGTCAATTGTCAATTATCAATTAGAAAAAAATGAAAGCAGTATTTATAGTATTTAATCAAGCGAACACCGAGCGTGTTGAATATATGTTAGAGCGTTTGGAAATTCGTGGCTTCACGATGTGGGAGCAGGTATTCGGACAAGGCACCAACGACGGCGACCCCCGTCGCGGCACACATACTTGGCCGGAATTAAATTCGTCGCTCTTAACAATAATTCCTGACGAAAAAGTCGATGAACTTTTAAGCAAATGCAAAAAACTCGACAACCGAAACCTTGAAATGGGTGTTAGAGCATTTGTCTGGAATATCGAAAAAATGATGTAAAAAAATAGCCGCACATATAACGTAGAGCCGTCATATTATGGAGGCTCTACGTTTAAATTAATAATTCCATGTTTAACCTTTTTCTTGTTGCCTTAGGCGGTGCAATCGGTGCGGCGATGCGGTATTTAGTCGGACTTTTACCGCTGAAAGAACCTTTTTCTTTTCCCGTAAAAACATTTGCCGTTAACATTTTAGGCTGCTTTTTTATCGGGTTGGTTGTGGCTTTCGCATTGAAAACCGAGAATCCAAACCCGCGCTTAACATTATTTCTTAAAGCCGGAATTTGCGGCGGCTTCACGACGTTTTCGAGTTTCGCTTTGGAAAGTTTAGATTTAATAAAAAACGGTAATACATTTATCGCATTTGCATACATCGCATTAAGCGTTATGATTGGTATTTCTGCCGTGTGGTTGGCTGAATGGATTGTGGGAAAATAAAAACTTAGGGTCACCATTTTTCAGACAACCCTAAGTTAACTTTACTTCACATTTTTTATAAGAGTTTCCACAGCCTCGTCAATCGTCTTGCAAGTGCCTAACAACTTGATAAACGCGCTTCCGATAATACAACCGCGTGAATGATCGGCAGCCGCACGGAAAGTCTCCTTGTTGGAAACGCCGAAACCCACAAGCGTCGGATTTTTCAACTTCATACTCTCTATATGCTTGAAATACTGCTGTTTAGCCTCATTAAACGACTGTTGCGCACCAGTCGTTGCAGCAGAGGAAACCATATAAATAAACCCTTTGCTCATATCGTCAATCGCGCGGATTCTGTCGTCAGAGGTCTCCGGCGTAATAAGTTGAATGTAATCCAACGAATTTGCCTCCACAAAGCCCTTATAATCAGAAAGATAAATCTCGGACGGCAAGTCGGGAATAATCAGACCGTCAACTCCTACTTCCGCACATCTTTTGCAGTAACTCTCAAAACCAAACTGCATTGCCGTATTTATGTAACTCATCATAATAAGCGGAATATCAGTTACTTGACGAATGTTTTCAAGTTGTGAAAACAATTTTTTCTGCGTCATTCCGCTGTTCAACGCCTTTTGACCGCTCGCCTGAATCACAGGGCCGTCTGCCATCGGGTCTGAAAACGGAACGCCGATTTCAATCATGTCAACACCATGGTCTGAAAGCGATTTTATAATCCTGACCGTGTCGTCCAAATTAGGATAACCGGCTGTAAAATAAACCGATAAAATATCTTTTTTTCCGGATTGGAAAAGTCTGTCAATTCTGTTCATTTCCTAAAAAAATTTATTGCTTGTTTTACTTTTTCTGTGTCTTTCATTGCGGGCGACAACTCAAAACGACTGTTCAAATCCACACCCGCTAAATTATTGATTTTTAACGTTTTAATCTCCGACAACATCTCTAACGAAATGCCGCCGCTAAGAAAAAATTTCTGCTTAATGTCCACTCCTTGAAACTCATTCCAGTCGAATTTTACGCCCGAACCGCCGTACCCTGAGGTTTTTGTGTCAAAAAGCAGAAAATCAACAACTTCATTATATTTTTCCGCTGACAAAAAATCCTCTTTCGACGAAATTCCGAAGGCTTTTATGACGGGAATTTTTTGACGGATTTTCTCGCAAAATTCCACCGTTTCGCTACCGTGAAGTTGCACAAAATCAAGATTATACGTTAACACTTTGTCAAAAATATAATCTTCTGAGGCGTTGACAAAAACCCCGACTTTTTTCACGCCCGAAATCTTTTGCTTTAAAATTTCGCTGTCATTAAGCCCGACAAACCTCGGTGATTTTTCGTAAAAAATCAACCCCGCAAAATCAGGTATCAAAGCCGCAACTTCTAAAAAATTATCCCTTAAACCGCAAACTTTTATCAGCATTTTATAACAAAGTTAAAACGTTGTCAATGAAGTTTTTAAGCGCAAGACCCGGATTGATTTCTTTCATAAAGTTTTCCCCCATCAAGAAACCGTTGAAGCCGAGTTTTTTGAGTTCCGCCACCGTTTCGGGCTTGGAAATTCCTGATTCCGAGATTTTTACGGCGTTTTCCGGCAGATACTTTACAATGTCTTTTGAAATCTGAACGTCAGTTTTAAAAACTTTTAAATTTCTGTTGTTAACGCCCAAAACGTCCACATAATTCTCATCATAATGCGACAACTCATCTTCGGAATGAATTTCCAAAAGCGTTTCTAAACCGAGTTCTTTGGCTTCAAGCGCAAGTTCTTGACACTGAGAGCGTTCCAAACACGCCGCAATCAGCAAAACTGCGTCAGCACCCGAAGACTTTGCTAAATAAAGTTGATACGGGTCAGTCAAAAACTCCTTAAACAGCAGCGGCGTATGCTCCAAAAATTCCCTCGCCTGAATAACGTCAAGAAAACTTCCGCCGAAATATTTTTTGTCAGCCAAACATGACACAGCTGAACAGCCATATTTTTCGTAAAGCGGCACAACGTCCTTTGGCTCAATCAATTGATGAATGTCGCCTTTTGAGGGAGATTTGCGTTTAAACTCCGAAATTATCCCCGTGCGGCTGTTCTTCAAAGCGTTTTTCAAAGAAAAAGTCTGACGAGAAAACAGCGGTTTTTCTTTTAAGGTTTGCAGAGGAAGGCGTTTTTTAAGTTCCGCGATTTCCGCTTTTTTGTTGCTGACAATTTCGTCTAAAATCGTTGCCATTATTCTTCGATTTTAAAATAATTAACGTAAGTGTTCATATCCTTGTCGCCGCGACCCGAAACCGTTACAACAACATTTTCGTCTTTTTGAAACTTTAATTTCGGCAACATCGCCAAAGCGTGAGCACTTTCAATCGCTGGGATAATTCCCTCTAATTTAGTGAGTTCCAAAGCCGCCTGCATTGCTTCATCGTCAGTAACCGCCAAAACATTTGTCCGTCCTGTCTTAGCAAAATGAGCGTGCATAGGGCCAACGCCCGGATAGTCAAGACCCGCTGAAATAGAATAAGGCTCAACGATTTGACCGTCTTCCGTCATCATCACCATCGACAAACTTCCGTGAAGAACGCCTTTTTTGCCGAGATGAATCGTTGCTGCGGATTTTTCAGGATTTTCAAGACCGAGACCTGCGGCTTCGGCTGCGTAAAATTTCACCCTTTCGTCGTCAACATAATGATAAAAAGTGCCTGCCGCATTGCTGCCGCCGCCGATACAAGCCAAAAGATGGTCAGGATAATTTCGTCCCGTCTGAGCCTCTAACTGTGCCTTAATCTCCTCACTAATAACTGATTGAAACCTCGCAACCATATCAGGATACGGGTCAGGACCGACAACCGAGCCGATAATATAATGCGTGTTTTTCGGGTTGCAACACCAGTCGCGAATTGCCTCGTTAGTGCCGTCTTTTAGCGTTCTATTTCCTGACATCACGGGAACGACTTTTGCCCCTAACATTCGCATTCTCTGAACGTTCAAGAATTGTCTTTTAACGTCCGTTTCGCCCATATAAACCACACACTCCATGTTCATCAAGGCGCAGACCGTAGCCGTTGCAACGCCGTGCTGACCCGCTCCCGTTTCAGCAACAATCCTCGTTTTGCCGAGTTTTTTCGCCAACAGAATTTGTCCCAAAGCGTTGTTCAATTTGTGTGCGCCGGTATGACAAAGGTCTTCGCGTTTTAAGAAAATATTTGCGCCGTATTTTTGGCTGAGACGGGAAGCAAAATAAAGCGGTGTCGGTCGTCCGACATAATCTTTTAAGAGTTGACGAAACGTCTTTTGAAACTCCTCGTTCTCAATGATTTTCAAATAGTTGTCTTTGAGTTCTACAACGTTTTTCCTCAAAATTTCGGGGATAAAAGCCCCGCCGAACTCACCGTAATAACCGTTTTTATCAATCGTATATTGGCTCATTTTTTTAAGAATTTAATTCGATGTATTTTGTTAAAACTTGTAACGCTTTGCCGCTTTCGAGAGATTCTTTTGCCTCGATAAAACATTCTGAAAGTGCCTTTTTCGGACAAATGCAGTTGATTGCAAAAGCCGCATTCGCAAGAACGACATTCCGCTGAGATTCAGAGGCTTTGTTCTGCAAAACGTTGTCAAAAATCTGCTTTGCCTCCTGCTTGGTTTTGCCGCCGAAAATTTCTTCGGGCTTGATAGCAGGGAAATTAATTTCGTCGCTTTCAAAGATTTTTTCGATTTTTGACGATGTGATTTTGAAGTCCGTCGTCAGCGAAATTTCGTCGTAACCGTCCAAAGAATTTACAATCATATAACCTTCGCTGATTTGTTGTAACACATTGTGATACAGTCTCATCTGGTCTAACGTCGCCGTTCCGAGAACCTGATATTGCGGTTTACAAGGGTTGACAATCGGACCTAAAAGATTAAAACACGTCGGCACTTGAAGGGCTTTTCTGACGGGTGCGACAAATTTCATTGCGTGCGCAAAAAGCGGTGCGTGCATGTAAACAAAATTGCACTTTTCAAGCGAATTTTTCAGTTTTGCGTTGTCAGAAGTGAATTTTACGCCGTGTTCTTCCAAAACGTTACCTGCTCCTGAAACCGATGTAGCGGCATAATTTCCATGTTTTGCAACCTTATAACCCGCCCCCGCAACAACGAAGCACGAACATGTCGAAATGTTAAAAGTATTTTTTCCGTCGCCGCCCGTGCCGACGATGTCAACGACTTTGTACGGCGAGAAATCGACCGGCGTACCCGTCGCCAAAATGCCGTCGCGAAGTCCTAACAACTCGTCAACGGTGATTGACCGCATTTGAACGCCAATTAAAAAACCGGCAATCTGCTCGTTAGAATATTTATTTTCGGTGATACCGATTAAAATATTTTTTGCCTCTTCGCGACTAAATGTCTCGCCCGAAATAAGGCGTTCTAAAATTTCTTTCATAATTTTTATGCTTTTAAAAAGTTTTTCAAAATCTCTTTTCCTTTCGGCGTTAAAACGCTTTCGGGGTGAAACTGTATTCCGTGAACGTCTAACGTCTTGTGTTTCAAGCCCATAATCAGTCCGTCAGGGCTTTCGGCGGTGATTTCCAAACAGTCCGGCAAACCGTCTTTGTCAACAACCCAAGAATGATAACGACCGATTGTGATATTTTTGTCTAAACCGTTGAAAATGTAGTCGTTACCGAAAAGTGTGCAATCGGTTGCCACGCCGTGATAAACCTCTGAAATATTCGTCAGTTTTCCACCGAACACCTCTCCTATCGCCTGATGTCCGAGGCACACGCCGAGAATCGGTTTTTTGTCAGCGTATTCTTGGATAACGTCCAATAAAAGTCCCGACTCCGAAGGTATTCCCGGTCCGGGCGACAGAATAATTTTATCGAACTTTTCTAAATCTTTTAATTGGAACTTATCGTTTCTAATTACCTGACAATCAAAGCCTAAATCCCTTACAAACCCAAAAAGATTGTATGTAAACGAATCGTAATTATCTATAATAACTATTTTCATTTTTTTCGTGATTTATTTATCACACGGATTTGTTTTTTACTACGTAAAAAACTGGTAAATTTAGTTTGTAACTAATTGATAATCCATGCAATATCTATTATTTTATACCTCATACCCCGCAAATTTCGTAGAAATTTGCAAATCCGTGTGACATTTAATAATTATAAACTAATATTCCTCTGCCATAACAACGGCTTTTCGTAATGCGCCGAGTTTGTTGTTAACCTCTTGAAGTTCGTATTCGGGGTCGGATTTTGCGACTATTCCGCCGCCCGCCTGAAACCAAAGTTCGTTGTTTCTTGCAACAAAAGTTCTAATCGTAATTGCCTGATTCAGAGTGCCGTCAAGCCCTAAAAATCCGATACAGCCGCCGTAAATTCCACGGTTGTGAGGTTCGATTTCAGAGATTAACTGCATAGCGCGGACTTTCGGCGCACCGCTGAGTGTTCCTGCCGGAAATGTGTCGATAAAAGTTTTAACGGGAACGGAATCTTCTCTCATATCACCGCTGACACGGCTGACAAGATGAATGACGTGGGAATAAAACTGCATATCTTTGTAAAAATCAACTTTAACGTTGTCGCAGTTGCGGTTCAAATCGTTGCGGGCGAGGTCAACGAGCATAACGTGTTCGGCGTTTTCCTTGGGGTCGTTGCGGAGATATTCGGCGTTTTTGCGGTCTTCGTCGGGGTTGCCGGTGCGTTTGGTTGTGCCTGCAATCGGGTCGATGTATGCCTTGCCGTTTTCGATTCTGCAATGTGTTTCGGGCGACGAGCCAAAAATCCTGAAACCGCCGAAATCAAAATAAAACAAATACGGTGAAGGGTTAATCGAGCGCAAAGCCCTGTAAAGTTTGAAATCGTCGCCCTCGTATCTCTGTATAAATCTGCGTGATAACACGATTTGAAAAACGTCGCCGCGTTTGCAATGTGCGATACCTTTTCTGATGTTTTCTTTATGCTGCTCATCTGTCAGCGAAGAAACCGTTTCGCCGACGGCGTGAAAATTATCCGTTCTGACACCTGCTTTTGCCATAAGTTTTTCAACTTGCGAGATTTTGTCCTCATCGTTTTGCGTTAAATCCACGATTGTCAGTTTTGACGAGAAGTGATTGAAAACCAACACTGTACGGAACAAAACGTAAAGCATATCGGGAGCGTCGTTTTCTTCCATCGTGGTATCTTTGACGGGGATATTTTCAAAATATCTGACGGCGTTGAAAGCAGTGTAACCGTAAAGTCCCGTATAATTAGAATTTTCGCCCTCAACCGAAAAGTTTTTCAAAAACTCCTGCAAAGCATCTTCAACTTTGTAAATTTCAGTGATGTCGTGAGTTACGGTTTTGCCGTCGGGATATTTCAAAACGGCTTTTCCGTGGTTGACGGCAACCGAAGCGAGCGGGAAAATACCGATAAACGAGCGCGAATTTTCTTTTGAATGGTAATCGTTAGACTCCATCAACGCGCTCTGAACGCCTGAATCTCTGAGCCTTAAATACGCGCTGACGGGCGTATACAAATCGCTCAGAATAGTTTTGGATTTGGTTTTGTACTTAAACATTTTTGTTACTTTTTTTAATTATTGCCAATAAAAAAAGGTCTGTCAGTGAGAACTAACAGACCTTTTCTAACTTTTATTTAATACATACAAAGGTGAATCGTCTCACGAATTTTTTTTCCGTAAGCACCACCACCAATTGTTATATGCGTAAAAATTTCTCATTTTGTCGTTTTTGATTAACGCCGCAAAGTAAAAGAGAATTTTTGAAACAAAAAAATTTTTTTTTACTTTTGCACAAAAAAAATGATTATAGATTTTCACGCACATATTTATCCGAAAAAAATTGCGGAAAAAGCCAGCAAAAATATCGGCGAATTTTATCATACCCAAATGTGTTATGACGGCTCTCCCGAAAAACTGCTCGAAAGCGGCAAAAAAATCGGCGTTGAAAAATACATTGTACATTCCACCGCAACAGCCGCCCATCAAGTAGAAGCAATCAACAATTATATAATTTCAGAGGTAAAACTTCACGAAGAATTTATCGGTTTCGGCACTATTCACCCTGATTATCAAGACTTTGAAAACGAACTAAACCGCATAAAAAACTCAGGACTGAGGGGCATAAAACTTCACCCCGATTTTCAAAAATTTCAAGTTGACACTCCGCAAATGGACGATATTTACGAAGTAATTTCGGCGTTAAAAATGCCGATTTTGGTTCATGCGGGCGATTACCGTTACGACTTTTCAGGGCCTAAACGCATACTAAATGTCATTGAAAAACACCCGTCGCTGATAGTTGTTGCGGCGCATTTCGGCGGCTATACGGAATGGGACAATTCGATGAAATATCTTGTAGGTCAGAGAGTTTGGTTTGACACTTCAAGCACGCTTTGGCAACTCCCGAAAGAAAAAGCCTTAAAAATGATAGAGGCTCACGGTTATGAAAAATTTCTATTCGGCAGCGATTATCCTATGTGGGATCATCAAGACGAACTCAAACGTTTTGATAGTCTTAAACTTAACGAGGAAAAACGTGAAGCAATTTTGTACAAAAATGCCGAAAGGTTGCTGAAAGATTAATGCCTCAAAAAACCTCAAAAAAAGTTTTATAGTTTCGTTTAATTTGATAATTTTGCAACCAAGATTTGAGAATTTTGTAACAGAGATTTGAGAATTTTGTAAAACACTTTTAAGAATGGAACTATTTAAAAGACAGCAATTTAACAGCATATTAGAAAGATTTAATGAGCCGAGAAGTGTAATTCAAGTTCTTTCCGGACCAAGGCAAGTCGGGAAAACTACAATCGTGGAGCAAGTCTTGAAAGAAATTGATTTTCCGCATTGGTTTTTCCGTGCTGATAATGTCAACGAAACCGATACAGATTGGATTCGCCGTACTTGGCTGAGTGTCAGAACGCAGATGACTATGACAAACGCCAAAGAAGCAGTTCTTGTGATTGACGAGGTTCAGAAAATTCAAAATTGGAGCGAGGCTGTAAAGCGCGAATGGGACACCGACACCTCAACAGGTCTTAATCTGAAAGTCTTTCTTTTGGGTTCGTCAAGATTGATGCTAAGAAAAGGTCTTACCGAATCGTTGGCGGGGCGTTTCGAGATGATTAGACTCGGACATTGGACTTTTGCTGAAATGCACGAGGCTTTCGGCTGGAATTTGGAACAATGGATTTATTTCGGCGGTTATCCGGGTACGGCACGGTTTGTAAGCGACGAAAAACGTTGGCGCAGATACGTTAAAGATTCTCTCGTTGCGCCCGCAATCGAAAAAGATGTTATAATGACGACAAATATTTATAAACCTGCTATAATGCAGCAACTTTTTGAATTAGGTTGTGCTTATTCGGCAGAACTTTTGTCGCTCAACAAGATGTTAGGACAACTTTTGGACGCCGGAAATGTTACTACTTTGTCAGGATACCTCAACGTACTCGACCAATGCAATATGCTTGCCGGACTACAAAAATATGCTAATGACGAAGCGCGTAAATATCAATCAATTCCGAAGTATCAAGTTTACAACAATGCTTTACTGACAGCATACAAAGGCAAAGGTTTTGCAAACGACAGAATCGACCCTAAAATTTGGGGACGTTGGGTAGAATCGGCTGTCGGTGCGTACCTTTTGGGCGGCGCAATAGAAGGCGGCTACAAGGTTTATTATTGGCGCGAAAGAAACGATGAAGTGGATTTTATCATTCAAAAACAAGACGAATGTATCGCCATTGAGGTAAAAAGCGGGCGACGCGGTATGAACAGCGGTTTGAAAGTATTTGAAGAGAAATTTCACCCGAAAAATGCTTTCGTTGTCGGCACAGACGGTATTCCGTTTGACATTTTTTTTCAAGCAAATATTGAAGATTTATTTTAGTTAAAAAATCTTAATATAAAACATTTAACCATCTAATATACAGCATTTTAACTTAAAGAATCTAAGAAAAAAGTCAGCCAAATTCGATAAAAATATGCGAATTTGGCTGAGTTTTTTCCCAACTTTTTTATTTTCCCCAAAAAAAATTTGCCTATAAAAAAAACTTCCGCTATATTTACATCGTTGAAATTAAAACAAAACTACATGATAAAAAAGCCGCTTAACAAAACCGGCGAAATTGTTAACTAACATATTATAAATAATTTAGCGTTTGCCGCTATTCTGAAAACATTCCGAAGCTTGGCCGCATAGGAAATCATTTACAGGAATATGTAGCGAACGTCTGCGCATATTTGCGTGGACGTTCCTTGTCTGTAAATGAGGGTCAGGCCAAGCACCCGGAATGTGGACGAGGATTTGTCCACGTTCTTTTTTTAGGGTGCTTGGGTCTTGACTTCAATGAAAAAGTTTTTTGAGTTGCTGTGGGCAAATGCAACTTAAAAACTAAAAAAATGAAATTATCAGAAGTACTTGGCAAAGAAGAACTTGCCAAGTTGATACAGTTTTCCCAAGAGGAAATAAAATGGCTTGAAGAAAGAATGTACAACGGCACAAACGACAAAGGAGAAGGTGTTGTCAAGGTGCAGTGTATAATTCGTGAAAAAGAAATAGAATTGAAGCCCGAAGAAGTTGTACGTCAACTTTTTACACATAAACTAATAGAAGAATACAACTATCCAAAGGAGCGCATAGAATTTGAAAAAACAGTTCAAATGGGGCGTGATAGTTCTAATTTCGCCGACCTTGTCATATACGAGGACGAGCATAGGACGGCACCATATATTGTAGTGGAATTTAAGGCTCCGGGAAAAGAAAAAGTAAAAGGACAACTCGAAAACTACTGCAAAAACTTAGGTGCAAGTATTGGCGTGGAAGTGGATGGTGGCGAAGTAAAAGAATATTATTACAACCGGCAGAGTTCTCAAAACAAAAACTACAAATTTGAGAAGATAGACCGTCTTCCAAAGTTTAACGAAACCTTGGATCAGATTCTCAATGACCGTTTTACAATCAAAGATTTAGTTCTAATAGACGAAAAAAACACTACTTCGCTCAAAGACGTAATCCTTGAACTTGAAGACAAAATATTTGCAAATTTTGGAGGAGATGTTTTCGAGGAGGTGTTCAAATTTCTGTTTGCTAAACTTTACGACGAATATCTTTCCGCTGACGACAACGACCGGCTTTCCAACGCTATCAACGACGGTTTTATCAGTCACGCAAGCGAATACACAAAGGATGACAGTTTTCGTCAGTTGGAATTCCGCTCGCTTGGCGCTGAGGGACAGGTTTACAACCGTGTGCAGAATCTGTTCGACAAAGCACAGCAAACGTGGAGGGGTATTTTCCCCGATAATACAAAATTAGAACTTGGTGCATCTGATGTAAAAATCGTAGTTGCCTATCTCGAAAATGTCAAGTTGTTTAATTCTAATCTTGACGTGGTGGACGATGCTTTTGAACATCTGATGAGCAAATCTCAAAAAGCCGAAAAAGGTCAATTTTTTACGCCACGTTATGTTATTGATATGTGTGTTAAAATGATGAACCCCGGCGAAAATGATACAATGATAGATACTGCAAGCGGCAGTTGTGGTTTTCCGATGCACACGATTTTTCACGTATGGAATAAAATTAATCCCAAGAAACACAACTTTGTAAATACACGTCGCAGCCGTAGGGAAACAGACTATGTAGACAATAAGGTTTTTGCAATTGATTTTGACGAAGTGTGTGTGCGTGTCGGTAAAATGCTGAATATAATTGCGGGCGATGGTAAAACTAACGTGTTGGAACTCAATACTCTTGATTACAATGTTTGGAACGGAAGCAAGTATTTGCAAAAACAAGGGTGGCAAGAAAAATACATTGCAGGATTTCAAAGACTTGAAGGTCTTGCTGAACAAAAAGGCAAATACACAAAATATAATTTCGACCTTATTCTTGCAAATCCACCTTTTGCAGGAGACAGAACCGATGCAAAAGTAATCGGGCTTTACCAACTTGGTTATAATGAAAAAGGAAAACTAAAAAATAATATCGGTCGCGACATACTATTTATAGAGCGCAACCTAAATTTCCTGAAACCGGGTGGCAGAATGGGAGTTGTTCTTCCGCAAGGCGACTTCAACAATTCATCCGAAAAATATCTGCGTGATTTCATAGCGGCAAAGTGTCGCATTCTTGCCGTTGTAGGTCTGCATCAAAACACATTTTTGCAGCACACGGGAACAAAAACAAGCGTATTGTTTGTGCAAAAATGGACTTCGGCTGATGACAAAAAGAATCCTAATATCAACGACATAGAAAACGTTACATTCAGAATACATCTCACAGACAACAATCGTCGAGTTACTAAAAAAGAGATGGACGACGACATTAATAACAAAGAATTCCGTTTGTCTATCAAGCAAAAAGAGGTGGAATCCGATGAAAAATACGAGGGCAATAAACACGATTTTTCAATTGACGTAGAAAAATACAACCACTTGTCTGACGAAGACAAAAAACTATATTTCGAATACGACAAACGGCAAGATTACAAGGTATATATCGACTATCCTATTTTCTTTGCTACAATGCAAGAGCCTACCGTAAACAACCAAAAAGAAAAGATTTACGTAACGGAGAACTATGTAACGTGGACAAAATGGCATTACAGCATAAAAGACGGAGAAATTGTGTCCGTTGCGGAAGAACAACTGACAAAATGGAACTCGACAGATTTTGTACAAGATTTGTTCATTCAAGATTTCGGTAGTCTTGATAGTCATAAAAGATGGATTTTCAAACCTGTAACATTTGAGAAGAAGCCTTTATCCAAAAAAGATAGCGGCAATCAAACCCTTGTTGCCTTGAAGCAAACTCTTTCGTTAGACGAGTTCCTTGCTCTGCCCAAAGATACTCAAAAACGCTACAAAAAAGTTCTGAATCACGGCGAGGATTGTGAAACAATATCTGCCAACGAAATATCATTAGAGGAATATAATAACCTTTCAAAAGAACGGCAAAAATATTGTCTCATAATTGAGGACGTAAAAGTGAATAACAACGTGAGAGTTAAAGACACTCACGGACACATTTTTGTTAAGCACGACCTTTTTAACCACGACCCCGAACTCGACCAACTATGGACTTCTCGTGATATTCGTCTAAAAGGTAGATATTCAAAAGACGGCATCGCCGAAGCCTTCGCCGAATTTGCCAAAAAAGAACGGCTAAGTTTTTTTTAGGCAGCCCTTTCAACAAAGAACGATATGAAAAATTGTTGAAAGGGTTGGATATTAATATAAAGCAACTTAACGACTTAAATAAGGATGACTTACGAATAGAAGCGGAATTTTATCAAAAAAAATATGTAAATTTGATTCAGTTGTTGAATAACCACAAATGTGTCAATTTATCTGAACTCGTTTCAAAACCAATTCAGACAGGACATACGCCGTCTATGAATAATTCAAGTTTTTATGGAGGAACAATCAAATTAATCAAAACGGACAATCTTAGAGTTAATGAAATATGCCCCCCATTTGCTCACTATTTAACAAAACTCGGCAACGATGAAATAAAACGGACGGAACTGCAAGAGAATGATATCATTACAACAATTATTGGTGCTACATATAGTGTTATAGGTCGTAGTTGTATAATTCACGAGGACATATTGCCTGCAAACATTAATCAAAATATAGCACATATTCGTCCTGATAGAAACAAAATTTTACCCGAGTACTTGAATGTATATCTAAATTCTAAGTATGGTAAATTGTTCCTTGAATATCTATCTCGACAAATGGAACAAGTAAATCTTAATTGTAATGAAGTTGGAATGGTAAAAGTACCAATTTTTACTGATGTGTTCCAAAAAAAAATCGAAACAAAAGTTAAATCGGCTTATAGCAAAAAGACAGAATCTCAACACCTTTACGCCTCCGCCGAAAACCAACTTCTCGAAGAACTTGGTTTGAAAGATTGGAAACCTGAAAATCAAAATGTCAATGTCAAAACATTGAAAGAATCGTTTTTGAGTTCGGGAAGATTGGATGCAGAGTATTATCAAAGCAAGTATGATGCATTGTTTACTCAACTCTCTAAATATGATTGCGATACGCTCAATAAAATTGTCAATACTAAGAAATCTGTTGAGCCGGGTAGCGATGCATATCAAGACAATGGTATTCCATTTATAAGAGTTTCTGACGTTGACAAATTCGGCATTTCTGAACCTAAAATTTTCTTGTCGTCCGACGATTTCGATTTGCAAGAATTGCGACCAAAGAAAGACACAATTCTTTTGTCGAAAGATGGCAGTGTCGGTATTGCGTACAAAGTGGAAAAAGATTTGGATTGTATCACATCGGGCGCGTTGCTTCATTTGACTGTTTTTAACAAAGATTACAATCCTGATTATTTGACGCTTGTATTGAACTCCAAAATTGTAAAAATGCAATCCGAACGAGATGCAAATGGTGCAATCATTCAGCATTGGAAACCGTCAGAAATTGAGCAAGTTATTATCCCAAAACTCGCAAAAACAATTCAAGACGACATTTCTTCAAAAATCCAAAAATCCTTTGCCTTGAAAGCCGAAAGCAAACGACTTTTGGAAGAGGCAAAACTTTTGGTTGAAAGGGAAATTGAAAAAGGAGGTAAATGATTTTCCGTCAGTTGTACAAAACCAATGGAATAAAAAAACTCAGCCAAATTCAACAAAAATGTGCGAATTTGGCTGAGTTTTTTCACTTTTCCCTCAAACAATATCCTGTATTCTTACCTTTGCCGTCGGTCTTTTCTAAAATCCCGTTTTCGATGAGAAAATTAATGTCATTCAACGCCGTATCCTTAGAACACTTGTTGATTTTGGCATATTTGGCGGTGGTAAGTTTGCCGTCAAAACCGTCAAAAAGCATTGCTAAAATTTTCTTTTGACGTTGATTGACTGCAACAGAAGAAATCTTCGCAAAAAAATCCGTCTTGTCCAAAATTTTGTCAATCGTTTCGATGGACTTATCAATTGATTTTCTAAGGCTGCTTAAAAACCATTGAAGCCAACCCGTTATGTCGCCGTCGCCGGTCTCCGTATCTTCGAGAATGTTGTAATAGCCGTTGCGGTCTAAATTTATTTCGTTGGAAACACTATAAAACCTCAGCGGCGAATCTTCCGACTTCGCGAGCAACATATCCGTCAACGCCCTTGCAATGCGACCGTTACCGTCGTCAAAAGGGTGAATGGTTACAAACCAAAAATGCGCAATAGCGGCTTTCAAAACCCAATCCGTCGCACTTTCCGAATTGAACCACGCCAAAAACTTCTGCATTTCTTCCGGCACTTTTTTCGGTTTAGGTAAGTCGAATTTCTCCCAAAACGCTAACAATCAAATTGTTATCATACTTAAAATCTTGCCAATTATTTTTTTGATGCAGATACATAGCGAAAATATTTTCTGCAAAGATGACAATTTTTCGGCGAATACGCAATTATTCGCCGAAAAATCTTCGGCGAATGTTTAGTTTTTTAATACTTCATTTAACTTGTAAAAACACACGATTTTTATTTAGTTAAAAATTCTTAATACAAAACATTTAACTATTTAGTTTACAACATTTTAACTTTAAGATTTTCAGAAAAAAGTCAGCCAAATTCGATAAAAATGTGCGAATTTGGCTGACTTTTTTTTTGAAAAATAGAAGTAATTTTATATTTTTGAAGCGTGATTTTAAGTGAAAGCGTATGAAAATAGACACTATTATCGGCAGAGAAAAAGAGATTGCAACGTTAGAAAGAATGTTGAAATCCTCAAAATCCGAATTTGCAGCCATTTACGGACGGCGGCGAGTGGGAAAATCGTACCTCATTGAAGAAGTTTTCAAAGGAAAAATCGTCTTTGAACTTGTAGGAACTTTCCTCAAAGACAAAGACGATAAAACATATAAGTCGGTACAACTCAGGCACTTTTACAACGAACTCATTGACCTCGGTTTCGATGCAGGTCAAGAACCTCCTAAAAATTGGGGTGAGGCTTTCCGTTTGCTCAAAAAATACCTTGAATCCATTAAAAACCGCCGTAAAGTGCTGTTCTTTGATGAGTTACCTTGGCTTGCGGGGCCTCAGTCATCGCAACTGATAGCCGAATTAGGATATTTTTGGAACTCGTGGGCAAACCGTCAGCGCAATATCGTGCTGATTGTCTGCGGCTCGGCAACAAGTTGGATGCTCAACAATGTAATTCGCGACTATGGCGGATTGCACGGACGGCTTACGCAAATGATTCATCTTCTGCCGTTTACGCTCAAAGAATGTGCATTGTTTTTCCAAAAACGCGGTTTTCACTTATCGCAATACGAAATTGCAATCAATTATATGGTTATGGGCGGCATTCCGTATTATTTGGACAAGTTGCAGCCAAATATGACACTCACTGAAAACATTGACGAGATTTTTTTTCAAAACCCTGCTGTCCATCAGGAGTTTAAAGATGTTTATACCGGGCTTTTTGCTTCTAACGAACGTTATGTGGAACTTGTCAAAATACTTTCTGACAAATTTTACGGTATGACCCGCAACGAAATTATGAAGGCTTCCGGGATAAGCGGCGGCGGCACTTTGACAAAGATAATTGACAATCTTTTGCAATCTGACATTATCCGTGAATATCCGCGTTTAGGCGGCTCGCGCGAAGAAAAGGTCTATCAACTGAAAGATTTTTTTACGTTGTTTTATTTTAATTTTCTCAGCGACAAGAGTTTACAACACGGCGGAAATTGGAAGTCAATACAACGGACGGCTAAGTTTTTTACTTGGGCAGGCAACACTTTTGAACTTTTGGTAACGCAACACATTCCACAGTTGGCTGAGGCTTTACGCATTTCAACTATCACTAAATCTTTCTGTTACAGCGGCAAAACTGCAGACGGTAACGGTGCGCAAATAGATTTAGTATTACAATGGGCTGGCGAACGCACCGACTATCTTTGCGAAATAAAGTTTTGTGAAAACAATTTCACATTTACCGCAGATTATCAGCGCAATATCCTCAACAAACTTGACGCATTTATGAATTCAAAACTTCATAAGCCTTCACATTCGGTTCAATTAGTGCTTGTTACCACTATGGGACTTAACAAAAATGAACATTCTACATCAATAAATCAAGTGGTAAATTTTGACGATTTGTTTAGATAGTTTTTTAAACTAACCATTTAGTTTACAACATTTTAACTTTAAGATTTTCAGAAAAAACTCAGCCAAATTCGATAAAAATATGCGAATTTGGCTGACTTTTTTTATGAAAATTACTCATTGTCAATCAAAAACTTCCAAATAGGAACGACACTAATTTTTATGCCGTCTAATTCGATTTCTTCTTCTTGATTATAAGTGATTACCAAAAGTTGTTCGGCATTGAAAAACTTCTTAGCCTTCACCAAGGCACCAAACTCACGCTTTCGGGTGTCATCGGTCTTCATATCATACGATACTTGAATCAACAAACCTTCGTCAGGAACGCAAAAATCAACTTCGATATTCTTGTTATAATAAAAAAGTCTGTTGCCAAATTTTTTGTAAAGTTCCAAAGCAACAATATTTTCCAATAGTTTTGTATCCGGCTGATAAAGAAACAAATTCAAAATGCCGTTATCGAAAAAATAATGTTTTTTCTGATTTTCTCTTTCGGTAATCGAATCGCTGAAATTGCTCACAGAAAAAGTCAAGTACGCTTCATTCAAATAACCGAGATAATTGGTAATTGTCTCGCGAGCAATCTTAGTTCCGTCGCCTTGCAGAATATTTTGAAGCCGCTTAATAGATACCGGTTGCATTACCCCATCGGCAAGTTTACGAATCAACAATTTGAGCGACTGCTCGTTGCGTATTCCTTTTCTAATAACAATGTCAGAAAACAAAATTTTATGATAGAGTGATTGCAACCACTCTTTTTTGTCTTGCAACAAAAACACCTCAGAAAGTCCGCCATTATAAAAATACTCAGCAAACAGCCTCACAACAGCAGATTTTACAGACGAAAATTCCCAATTTCTATTAAGTTCCACACCGTTAAATTTCAGAAATTCCGCCAGTGAAAATGGATAAATTTCTTTCGCAATGTAACGTCCGCCAAGTACGCTGCTAATTTCGCGGCTCAACATGTGCGCATTGCTGCCCGTAATCAAAACACGGCGTTTTTCATCGGCAAGACGGCGGGCAAAATGCTCCCACCCGTCAACATTTTGTATTTCGTCAAGAAAAATAATCGGTTCGTGAGCATACAATTCGCTGTAACATTCCAAAATCAAGTGTAATTCCTCTTTTTTGATGTCGGAAATTCTTTCATCTTCAAAATTTATAAAAAGGATTTCTTCAATAGAATGTCCTTGTTCTACAAGATTTTTTATGTATTGGTACAACAAAAAGGATTTACCGGCGCGACGTATTCCCACGAAAACATAATTTGCTGCAAAATCCAATTCGATATTGCGCTTTTGAAGTTTGATTTTTGAAACAAACTCTTGCTGACGAATTATTATCTGTTTGATGACATTTTTATCCATAACATTCTACTTTGATTTCCGTGGCAAATTTAGCAAAAAAAATTATAAGTTGCAACTTTTTGTAAAAATATGCCACTTATAAGTTGCAACTTTTTGCTAAAATATGCAATTAATAAGTGGCATAGTTTTTTTTCTTCTGCAAAGATGACAATTTTTCGGCGAATTCTCAATAAAAATACTTAACTACTTAATCCACAATATTTTAGTTATAAAAACTTCAAAAAAACTCAGCCAAATTCAATAAAAATATGCGAATTTGGCTGAGTTTTTTTCATTTGTTGTTAAGAGAAAAAAATTACAATCCATTTTTCAAAAACTCCCTCAATCCTAAATGTGTAACTCCATTGTAATCACGATTTTTTACAAATGGCGTGAGTGAAATTACATATTTTGGATAGTTGTCTTGAATGTCTTGAAGACGACCAAACTCGCGTTTGATGGTTTCTTCGTCTTTCAAAAAGTAAGCAACTTGGATGTATTTGAGTTCGTTGGTCTTGCGACATACGAAATCTATCTCGCCAACACGAAGTTCGCCGATATAAACTTGGTAGCCAAGTCGCACAAGGTGTTGGTAGATAACGTTTTCGAGTACTTTCTCTATGTCGGTTTCGCGGTTGGAGCCCACAATAAAATTTCTCAGACCGACATCGCCAAAATAAACTTTCTGATTGGTCTCGAAGATTTTTTTGCCATGTATGTCGTACCGTTTGACACTTTTTAATAAGAATGCGTCCTCAAAATATCCCGTATAATCAAGGATTACATTGGTGGAAACATCTTGCTTCTGCGACTTCATATACTTGCTGATGCTTGTGGCAGAATTGACCTTACCTATCGTATCCGCCCAAAATACCAACAAATTGTTCATAAAAGTAACGTTGCGAATCTGATAACGCTCTATCACGTCTTTTAATAAAACAGTGTTGAAAATACTCCTCAGATATTCCCAAACGTGTTCTTCGTCGTCAAGCCCGATGACAGACAATCCCGGAAGTCCACCGTATTCAAGATATTTCATCAATGAATCGTCATTGTCATCAAGAGAATGGAATTGCAGAAACTCCAAATAACTCAACGGCAGAATGTGAATTTCTTCATATCGTCCGCTAAGCAAAGTCGATAATTCGCTGCTCAGCATTTTGGAATTGCTGCCCGTGATGATGATGTCGGTTTTATCCTCAGTCCTAAAACTCCTGATTGTACGCTCCCAACCTTCAATATCCTGAATTTCATCAACAAGAATGTAATTGTGTTTGCCTTTTACGAAATGACAATCAATGTATTCGCCTAATTGTTCATCTGTTTTGATAAAAGCAAAATCGCGTTTTTCCTTGTCAATATAGACGAAATTTGCATCGTTTTCGTTTTTATGACGCTCAATAAAGTCTTTCAAAACAAAACTTTTACCGACACGTCTCTGACCTGTCAGAACAATAATTTGGGATTTGCCAATCCAAGAATCTACTTTATCAGCGTATTGTTTTCGTGTAATTATTTTCATAATCTTTATACTTTTTACGCTGCAAAGATAATAATTTTATTGTTTATAGACAACAAATCTGCAAAATTTTAACTTTTATTGTTTATAGACAACAAATCTGCAAATTTGGCTGACTTTTTTTCTATTTTTTCAACTCTTCTTCAATCTTCTTTTTGTAATAATCCACGCCGTGAAATCCCGTGTGAAAATCTTTAACTTCACCGTCTTTGCCGATAATGACATACGAGGGAATCCCCGTAAAGCCCCATTTGTTCATCAAAGAATCTGCCTGACTGTATTTTAAACGGTAGTGATGACCTTTCATCGAAACTATCATTCCGTTATACTCCTCAATCGGCGACGATTCGTCAGCAATAAACAAAAATACAACGTCTTTGCCTGCATAATCTTTTTCCATCGGCTCCATCTGCTTGATTGCACTGCGGCAAGGGCTGCACCACGTATCCCAAAAATCAACGAAAATTACTTTGCCTTTGAAATCTTTTATCAATTCCACCAACAAAGAATCACCTTCGCTTTCACTCGCCTGATGAACAAAATAACCGCCGCGTTTCTTTTCGGCTTCAATTTTGGCTATGATTTCGGTGTTTTTGGCTTTTACATATTCCGCATAAAACGGAAAACGCATTTTTTCAAATTCTTTAACCACAGAATCCGCTACAACTGCATATTTGTTAAGCCCTTGACAATATTCCTGCAATTTTAAGAAATCCCTGAAATAACTCTCGTTACCGAAAATTTTTGTCCAAAGCACTTCTTTGTTTTTAGCACCATCGAAACGTTCTTTATCCGTTCGATTGCGAACAAACGCCTCAATGTCGGAATTATATTTATCTACAATTTTCTTTTCTCTTTGTCGTCATCTAACTGTTTGTTAATAAGCAACAAAATACCGCTCCAAGGTAAAACTGCTACGGAGTGTAGCAGTTTTGGGTCTGAGGTGCAAAACCGCTCGTAAAACTTTTTCATATTCCAAAGTTGCCGAGGTGAAAGACCAATTTCCGGATAGCGTTCTTTCAAATCCTCCGAAAGACGGTTTACAACACTGCTACCGTGTTTACTTTCTAATTTGTGTTAATCACGCGAGCAATATTCAACCGCGCTCCGTCGATTACAGCAATCGTATTGGTCAAAATTGCGTTGTAATCGTTGTCTGTTATGATAATTTTTTCGTCCATAATAATTTTTTAATTGTTTTCTTCTCTTTCTTTTACTTTTTCAATCAACTTCCAAAAATCGTCGCTAAAACCTAATTTTTTTAACTCCTGCGGATACATACGCCGACTATATTTCAACATAAATTCAACGCCCCAACGACTTAGCAAAATCTCCTGCTCATTAAAAATTTGCGGATTTTGCTTGAAAAATTCTTCCGCACCTTCATAACCGACTATTTCAGAAGCAAACCTATAAAGCATTACATTTTTATTGTAATGAACAAATTTTTTTGAAAGCGGCATTTTGCACTGCGCAATAAAATTCTCTAACCTTGTAGAATCTTCAACATACTTTTTATACAACCCATCAAAATCATCATCGCTCCAATCATTTTTTTCATTACTTACAAGATAATTAAAAAACAAATCTTGTTCGCGGTAAAACCTTTGATTGCTGCCCGAAACATAATGCTCGTTTCTATAACCGTAAATATCGAAAGTCTCTCTCGAAAATGAAATCACCAACGTGTCATTCGGCTCAATGATTGTCGGTAAATAAAATTTCGTAAACCAATCCTCAAACAAAAATCCGCAATCTATTTCGCAAACACTTTCAACAAGTGCGTCAAAAACTGCTCTTTCCCCGTAGTGTTCTGTTGAATCAATTAACGGCGAATAAAAACCCCAATAACCGGTGCTTCCATTAAGAGCAACACACCGTTTATAATTACTTGAATGAAACCGCCTTTGAAACGATTGCCAACCTTTTGCCGTGTTTCTTTCGTACAATAGCACCTTTGCGGAATCTGTACGGTTATAAACGTATGGCGCAAAATCCGTTGTATCTTCTTTTACGTCAGGGAAATACGACATTTTGCTTAAATAAAGATCTGCTATTTTTTTCACTTCCAAAGGGTGAGTTTTTTCAACGCCGTCAGGATAAACGATTTTGAAATATTTTTCACCGTTAACAGTGATTGTAGAATCATTTAAAATATTGACATTCAGCGAAATAGTTTTATCATTCTGCAAAACAATTTCGTTATCGCTGACGGATTTGTATTTCCAAAAGTTGCTTTGAGCAATAGCAAATTCTTCAAAAAAACCGTAATCGTAGTTGCCGTTTTTTTCGTTAATCCAGTTTCCGGCGAGTTTGCGGGGAATTTCGCTGCCGTAAGGGTTGCAGGCGGCAATCATCACCGCCATAGCAAGTAAAAGTGATATTTTTTTCATAATTAATGTCTGTTGTTATAAAGTTCTACAATTTCGTTGATTGAGATTTTGAGCATGTCTATTTCGTTGAAAAAATCTTGAAGTTGCTCATTCATAAACATTTCCCTGCGCATTTGAAGGATTTTTTCAGCAGCACCTTCTGCCACAAAATATCCTATTCCGCGCTTGTTGAAAATGATGTCTTTGTTTTGCAAAAAGTCGTATGAACGCACCACAGTATTAGCGTTAACTTCCAAACTTGCGGCATATTCTCTGACTGACGGAATACGCTCATTTTCAGCGAATTTACCGGTGAGAATTTCGCCACAAATTTTATCGGCGATTTGCAAATATATCGGTCTGCTTTCTTTGAAATCCATAGTGTCTACCAATTAAAAAGTTTAAACCTGATTTCTTTACGGCGGTAGACGAAATATGCCGCCGTCAAATTAACTATCGTTAAAAAGCCCGTAAATAAGCCTACGACAAGGTATAACCGATGTAAATCTCCTCCGATAAACCGCGCAATAGGGTCAAGAAACATCAGATTTGCGCTAATCAACCAGTTAACACACAGAACGATAAGCAGTGTCGTAAAAACCAGAAAAACCACTAATCCGAACCGTCTGAACACCGCTGCCCAAAACGTGCTGAGCGATGATAACCAAACTAAACACATCGTCAGAATAATGTGAACCGGCAAATTCTTCTCCTGAAATCCGAGTTTTGAAACAAAATCGTCGTTAAAATACAGCAAAAACGAAAACACCACCCAGATTATCAGCGGTAAAACATTGCAAATCAACACTCTTGCTAAAAATTTTTCCAAGTTTGAGGCGGGCAAAAGGTTAAAGGTCTGAAAACCTATTTTTTTGCGGATATTTGCGCAAATCAAACTTGACACAACAAGCACACCGGCAGACCCGATTACGACCGTAAACCCCCAAAACGGCTCCCAAATCTTACTTTTGCCCGGCATTCCGATAAGCCAAACCGTCAAAAAATAAAATGTCAGAGTTGCTAACACATAGACAATCAGCGGTGTAGCAGCAAGTCTGAACTGTGATTTCAAAAGTTTTGAAAACCTGAAAAAAGTAAAATTTTCATTCATTTTTTGCCCTCCTAATTAGAAAAAACTTGGTTAATTTTATTGCTGTCCGCCAAAACCGCATTGAACAAAAGTTCGATGTTGAGCGGAGTTTCTGAATCACCGTTTTGACGTTTACCAACCAAAAGTTGTCCGCCGAAAACATCTTGCGCAAAAAGCGGATTTTCAGTTTTTTCTGTCGTGAAAAAGAGTTTTTCGGTGATGTCAAGAACGCTGTAATCAAAAACGCATTTTTTGTTGTCAATGATTGTGATATGGTCGATAAGGTTCTCAACATCACGGACTTGGTGAGTTGAAATTATTATCGTGCGGTTGTCGTTCATGCAGGAAGAAACCACTTGACGAAACTGACTTTTTGACGGAATGTCAAGACCGTTAGTCGGCTCATCCATAATCAGGAGCGAAGTGTTTGCGGCGAGAGCGAAACACATAAACGCCTTTTTCTTTTGTCCCATTGACAGTTTGTCTAAGCGGATGTCGGCTGTCATATTGAACCCTTTTAGACATTTTTCAAACACCTCGCGGCTGAATTTCGGATAAAAGGGTGCGTTGAGTTTTACGTATTTTTCAAACGTAAGTCTCGGCAATTCAAACTCTTCCGGCACTAAAAACATATCCGCCAAAGCGTTAGGATTGCGTTTTGTAACGTCGTAGCCGTTGAACTCTACTTTGCCCCCGTTTGCGAACAGCAAACCCGACATCAAATAAAGCAGTGTTGATTTTCCCGCGCCGTTTAAGCCGAGAAGACCGTAAATTTTACCTTCGTTGAAATTAAGGCTCAAATTATCAAAGACTTCGTGTTTTGAATAATTGAATTTTAAACCGTTTATTACAATCATAGTGTATTAATGTATTAGTACACCGCAAAAATAGAATGGATAATTGAAATAAAAAAATTTTTTTGAAGTTTTTTTTGAAAAAGTTATTTATCAGACTGATAAAAAAATAGTTATGGTTTCTATTTTTCCAAAAAATTATATTTACTTTGACGGCGTTTCCACCTTTCGCGGGCAAATTGTTGCATGTCGGCAACGGTATCTTTTTCGTCAAGAATTTCAATGCCGAGCAAAGTCTCGATAATATCCTCCATCGTAACAATGCCGTCCATGCCGCCGTATTCGTCAACAACCAAAGCAATTTGCTCCTTCTTTTTCAACATATCTTCCCAAAGCGCAAAAACTGGCTTAGTATTCGGAACAATTAAAATATCACGCTTTAAGTTTTTGAGTTTCAGCGTGTCATGGTCTTCGGCAAGACTTTCCATAACCTGCTGACGAAAAACGTAACCCGTAATATTCTCATCATCGCCGCCGTAAATCGGAATCCGTGAAAAACGCAAATAATTTTTCCCAGCCAAAAACTCTCCTAACGTCATCTCCTCGTCAGCCGAACAAACCACAACCCTCGGTGTCATAACGTCTGAAACACGGTAGTTTTTCAGTTTCATAAGGTTCTGAATGATAGCGTTTTCGTTAGCCCTGAAAATACCTTCTTCCTCACCGATATTTGCCAGAGCCGAAATCTCTTCTCGCGAGGTCGTATGCCCCGAATCCTTTTTCTTAAAAAGTTTCGTAAGTTGCTGAGCCAAAATAACTAACGGATATGTCAAAACATAAACCACACTTATTAAATGTCCGACAAGACCGGCAAGTTTTTCCCAGTTGTTAGTGCCTAAGGTCTTGGGCATAATTTCCGAAAAAATCAAAATCAAAACCGTTAAAACGGCTGAAACAACCCCTAACGACTGCGAACCCCAAACATGAGAAGCCTGTGCGCCGACCATCGCCGCACCAGCGGTGTTCGCTATCGTATTCAATGAAAGTATCGCTGACAAGGCTTTGTCAACGTTATTTTTGAATTTTACAAGTTTTCTGACACCTTTTTTAGGTGAATTTTCGTTAAGTTTTACGAAAATAGGAGACGTACTGAGCAACACGCTCTCCATCAACGAACACAAAAACGATATAAAAAGCGTAAACGAAAAATATAAAACAAGAAGAGCCATTTTTTTTAATTGACAATTGATAATTGACAATTGACAATTTTTTTAATCACTGTCAATTGTCAATTGTCAATTATGAATTATTTCACGTTTCCTACTTTAAGAAGATATTCTGCAATTTGAACGGCGTTCAATGCTGCGCCTTTTCTGATTTGATCGCCTGAAAGCCAGAAAGTTAAACCATTGTCCTCTGCCAAATCTTTACGAACACGTCCTACAAAAACGTCGTCTTTGCCGGCAGTTTCCAAAGGCATAGGATAAACCAAGTTTGCAGGGTCGTCAACCAAAGTACAACCGTCAGAGGCAGCGATAGCCTTCTGAGCCTCCTCAACTGAAATCGGTTTTTCGGTTTCAATCCAAACGGACTCAGAATGTGAACGAAGCGACGAAACTCTTACGCAAGTTGCCGAACATTTAGCGTCGGTGTGCATAATTTTGCGGGTCTCGTTAAACATTTTCATCTCCTCTTTCGTGTAACCGTTAGGCTGGAAAACATCGATTTGAGGAATAACGTTGTATGCCAACTGATGCGGAAATTTCTTAACCGTAACAGGTTGACCGTTAACGAGTTCCTTGTATTGTTGTTCCAATTCTGCCATTGCAGCCGCACCTGCGCCCGAAGCCGACTGATAAGACGAAACACGGATTCTCTTAATGTGCGAAATTTTCTCCAAAGGTTTCAAAACCACAACCATCATAATCGTTGTACAGTTCGGGTTTGCGATAATGCCTCGCGGACGGTTGAGAGCGTCTTCAGCGTTACATTCGGGAACTACCAAAGGAACGTCCTCGTCCATACGGAATGCTGACGAGTTGTCAATCATAACCGCGCCGTATTTCGTAATATCCTCAGCAAATTCTTTTGAAGTACCCGCACCTGCCGAAGTGAAAGCAATGTCAACGCCTTTGAAATCGTCGTTGTGTTGAAGAAGTTTTACTTCATACTCTTTGCCTTTAAACGTGTATTTTGTACCCGCACTTCTTTGAGAGCCGAACAAAACCAAATCGTCAAGAGGAAAATTTCTTTCGTCAAGAATCCTCAAAAGTTCCTGACCTACCGCGCCGGACGCGCCTACAATCGCTACTTTCATTTCTTTTTTAAAATATTTTTTTTAAGTTTATAATTCGCAAAATTAATAAAATTTCACATACGCGGAAAATTTTTCTTAAAAAACTTTTTCGACGTTTTTCACCCTTTTGAACCTCTCTTTCAAGTTTTCGAGTTGACTTTCACCCAAAAGGTTGACCGAAAATACTGCCGAAAATTTTCCGCCCGGCTCTTCCGAAAGACTAAAAGAACGGATATGAACGTGAAATTCATTGGTCAAAACGTTTGTCAAAACCGTTGACATTCCCGAATCATACACGCCTTGAAGTTTGATAACCGCAGTAATAAGTTCTTTTGAAACGTCTTTTTTCCAAATTGCGTTAACAACTCTGTACGGAAATTTTGTCAAAATATTTTTTGCATTCGGACAGTCGTAACGGTGAATTTTCATGCCGTTGGTTGCGGTTACGAAAGCAAAAATTTTATCTCCGGGAAGCGGCTTGCAACATTTCGCAAACGTGTAACCGACAGTATCCAAATTGTCAATTATAAGATAATCGGTCGTAGAATCGGTTTCTGCCTCGCGGTGTTTTTTCTCGTCAGCAGGCACGGCTGTTTGAGTTTGTGCCTCAGAAGCAAGAGCCGCACGGATTTTATGCAAATCAATACCGCCCTCCCCTACTTTTTGATACAAATCAACAGGTTTTTCAAAGCCGAGAAATTTTGCAATTTTTACGACGTTTACCTCGTTGAAATCATAATCTGCCTGTTCTATTTTTTGACGGACAATCTCCTTTCCTATTTCTGCAAGGCGGTGATTATCAGCCTCAATGATACGGCGTATGCGGTTTTTGGTTTTGATGTTATTAGCTATGTTAATCCACTCGGCGGCAGGTTTTTGATTGTTAGAGGTCAATATTTTAACAGTGTCGCCGTTTTGAAGTTTTTGCTTCAACGACACAAATTTCCCGTTAACGTGTGCGCCGTTACATTTGCTTCCTACTTCCGAATGAATGGCAAAAGCAAAATCCAAAACGGTATCACCTTTGCGCATTTTTTTCAAATCGCCGTCGGGGGTGAAAATATAAATTTCATCGCTGTACAAAGCCTTTTTTTCCGATGAAACGCCTTTGGCAGAATCGGGATTTTCTATTGCCTCACGTATCCGAGTGAAAATATTTCCGTCAGCCTTTCCGTCAGTACCGTTTTTGTATTTCCAATGAGCGGCAAGACCTTTTTCTGCCACTTCGTCCATTCTTACGGTGCGGATTTGAACCTCCACCCAACGTCCCTCAGGACCGATAACCGTCGTGTGCAACGATTCGTAACCGCTTGATTTAGGAACACTTATCCAATCTCTCAATCGGTACGGATTAGGCTTGTACTCTTCGGTTATCAACGAATAAACCTTCCAACAGTCGGTCTTTTCGTTTTCGGGTGCAGAATCTATTATCACGCGAATCGCAAACAAATCGTAAATTCCGTCAACGTCAATGTTTTGTTTTTTCATTTTTTGACGTATTGACGAAATAGATTTCGGACGGCCTTTTATGCTGACTTTCAAGCCTGATTTTTCAAATTTCTTTTTTAGCGGCTCAATAAACGCCTTTATATATTCGTCTCTTTCTTCTTTTTTGATTTGAAGTTTGTCGGCAATAGAGCGGAAAGTATCGTATTCAAAAAATTTCAGACACGTCTCTTCCATTTCGGTTTTTATTTTGTAAAGACCGATACGGTGCGCAACGGGCGAATACAGATACTGAACCTCAGTTGCATCTTTATAACTTTCAGGGTCTGAAATATCTTTTAAATGCCTGATTTTCAATAAGTGTTCGGCAAGAAGAATAATTATTGCGCGGACATCACCCGACAAAGTTACAAGCAGTTTTATATGATTTTCGTTTTGGGTTTTGAGTTTTTCCTCGTTAAATTCCGGAATTTTGAGAATGCCTGACAAAATGCCGGAAACCTCGCCGTCAAGTTTTCCCGAAGAAATCAAAGAGGAAAGTTTTTCCCTTTCAAGACAGGCGTAAGCAGTTAATGCAGACATAGTTACAACATCGGCATTGATTTCCTCAGCACCGATTTTCAAAAATTCCGCTGCATAGGGCGAAATTTCTGAGGTTTCGTTTTTAATAACTTCAACAGTCCGTAACAGAGCCTCTTTGTCCGACAAAGTCAACGACTGTAAATAATTCCCTAATATCTCCTCTATCATAATAGTAATAGTTTTTATTTTTAAGTGCGCACAAAGGTACACATTTTTCATATCATTTCAAAAAAAGAAAACAAAAGTTGAAAAAATTCAGTTTTTCACGTATTTTTTTAATTTTTTTTGCAACTTAGCACCAATTTTGCTAAGACGGTAATAAAACCATAAAGCCAATGAAAAAAATTTTATTTTTTATCAGTCTAATTTTTCTTTCTGCATGCTCGACAAGCGACAAACCGTCAGCAAAAAGCGGAATAGAACTCTCAAATATGAATACGACAATAAAACCGGGCGAAGATTTTTATCTTTACGCTAACGGCAAATGGCTGAAAAACAACCCTATACCGCCGGATTTAAACGAATATTCCCAGTTTGAAAAAGTATATTTCGACAATCTTGACCGTCAAAAAGAAATCATAGAAACACTCATAAAAACCTCTGCTGACATAAATACCGACGGCGGCAAAATTGCGGCAATTTATTGCGGTTATATGGACTCGGTTTCAAGAAACAAAGCCGGCAATTCTCCCGTAAAACCATATTTAGAAATGATTAACTTCGCAAAAGATAAAGCGGCTTTTTGTGAAGTTTTAGCAGGACTTCATAAAATCGGCATTTCAGACCTGCTTTTCGATTTTGACATATCAATCGACATAAAAGACTCCGAACATTACATCGTTGAACTCTCTCAGGGCGGACTTTCGTTGCCCGATAAGGATTATTACGAAAAAAAAGATTCAACAACTTTAAAAGTCGTAAAGGCTTACGAAAATTTTATCACCGAACTATTCATTCTTAGCGGTTATGACAAAAAAACTGCGCAAGAAAAAACAAAAGCCGTTTATGACATCGAGACCAAAATTGCAAAACATAGCCGAAACCGTATACAGTTAAGAGATGAGGAGGAAAATTATCACAAAATTACTTTCAACGAATTGAAAAACGATTATAAAAAAATTGATTGGGAAAAGTACTTCAAAACTCTCGGTTGTCCCGATTTTGAAACTCTTACCGTCAGTCAACCCGAAGTAATACATTTTATCGAAACACTTTTGAAAAACGAAAACCTTGAAAACTTGAAATCATACTCCGAGTTCAAAGTTTTGAACACCGCCGCATGTTATTTGGACAATAATTTCGAGAAAGCAAATTACGAATTTGAAAAAGTTTTATGGGACATTCAGGAGCAGGAATTAAGATGGAAACGCGCTATAAATGTCATCAACACCGACATGAGTATGGCAATGGGCAGACTTTATGCCGAAAAATATTTTCCTGAAACCTCAAAACAAGCGGTCATCAAGATTGTAAAAAATCTGCAAGAGGCTTTCAGAGAAAGGATTAAAAATGTGGTTTGGATGAGCGATGAAACAAAGTTGAAAGCCATTGACAAACTTAACGCATTTCGTATTCACATCGGCTATCCTGACAAATGGACTGATTATTCAGAATTGAAAATTAACAAAAATAACTCTCTGTTAGACAATATTTTAGCATGCAAAAGTTTCGCGCTGAATCACAAAATAAAAAACAGAGTAAACAAAGAAGTCAACAAAGAAGAATGGTCGATGCCGCCTCAAAGCATCAACGCATATTACAAGCCGACGACCAATGAAATTACTTTTCCGGCGGGTATTTTGCAGCCGCCTTTTTTCAATTCAGAGGCTGACGAAGCCGAACAATACGGCAGCATAGGCTGCGTTATCGGTCATGAAATGACACACGGTTTTGACGATCAGGGCAGTCAGTACGACAAATACGGCAACCTCAATAACTGGTGGACTGAAAACGACAAAAAACAATTTCAGACAAGAACTCAGGCGGTAATCGACTATTTTAATTCGGTAAAAGTTCTCCCTGACGGATATGTTAACGGACAACTCACCGTCGGCGAAAACATCGCAGACAACGGCGGAATAAACATCGCTTTTGACGCACTTAAAATCGTTATGAAAAACAAGAAGTTAGAAACAATTAACGGTTTTTCGCCCGAAGAGCGGTTCTTTTTGGCATACGCTTTTGTCTGGGCTGACAACATCAGTGAAAACGCCGTAAGATTCAATCTTAAATACAATCCGCACGCACCCATGAAAATAAGGGTCAATGCGCAGTTACCGCAAGTTGAGGCGTGGTACAAAGCCTTTAATATCACGAACAACTCACCGATGTTTATGTCCCCCAAAAAAAGGATTGACATTTGGTAATTTTTTTTGCGGGTTTAACAAGATTATATTAATTTTGTGCCCTAAAAAAAAATCATTACACAAATGAAACGAAACATAATTTTAATCAGTTTACTTTTATCTGCCTGCACTATGAGCGACAAGGTTCAGACACAAAGCGGTTTTGATACCGCAAATATGGATTTGACGGTAAAACCCGGCGAAGATTTTTACCGTTATGTCAACGGCAAATGGTTGGACAACAATCCCGTCAAACCAGAAATGAGCCGTTATATGCAATTTGACAAACTATATCTTGACAATATGGACCGTCAAAAAGCAATCGTAGAAGACCTCGCAAAACTTTCGCCCGAAAAGTCAACGGACGGCGGAAAAATTGCGGAAATATATTCGCAATACATGGACTCGGTATCAAGAAACCAAGCAGGCAATTCTCCCGTAAAGCCTTATCTCAAAATGATTAACGATGCCAAAGACAAAACCGAACTTTGGGAAGTTTTTCATAAATTTCAACATGCTGGCATTTCGGGTTTGCTGTTTGATTTCGGCGTATCTTCCGACATAAAAGAGGCTGACAAAAATATCGTAGAACTCTGGCAAGGCGGACTTTCGCTTCCGAGCAAAAGTTATTACGAGAAAAACGATTCTGCAACCCTCGAAGTTGTTAATGCTTATAAAAAATACATAACCGAACTTTTCACTCTGGCAGACTATCCTGAAAATACAGCCGCAGAAAAAATGAAAGCCGTTTATGACATCGAAACGTCAATCGCAAAAGTCAACCGCGACAGAGTTCAACTCAGAGACGTTTCAGGCAACTACAACAAAATAAGTTATCAGGACTTGAAAAAAGATTTCCCGAAATTGGATTGGGATAAGTTTTTCAAAGGGCTTAATTTTCCTGACTTTGAATACCTCAGCGTAGGACAGCCGGAGGTTATTCACAACATCGAAAACTTATTTGAAACAGAAAAAATCGAAAACTTAAAATCGTATTTTGAGTTCAAATTATTAAATTCTGCCGCTAACTACTTGGACGATAAATTCGGCAACACCGAGCATGAATTTATGAAAGTTCTTTCGGGCGTTCAAGAGCAAAAACCGCGTTGGAAACGTGCAATCGACGTTGTCAATGACGTTATGGGCATGGCTATCGGCAAAATCTACGCCGAAAAATATTTCCCTGAAACTTCAAAACAAGCGGTTATCACACTTGTTAAAAACCTTCAAGAGGCTTTGGGAGAGGAAATAAAAAATTCGTCTTGGATGGGCGATAGCACAAAGGCTCAGGCGTTGGACAAACTCAACAGTTTTTATCTCAAAATCGGTTATCCCGACAAGTGGCAAGATTATTCTGCTCTTAAAATCGATTCTGAAAAATCCCTGTTTGACAACATTTTAGCATGTCATAATTATGCCACGGATTATATCATAGAAAAACGTGTCAACAAGCCCGTTGACAAGACCGAATGGCACATGACACCTCAAACCGTCAACGCATATTACAACCCGACTACAAACGAAATCACCTTTCCGGCGGGTATTTTACAGTCTCCTTTCTACAATCCTGAGGCTGACGATGCCGTAAACTACGGTGGTATAGGCTGCGTTATCGGACACGAAATGACACACGGTTTTGATGACCAAGGTTGTCAGTTTGACAAATACGGCAATCAGAAAAACTGGTGGACTGAAAACGACAAAAAAGAATTTGATTCAAGGGCTCAGGTGATAATCGACTATTTTAATACGTTGGAGAGTTTGCCGGGCGAATATGTTAACGGTGCGCTGACAGTCGGCGAAAACATTGCAGACAACGGCGGAATCAAAATTTCGTTTCTTGCGCTTCAAAACGTTTTGAAAAACAAAAAACGCGAAAAAATCGACGGTTTTACACCCGAAGAACGCTTCTTCTTGTCTTACGCTTTTATTTGGGCGGGCAACATCAGAGAGCAGGCTGCGCGTTTAAGATTAAAAACCGACCCGCACTCACCGGCAAAAATGCGCGTTAACGGACAGTTACCTCAACTCGAATTTTGGTATCAAACTTTCAACATTACGAAAGATGACCCGATGTACATCGCACCTGAAAAACGAGTTAACATTTGGTAAAAAATAAATAGTTATGAAAAAGATTCCGCTAACATGGCAAATGGCGGTTGCAGCGGTTGCAGCAATGTTGTGCTGGTATGTATTTCCCGTTGCAGCCGAATATGCCGGCGAACTTACAGATTTGTATATCAGACTTTTGAGTCTGATATTAATGCCTTACGTATTTTTGAATATGATGCACGTTTTTACCAAAGAAAATACGGAAGGCGTTTTCGGAAGGATTGCCCTGAAAAATCTGACATGGTTTGTCGTGGTTCAAACTTTTGCCGTAGCGGTTTCGGTTTTCTTATCTGACATTATTTTTCAAAATTTTGAAGTAAAACCCGACAACACGGGCGTTTACAAAGGCTTTAATCAGCAAAAAAACTTCGGAGACTTTATTTTTACAGCCGTGCCGGAGAATTTTTATGACGCAGTTATTTCAAACAATCTCTTGACTATCGTGTTGATAACCTGCATTTTGGGGTATCTTGCCTCAAAATGTAAGGATAGAACACGAACTTATTTGCTGAGTTTTTTTTCATCATTTTCAGACTTGATACAAAAATGCGCCGAATTAACGCTGAATTTAGCACCGATAGGCGTTTTCTGTTTTATGAGCCGTTTGCTTGTTCAAGGCGGGGTTTTCGACTTTAACGCAAATCTTACACCTTTTATAATAGCGGTTTCGGTATCGTTAATGCTTTATGCTTTCGTAACCTTGCCGCTGATTGTAAAAATTACGGCGAAAACCGGTGCGTTCAGATTTTTAAAAATCTTTTCAAGTACGCTTTTGATTTCCGCCATCAGCAGAAATTCTATTTTAGGCATGCCCGTAACGGCAAACAAAATGTCAAAAGAGGCAGGTGTCACGAACTTAGGAATTCCGTTTTTTTCATTGCCGCTGACAACGGTTTTGAGTTTTTGCGGAACCTCAATTTATCTTTGCGTAGCCGCATTATACACCGCTCAGGCATACGGAATTAATATGTCATTCTCCGAAGGAATAATCCTCGTTTTGTCATGCGTGTTTATTTCGGTTGCCTCGTTTGAAACCCCGCTCAAACTCACGGTTTTGCTGTTTCCCGTCCTTGAACGGCTCGGCATTCCGATTGAAGGAATCGGGGTTTTAACTGTCTGTGATTTGTTTTTCTCGTTTGTTTGCTCCGGCGTTGACTCTTGGTCTAACCTCTGCGCAAACATCGTTATTGCTGCCTCAGAAGGTGGTCTCTCACCGCAACCATCTGCAAAGCCGTAGCAGCCGCCTCTGAGCCTTTGTTTCCGAGTTTTCCGCCGGCACGGTCTTGCGCTTGCTGCAAATTATCGGTGGTCAAAACTCCGAAAATAACGGGAGAATTATATTTCAAATTCAAGTCTGTAATACCCTGAGTTACTGAATCGCAAATAAAATCAAAATGCCGCGTATCGCCCTGAATCACACAGCCGATAACGATTACCGCGTCAAAACGTCCGCTCTCCAAAGCACATTTCGCGCCGAAAGTCAGTTCAAACGTACCCGGCACTCTTACAGTCGTAATGTCGTTTTCGTAAACTCCGTGTTCTTTAAGCGTATCAACCGCGCCCTGCAAAAGCGCGTCGGTTATTTCTCTGTTCCATTCTGCGGCAACAACGGCAATTCTCATACCTTTGCCGCACGGAATATCAAAGCCGGAAAAATCCGACAAGTTTTTTAAATTAGATGCCATTATTATTCTTTTTTGATTATATTATTTTCTCCTTTATCCAAATCTAAAGTAATTGAATACGAAACTGTTACATTATTTTCGGAAGTTTTTTGAGTTTGCGAAATTTTTATCACATAACTCCCCGTAACAAATCCTTGCAAAGAAATTTCAGTTCTCTCATCTTTATTTTTTGAAATCTCTTTCAACGATTTCAATTCATCGTTTTCCGAAACAAAAATTTCCGCCTTCAAAGCCGCCTGACCCGAAATCACGATTCTTGAATTTTCTACGTTAACTTTTTTCCCTATCGTAAACCGCATAAAATCAACGTCTTCGTCCTCGATTTTGTTTTTCTTAAAAACCGTTTTATGAAAATTATGCTCTTGCAGAATTTTGTCTTTTAAAACGGTTGCCGTCAAAGGCGAAAAATCAGGTTCAAATTTATCGGCAAAAGTTGATTTCAATTGCCACAAATCAGCGTTTTTCTTTTTTGAAACTGTATAAAGCATAACCGCCTTTTGCATTTTCGTAAAACGTCTGCGGCACTGCTTACCCATAGTGTACGACATAATATTGTCTACCTGCGGAGTATATTTTTTGCCGCGAATATCCGTCAATTCGGGTGAAAGATAGTTGCAATTTCTGTCAGTATTCTTTATTAAATGCGGCTGAGCGTAAGTGTCGGAAAGTCCGTCGCCGCAAATCTCTGAATTTCTGCCTCTTACAAACAGTCCGCCACGAAAAACATCTCTGTCGACAGCTTCTTGACGGCGTTTGCCTTTGTCGTAATTTTTGTGCGGGTGTTTCAGCAAAAAATAATGACCGACCTCGTGCGCAATAACCGAAGCATCATTTTTTGAAGAAACCACAACGGTATGATTAACATTGTTGCACACACCCGTATATTCAAGATTTTTGTTTTTTTTGCCCGGTTTTGTAAGTTTGCTGACTAAAAACACGTTAAGTGCTTTTCTGTCATGACGCAAAAAAGACTGAAACGGAAACTGTACGTAATATCCGAACTTGTCAAACTTTTTTTTGCGAATAAATTTAACGTCAGAAACATAAAACGAAATCAACGTGTTATTTTCGGCATACAAAGCGTTAAGATTTTGAACGGTCTCCTTAACGTCCTGAATATCAGGCGCATTATTTTTTCCGAAAACATAAAACTTCACGGGGACGGAATACAGCGGCAAAGTTTGGTTTTCATAACCGATTTTGTCCATATAATCGGTTAAAAACTTGTTGTTGCCAATCCACGGCTTATGAAAAGCGTGTTTGTGTTCGTATTTTGAAAAATCCCGCTGTTTTTGAGCGTCAACGCCCAAAGAAAAAAACAGCAGAAAAAGCGGAAACAGAATTTTTTTCATCGTATGTTTTTTATCGGCTGCAAAGAAAACATTTTTTAAGAAAATATACAAAAAAAAATCATTTTTTTAGCCCTCAGTTCAAAAAAAATTATTAACTTTGCGCCGGTTTTCAAATTAAATAATGAAAAATTTTTGTACAAAAATAGCCGTTTTAATTACAGTTGCAAGTCTTGTAACCTCGTGCAGCGGTTACAGCAAACTGCTAAAAGGCAATGATTACGACTTGAAATACACAAAGGCTTTTGAATATTACGATTTGAAAAAATATGATAAAGCCTTACAACTTTTCGAACAAATTTTGCCCGTTTATAAAGGTATGGACAAGGGCGAGAAGGTTTTGTATTATTACACAATGACCAATTACTTGTTGAAAGACTATTACGTAGCGGGATATTATTTCAGAAAATTTGTTCAAACCTATCCTCACAGCCAATACTCGGAGCAGGCAATGTACCTCGGAGCATATTGTTATTACTTGGATTCGCCCAAACCGTCGCTCGACCAAGAGTCTACGAATTTGGCTATCAACGAATTTGAACTTTTTCTCGCAAAATATCCTAACACGCCCAAAAAGGACACTTGTAATACTTTGCTTGACGAATTAAGGTTGAAACTTCAAACAAAATCCTACAACAATGCACATTTGTATTATCAGTTAGGATATTACAAGGCAGGCGTGATTGCACAGAAAAACAGTCTGAAAGCCTATCCCGATACCCCGTTTAGAGAGGATTTGCTCTATTACACTGCAAAATCCGCTTACATATATGCTGACAGGAGTATCGACGAAAAAAAATATGAACGTTTTCTTAACGCTAAAAACGAAATTGCGGACTACTTAAAAGCATATCCGTCAGGACGTTATACAAAAGACGTTAATAAAATGGAGAAAAATACACAAGAAAATTTAACACTGTACCAATAAAAAAAATATATTTACCAATAAAATAAAATTATGGATTACAAAAAGATTAATGCGCCGACTTCAATCATAACGCGCGATACCGGCGCGCTTGAAGCCAAAACGGGAAATTTGTATGAAACCGTTGTCGTAGCATCACGCAGAGCAGATCAAATCGGTGTTGATTTGAAAAACGAACTCAACAAAAAGTTAGAAGAGTTTGCCTCATACACCGACAATCTTGAAGAAATCTTTGAAAACCGCGAACAAATTGAAATTTCAAAGTTTTACGAAAGACTTCCCAAGCCTACGCTCTTGGCTCTTGAAGAGATTATGGAAGACAAAATCCAGTTCCGTATTCCGTCAGAACAAGAAATCGCTCAGGCTGAGGAAATTGCAAGAGTAAAAGCAGAAGCCGAAGCAGAAACGAAAGTCATCAAAACCGAGCCGGTAAAAGAACCCGTTAAGAGTTTTGACGACATTATCGCCGAATCCACCGAATTTATCCCGACAATTTCGGATTCGGAAGAGGAAGACTCTGACAAAAAAACAAAAGCAAAAAAAGACGGTTCTAAAACTAAGAAAACAAAAGAATAGTCTTTTATGCTTTCCGGCAAGAAAATACTAATCGGAATAACCGGCGGCATATCTGCTTATAAATCAGCCTTTTTAGTAAGGCTTTTTAAGAAAGCAAACGCCGAGGTAAAGGTTATCATGACTGAGGCGGCTAAACAATTTGTTCAGCCGCTTACCTTTGCTACGCTTAGTCAAAACCCCGTTTACACGGATTTTTTCAACCCTGAAAACGGAGAATGGAACTCGCATGTCAGGCTCGGACTTTGGGCTGACCTTTTTGTCATAGCACCGGCAACGGCAAACACTGTGGCAAAAATTGCTAACGGCATTGCTGACAATCTTCTTACAACAACATGTCTTTCAGCACGTTGTAAAATTATGGTTGCTCCTGCGATGGACTTAGACATGTATTCTAACCCCGCAACGCAAAAAAATTTCAGCACATTAAAAGAGTGCGGAATTTTGTTTGCAGAGGCGGGCGACGGTTTTTTGGCAAGCGGACTTTCTGGCAAAGGACGTATGGCAGAGCCGGAAGAAATTTTTGCTGAGGCAAAAAACTTTCTGCTTCAAAATCAAGACTTTGAAGGCAAAAAAGTACTCATCACAGCCGGACCTACGCGCGAAAAAATCGACCCCGTGCGTTTTATCAGCAATTATTCAACCGGCAAAATGGGGTATGCGATTGCGGAAGAATTTGCTGAAAGAGGTGCGGAAGTAATTTTGGTTTCAGGACCGGTAGAAGTTACTGCGAAGAACCATAAAATCAACGTTTTGAAAGTTAATTCGGCAAAAGAAATGTACGAAGAGTGCATGAAAAATTTTCCGCAAAGCGACATCGCAATAATGTCGGCGGCAGTTGCCGATTTTACGCCCGAAAACACCGCTGAAACCAAAATCAAAAAAACGGGCGAAGAGATGACAATCAAATTAAAACCGACAAAAGACATCGCAAAAGAACTCGGCAAAATAAAACGCGAAAATCAAATTTTCATCGGATTTGCCCTCGAAACCGACCACGAAATGCAAAACGCCGAAAAAAAATTAGACTCCAAAAATTTTGATTTCATCGTTCTTAACTCTTTGAAAGACAAGGGCGCGGCTTTCGGTTACGACACCAACAAAATCACGATTATCTCCAAAAACGGTATCGAAAATTTCGACCTCAAACCCAAAAACCTCGTCGCAAAAGACATAGCCGACAAGGTAAAACAACTTTTAAAGAAATGAAAAGGCTGCTAAGGTTGATATTATTTCTCCTGATTTTTTCTTATCAGGCTAACGCTCAGGAACTTAACTGCCGCGTAAGCGTTAATTACAGCAACCTTTCAAACACGCCTACGCCTGTTTTTCAGGCACTTCAAAAAGACATCACCGCCTTTCTTAATGAAAGAAAATGGACAAACCACACTTACGACATCAACGAAAAAATTGAGTGTAACTTTCTGATTACCATAACGGAATACAACGGTTTGGACAAATTTACGGGAACGGTTCAGATAAATCTCAGCCGCCCGATTTATTATACTTCGTATAATTCGCCGCTCTTTACTTTTAAGGAAAACGACGGTAAGTTGGTTTTCAATTACTTAGAAGGTCAACCTTTGGAATACATTGAAAATCAAGCAACAAGCAATTTAACACAGGTTCTCGCCTACTACGCTTACATAATTTTAGGCTACGATTACGACACGTTTTCACCGCTCGGCGGAACGGAATATTTCAGAAAAGCGTTTAGAATCGTTTTGAACTCTCAAAGTGCGGGTTACGAGGGTTGGTCAACCTCCGACAACAAACAAAATTCGCGCTACAATTTAATTGACGCACTTCTTGACAAACGTTTTGAAAATCTCCGTCTCGGTGAGTATTATTGGCATCGTCAAGGACTTGATGTCATACCGAAAGACCCCGAAGCAGGCAGAAGAAAAATGCTTGAAGCCTTAAAATACATTCAACGTTCAGAACGCGTAAAATCTAATTCGCTGATTGTTTCCTTGTTTTTTACGGCAAAAAGCGACGAAATAGTCAACGTATTTTCGGCAAGTCCCGCTAACGAAAAAACCGAAGTTCTAAGAATTTTAAAGGAAGTTGACGCTTCTAACGCCTCAAAATACGAAAAAATCAACGCCGGAAATTAATACGGGTCTACATTAATAGAAATCACCAATCCTGACTTCAAAGCCATTGATTTTGTGTAGTTTATGGCATCAAGAATGATTTTTTTGGCTGCTGCGCCGTAATTTTTCCGGCTGATTTTCAGCATAATTTCTTTAATAAAAAGATTCTGTATTCTCGGCACAAGCGGAAATTCAGGTCCCAAAACTCCCGCACCGAAAGTTTTTGACAAAATTCCCGCCAACATTGCGCCTGAATAATTCACCTGCGCTTCTTCACGGTGCTTGATTTCAATTTTTATCAACCGCGTAAAAGGCGGATAAGCAAAACGGCTGCGTTCGGCAATTAAACGCTTGTACATACCTTTATAATCGCCGTGAACCACATCTTTAAACACTTCGTTTTCGGGATTTGAAGTCTGAATCAAAACTTTACCGCGCTCACCTCTGCGTCCTACCCTGCCGCTAACCTGCGTCAACTGCTGAAAAGTGCGTTCCTCAGCCCTAAAATCAGGAAAATAAAGCATATTGTCAGCATCAAGAATGCCGCAAAGCATAAGGTTATCAAAATCAAAACCCTTTGAAATAACCTGCGTTCCCGTCAATATATCGGTTTCGCCGTTTTCAAAATCGTAAATCACCTGCTCGAACCTCGCCTTTGAGGTCATAACGTCAGCATCCAAACGCGAAATTTTAGCATCGGGAAAAAATATCTGAATTTCGTCCTCGACTTTTTCAGTACCGAAACCTTTTGTCGCCATACTGCTGCCGCCGCACGCAAAACACGTGTGAGGCATATCAATCGCATAACCGCAATGATGACAGACAAGACGGTTTTCCCTCTTGTGATAAGTCAGCGTAACATCGCAGTTTTCGCAAACGGGAATCCAACCGCAGGCAGAACATTCAACGTATGGAGAAAAACCGCGACGGTTTCTGTAAAGCACAATTTGCTTTTTTTGTTCCAAACTCTCGCCAATCCGTGTCAATAATTGTTGAGAAAACAAAGACTTCATCAAGCCTTTACGTTGAGCCTGCAATGTGTTAACAAGTTCAATTTCAGGCATTTGAGTTTCGGAAAAACGGCTATGAAGTTCTGCTAAACCGTATTTTCCCGTCGTGGCATTATAATAGGATTCAAAAGAAGGTGTCGCCGAGCCGAGCAACGTTTTTGCACCGTGCAGCAACGCCAAAACCAACGCACAATCCCTCGCATTATATTTCGGTTGAGAATCAAATTGTTTGTAAGTCGTTTCATGCTCTTCGTCAACAATTACAAGTCCTAAATCGCTGAAAGGCAAAAAAATAGAAGACCTTACTCCTACTATCAGTTTGTATGACAAGGGATTATCTTTATCAATAAGGTTTTGCCAAATTTCAGAACGTTCATAATCCGAAATCTTAGAATGATAAATGCCGACCTGAGAACCGAAAACTCGTTGCAAACGTCTGATAATCTGCGAGGTAAGCACAATTTCAGGCAAAAGATACAAAACCTGTTTGCCTTTATTAAGATACTCTTGTATAAGAGAGATATATAGTTCCGTTTTGCCACTGCCGGTTACTCCGAACAACAAAACGGCATTTTTTTCTTGAAAAAAGTTCAAAATATTATCGTATGCAATTTGCTGATTTTCTGTTAGTTGACAAGTACTTTTCAACTCTCCGTCATAATTTTTAAGACGGCTGACTTCACATTCGGTTTCTAAGAGCAAACCTTTCTGAACCAAAGAAGAAAGGGCGGAAACTGAATATTTTTCAGCAATATCCTTACGGTTAACGCGTCCGTTTTTAGCAACGTAAAGCATTATTTCAAACTGTTTCGGTGCTTTTTTTAGCAGAATATCCAATTCTGACGGCTCAAAACCCTCTGAAACGGACACAAATTTCACTGTTTTAGGTTTAAATTTTTCTTCAATAATTTTGTCGGCAACAATGTAAGAAAGAAAGACAAGTTTTTTAACTAATGAAATATTATTTTTTTTGCCGGTATATTTTGAAACAGCCGAAAGTTTTATCCCGCCTTGTGCAGAATTAAAGGCCTCCAACAAACTCCTTTCAGTTAAATTTACTTCATTAATATCCAAAGGTTTTGTTGTACGGTAAAGAACGGTTTCTGACTCTAATTTCAAGACCGAAGGCACTGCCGTCCTATAAACCTCTCCTAACGAACACATATAATAAGAGGCTATCCAATCCCAAAATTTTAGTTGCAAATCATTAAAGACGGGTTTATCGTCCAAAACCTCTAAAATTTCTTTGATTTCAAATTTTTGAGACTCGCTGTCAATATCGTCTTTTACGGAATAAACAACGGCAGAATATAATTTATTTTTCCCGAAAGGAACAACTACGCGAGAACCGCGTTTACAAGAAGAAAAAAATGTTTCGGGGATTGCATACGTGAATAACTGCGGCAACGATAACGGCACAATTACCTCTGCATATCTCCGAAACATTTTCTATACAAAAATTAAATTTCTTTTACGTCTTACTAAATTTCAGTTTCAGGATTACGTTTAGATGCTTTGTAACCTGATGATTTGTAATTCGGGTTAGCATAATTAACCGGAACTGACAAAGGAAGAACGATAAGTTTCTGTTCACCTTGTTTTACGACTTCAAATTCCAAACGACGGTTATATTGTTTAGCAGACTCGTTAATCTCTCCGTTAACCTTATTAACCGTAATAGGATTCTCCTCTCCGTAACCGACAGTAGTCAATTTACGTGCATTAACACCTTTCTTTTTAACTAAGTAATCTTTTGCAGCCTCAGCCCTCTGTTTAGAAAGTTCCTTATTGAAACCGGCCTTACCCATAGCATCACAATAACCGATAATTCTGATTTCAGCATTCGTATTTTTGTTCATATAATCTGCTAACTCGTCAAGAGTTTGTGATGATTCGAGTTTAGAACTTGCAAATTCAAAACGGACATCTTTAAGCGTGATAACAACTTCATTCTTATCTTTGATGTCATCGAGATTCTTAGGTTCGGGTTCCGTAGCAACGGGACATTCAACACCCGGATCAAGTTTCACGGTTTTATAAGCCGTAAGAGCCGGAGCATTTACCGAAACATCAAACATATCGTCTTCGATTACATCACCGCCTTGTTCAAAAGATACTGAATAGTTGTGTCCTTTGTAGGCTTTGATTGAATAATTACCTGTTTGGTCGTCAGGTTTTACTTCAAACTCCTCAGCGGTAGAGTTGTCGCGAACTCTTACAAGACTTTGTGAAAGTTTTGCTTTGTCGCAAAGCGTTACCAAACCTTGATATTCAGAAGAACCGATTTCCATCAAGTTTTTAGGACCTGCAACATACAAATCCGCTTCACCGCAACCTTTTTTTCTTTTTGACGCAAAATAAAATTTACCGCTCTTATCTATAAAAACGTAAACCTCATCGTCAACGGTATTCATAGGTGTACCCAAGTTTTCCGGCTCTGACCATTTTGAACCGTTCAACACGGATTTAAATATATCATAACCGCCCAAACTGTGATGACCTTTCGAACTAAAATACAACGTTCCGTCAGGAGCAATAAAAGGACCTTCTTCGTCAGCAGAAGTGTTAATCGTTTTGCCGAGGTTAACGGCAGGACCCCAATCACCGTTTACACGCTCCGAAACATAAAGGTCAAGACCACCTTGTCCGCCCGGACGGTTACTTGCAAAATACAATTTGTTACCGTCTTTCGAAAGCGTTGCGCCGGTTTCTCTGTAATCGGTATTGATGTTAGCGTTCAAAGCAACGGGTTCGCCCCAAGAATCGCCGACCTTCTTAGAAACCAAAATCATACCGTTTTTCTCATCGTTGTAAATGTAAAGTTCTTTACCGTCATTAGACATACATACAACCGAAGAGTTGTATTGATTTGCTAAATTGCCTTCAAGCAATACGGGTGCTTCCCATGTGCCGGTTTCAGAACTCAACTTCGATGAATAAATATTCTCGTCATAATTGCCGTCGTCCATAGCCGTATGACCTTCAACTTTTTGACTTGAAGTAAAATAAAGAGTTTTGCCGTCAGGAGAAACTATCGGTGAATGTTCGGTAGAGGCTGAATTTACAAATTTACCCAAATTCAATACTGTAACGTCTTTCGGATTTGCCTTCAACTCTTTTGCAATGTTACAAGACTTGATTTCATCGTCAATTTTTTCCGACAAATCCTTGTTAGAAACCTGAGGTTTCACACCATTAAGCACCGAAAGAGCCTCATCAATCTTGTCAGACTGTCTCAAAGCACTACCTAAATAGTATTCGTTGGTCTGAGCCATGATTTTGTTTTTTGACGAAGCATATAAGTTCTTCGCTTTGTTAAGCTCCGTAAGAGCCTGTTCCTTGTTACCGGCTTGCAAATAACAATATCCGAGATTTGAATGGAAAAGCGGATTCTCGGGATTGCTTGCCACTAATTGTTTGTAATTTTTGGCTGCCGTCATCCAATCGCTTGATTCAAAGGCAGTCAACGCCTCTTGTACTACCTCTTTGTCTTGTGCGGAAACATTCTGTACCGAACATACACCCGCCGACAATAAGACAAAGGATAATGATAAAAGTCTGTTTTTCATATTTTTTTTATAAGTTAGGACTTTATTGATTAAACTTCAATGTTATAAAATATAAAACACGCAAAAGTAAGAACTTTTTTTCCAAACGCAAAATTTTTTTTTTGCTTTTTTAACAAAAAAGTTTTATTTTTCAGTTTTCAGAATAATACACCGCCGGCAAATCTCTCAAATTATACTGCGATGCCATAATTTCGCCGTAAGCACCCGCCGAATAAAACGCCAAAAGGTCGCCTCTTGATGTTTTTTTAAGGCTGCGGGACTGCGCAAAAACGTCAGTAGACTCACAAATCGGTCCTACGACATCGTAAACGCCGTTTTCTTCCGCCGTTGAGGTAAGATTTTCGATTTTGTGATAAGCACCGTACAAAGCCGGACGAATTAAATCCGTAAAGCCCGCGTCCAAGATAGCAAAATCCGTGGTATCGCCTTGTTTTACATACAAAACCCTCGAAATCAAAGCACCGCACTGCGCTACGACAGAACGTCCGAACTCAAAATGTACTTGCTGATTTTCCCTTACATCCAAACCCGAATGAATCAAATCCAACAGTTTTTCAAATTCAGGAACTGAATTTTTTTCGGGCTTGTTATAATCTATGCCCAAACCGCCACCTAAATTTATGACAGGAAGTTCAAGACCCAAACTCTTTAACTCTGCCTGAATTTCATTACTGCGCTCGCATAACAATTTATAAGGCTCAAAATCAAGAATTTGAGAACCGATATGATAATGTATGCCGATGAGTTTTATGTTAGAAAGACATTTAAGAAAATCAATTGTTTCCTTCAATTTAGTAAAAGGAATACCGAACTTGCTGTCAGACAGCCCCGTATTGATTTTTTTATTCGTATGCGCGTCAATGCCCGGATTAAGTCTCAAAGCCACCTGAGCGGTTTTGTTTTCAGCCTTTGCCAAAGAATTTATAACCTCTAACTCCTGCAAGGACTCACAGTTGAAACAGAAAATACCGAGCCTCAAAGCCGTCAAAATTTCTTTATCCGATTTGCCGACTCCCGCAAAAACCACTTTTGAAGCATCAAAACCACATTCTACCGCTCTCGAAACTTCGTTACCGCTGACACAATCAGCACCGAAACCGTAAGAACTTATCAACTTTAAAATCCTCTCGTTTGCATTAGCCTTAACCGCATAATGGATTTTATAACCGTACTTGTCTGCCGAGGCTTTCAAAACCTCGAGAGTCTTTTTCAACAAATCAAGGTCATAATAATAAAAAGGTGTGGAAAATGTCCCGAACCGTTTTATTTCTTTATCAGTAAAATTCATTTTTTTTATTTATCACCTTTTGGTTTAACGCTGCAAATTTATTCCATTTTTTTTTAAAATACGTGTTTTAGACAAAATTTTAAACAAAAATATTTTAATATTTAACCTCCTAATAGTTAACGTTTTAAAAAAAAATATAAAAAAAAATTACAAATTTGTTTTTTCAAGTGGTAAAAAAAAATTACATTTGAGAATTTCTAAGGCGTAAAAAAGAGGTGCGCCGAAAGAAAAACGGCAACAAATTTGATGTATTTTTTTAACGTCAGAGAACTATAAGAAAAATGAAAACACCGGAAAAAATATCCGTCAAACTAAAATTCAGAATTATGATGATCTGTTTTGCCGCATACGCCGGCTTTACAGGTCTGACATTTTTTTATCTGATTAACAGTTATGACAAGATACAAACCGATTACAGCAAAGAAATAAACCTCAAAAATAATATCACCGAATTGCGCAACACGCAGTACGGCTTGTTTAATTTGTATTCAGGAAAAAAAGACAAGGAAAAAGAGGACACTCTGCTCGGAAACATACGCTCGATATGCAAAAATATCGACGAAGGGATTTTTTCGCTCAGTAAAACCGCAACTCAAAACCGTAAAATCATTCAGTCCGTCAACATTTTAAGAGAAGAGTTCGAGACTTATAAATCCAAACTTGAAGAAATCAGCAAAATAGAAAACGAAATCAACGAACTCACTCAAGACGGCGGCAGACTGTCTACTGACAGAAATACGGTAAAAAATACGATTTTTCAGTTTACGCTTGCCGGAGTAAACAAAATGTTTGAAGAGGCGGTAAAATACGAAAACGATTTCATTCAACTCAGCAGTGTTGACACTTATAAAAAGTTCAACAAGCAGATAGAAAATATTATCTCTACTTTAAAAACCGTCAACACCACAAACATTTTGATAAGGTATCAAATCTCGAAACTTACCGACCGTCTGACAGAATACAGAATGACATTTAATTTGCTGTTTTCTAAACAGTTATTAATCGGTTTAGACACTTACGAAGGCTACAAAGGAATCGCTAACGCACAAGTTGCGACAATGCTCGCCGACTTAGAAGAATATATGATGGAATCAGACTTGATAAGAGAAGATAAAAAGCGCAGCATAGTTTTACAGACGGTAGTCCTACATTCCGTAATAGCAGCGATAGGAATCTCGTTTTTCCTCATTATGTTTTGGTCGGTAAACAAGCCGATTAACAATATGGCAAACTATTTAAAAAGGTTGCTCAAAGGCGAACTCGTAAAACCCGAAGTAAGCCCTTCAAGCACAAACGAAATGGATTTGATGAGTATGCAGTTGTCTAATTTCGTGGAAAACTTAAAAGAAAAACAGATTTTTACGGACGACCTCGGCAGCGGCAAACCCGATAAAGGATTTAAATTATTAAGCGACAACGACGAACTCGGACTCTCACTTATCAATATGAAAAAGAACATCGAACACGAAAAAGAACTTCAAGAAAAACGCCGCAGAGAAGACGAAATTCAGGATAAAATCAACATCGGCTTGGCGGAGTTCGGAAACATTCTTAGAAAAAACAACAACGACATAGACGGACTTTGTAACGAAACTATCAGAAATTTAATCCGTTATATGGACGCTAATTACGGTGCGATATACATCTACGTTGACGATGAAACCGACGAACCGTATCTCGAAATGAAAGCAACATACGCCGCCGACAGGAAAAAATTCATTCAAAAAAGGGTAAGCCTCTATGAAGGAATGGTAGGAATTTGCGCCGTTGAAAAAACAATGCAAGTAATAGACGACATTCCGAAAGATTACATCAAAATCGGTTCGGGTTTCGGCAACACCACACCGAGCAACTTGATTGTCATACCGCTTTTGCTGAACGACGAAATTTTCGGCGTAATAGAATTGTGCAGAACAGCAAAATTTGAAGAATACAGAATAAAATTTTTGGAACGTCTTGCCGAAGACATCGCAAGTACGATTTCATACGTAAAAATCAATACCAGAAACCTTTTCAAACTAAAAGAAAAGGGCAAACGTCTTGACGATTACACAAAACGCCTCCACAAAACCAAAAATGAATTGGCTCAAAAGAGCGAAATGGTAAAGGTTTTGCAGGAAGATGTGGATAAGTTGAAGAAAGAAAACGCAAGACTTTCGGAAGAAAAATCCGCAGCAGAAAAAAAATTTAGCAACAGAAGGTAAAAATGGATATTAACAAAATAGGCATATTAAACACGATACGCTGGAAAGCAGTTTTATCCGCCGTCATAGGTGCGATAGTGCTTTCTATTGCCATAATGGTGATTCAGGACAGAACGCTCTTGAACCGAATCACCGATTATAGCAAACTAAATTCTAATATCACGATAGACAACTACGCCGATTCTTTTGAAAAAAGTCTCAATCAAACGATTATAAAACTTCAAACCGGCGCACAAACAATTTCTGAACAAACCACTCAGTTCGGTTATAACGCAAAAGGCATTACTGACAAAATGCTTCAAACGTTTATGGAAAACGATAAAACATTAAAATCAATTTTCATAATCTCCGAGCCGTATATTTTTGACAATTCCGACAGCCTTTTGGTAAACACGAATCCGGGCTTTCCTATCGGCTGGTATGTCAAATACATTCAGCACGAAAACACGGGAACGCCTGAACTTTCAAACGACATTCAAACTACCTCGGGAGAAATCTACGACCTTTACAGACAAATAAAACATGATTTGCAGCCTAAGGTCATAACATTGAAAAACAATGCCGACATCTCCGACGTAATTGTCTGTATGATACCGTTTTTCACTAACGGCAAATTCAGCGGAAGCCTCGGAATAGACATCGACCAAAAATATTACAGAAGTATCCTTGACTCGCAAATTCCCTCAGACCACACCTTATATATAGCGGACAGCACGGGAAATATTTTTTACAGCCGTAACAAGGATTTTCAAAACAGAAACATTCACGAAATTTTAAGGTTTACCGAAGAAAAACTCAACATTATGTCAAAAACTTCGGCAAATCTGCCCGTTGATACCGAATACGAACTCGTTGAAAACAACAACGAACAAGTTTATCTACACTGCAAACGTATTTCGCTTGCCTGCAACAACGGCAATTTTACGCTGATTTCACTTACGCCGTTAAACGAAATAAAAAGTGCGCAATACAAGGCTCTCAGCAAATCAATAGTCATCATTTTGACTGTTTTAATGATATTCATAATCTTTATCATAGCAGTTTCAAAAAAACTGTCAGAGCCGATTACGTATGTTAAAAATATGATTGTAAAACTTTCGGAAGGCAAATTTGACACCGTAGAAAATATCGACTTTTTTGAAAAAATCCCGAAAGAATATCAAGTTTTAATAACGCAAATTCAAAGCCTTGCCTCTTCGCTGAAAGACACGGCAGAATTTGCATACAATGTCCGCGACGGACAACTCGATACGCCATACTCCGAGGCTGTAAAAACCAACTCTATCGGTAATGCACTTATCGGCATGAGAAACAATCTTATCACCAACAAAGAAAAAGAATTGGAACGCTCTTCGGTTGAAAAACAAAATCAATGGGCAACCGAAGGACACTCTATTTTCAGTGATATTCTCCGTAACAATATTTCCGACATCAGACAACTCTGTAACGCCGTGATTGACAAACTCGTACCGTATATCAACGTTATTCAGGGCGGTATGTTTATCAGGACGGTTTTGCCGGAAGACAACAAGACCGAATGTTTTGAACTTTACGCCGTATTTGCCTACGGACATCAACGTTTTCATAAAAGAACTCTCCGTCTTGACGAGGGAATGATAGGCGCGTGCGCTATGGAAAAACAAACCATCATCTTAAACGAGGTTCCTGAAAATTATTCTGACATAGCCTCCGGACTCGGTCAGGCAAAACCGAAGTCAATAATTTTCGTACCGCTTGTTTACAACGATTATTTGTACGGCGTTATGGAATTGGCATCTTTCAAAAACTACGAAGACTACCAAATCCAGTTTGTGGAAAGAATTTCGGAAAACATCGCCTCTACTATCGCTAACGCAAAAATCAACGAGCAGACCAACAACCTCTTGAAACAGAGCCGTCAACAGTCAAAAATTATGGAGGAAAAAGAAGACCAGTTGAAGAGCGAAATCGAGTCTATGAACAACCTCTTGGACGCAACTCAAATGGAACTCGACGAACTCGAACAAGTAAACAACGCAATGAACAAATCTATGATGGTGGCAATTTTCTCCACAAAAGGCGACACCTTGGAGGCAAACAGAAAATTTGCCCTGCGTTATACCCTCGATGTCAACGACATCAGAAGAAAAAACGTTTACGAAATTCTCCAACTCACGCTCTCGAAATACGACGAGTTCAAAAAGATTTGGGACAACGTAAAACAAGGCGCAACAGAGACTTACAACATCGAGTTCAAAATAAATAACTCGACCAGAAATATCAAAAATATGTTCGTTCCGATTTACAACAAGGAAAATTCTATTGACAGAATTTTCTGTCTTGCAACCGACATTACCGGTCAGCACAACACCGAGGACGAACTGCTGAAAATAAGAAAACAACTCAAAGACAATTCGTCAGAAATTACGACATTGAGGCAAAATATAAGAAAACGCGACATAGAACTCGATGATTTAAATCACGAACTCATTACCGCAAAACAGCAAAATGCCGAAAACAAGACGAAATTGGACAAAGCTGTATCAAGCGCACAGTTTTTCAAAAAAGAATTGGAGAAGAGAATTACTAAGTTCAGAAAAATAGAAAACTCTCTTAAAGAAAAAGTTAAAAAGTATGAAACGCAATTAGGTATAAACAAAAACAATCAAAACAACGAAGAATAATCTATGATTAATAAACTAACCATATTAATAATCAGTATGTTGTGGTCTTTTTCGGGAGTCTCCCAACAGCCCGGCGGCAACAAAGGCAAAAACCTTGAAACGGTTTTGAAATTTGCCGGTTGCGTAAATTGGGCAGAAGACTCACAAAAAAATGATTTACTAATTTTTATCGCCGATGACGATGAAGAACGGTTTAATGCCGCAACAGCATATCTTGCAAACCGCGACTTTAAAAATCGCAAAATACAAACCGTAAAACTAAACGATGAAACCGAACTCAACACCTCGTGTATTGTGTTTATAACTCAAAACACCGGCATTGACGTTGACAAACTAATCGCAAAAACCTCCGGCAAACACGTAATGACAATTACAACCAACCAATCTTTATTGGAAAAAGGCTGTATGTTTTACATCAACGCCGCTGAAAACGAAGAACTTGAATACTTGTTTAACAAACGTGCGGTCTTAGACTCGGAATTAACCATAAATAGTCTCTTGTTTGACCCCGCACATAAATGGAAACCAACTGAATATTAATAAACGACAAATAAAAAACACTATGAGATTTTTCGATAACCAACCCATACGAAACAAACTGTTTATCAGCCACATCGTTGTTATGTTGCTGACATCGGTACTTATAACAGTTGCTGTCATAACTGTTCATAACCGGTATTTCAACACCCACATGACAGATAATTACAAAAATATCGCCGGAATATACGCGGAAAGGATAAGCCTTATCCTTGAAATGGGGACGTTGAAAGACATCAACAAACTGAAAATTTTGGAAAACAACGAAGAGTTTGACAACGTAAAAATTTTCAACCAGTCTGACTCTTTAATAAAAGAGTTTAACCGTGGCAACATTAAGTGGAACACAGGCTCAAAAGTACAAAAATCAGAAAACGTGTACTTTGCAAATGACTCGTTGTATGTCATCGAACCCATTATGTATGATAATGAGTATTTAGGCGTTATATACCTGAAAATTTCAAAAAAGACACACAACCTCATCGAAAACAAGTTTCTGATAACCATCATCACAACGGCTGTGCTGATTGTTTTAGTGTTGATATTTGTCGTTATAAAATTACAGAAAAAACTCGCCGGACCTATCGTGAAACTCACCGAAACCATCGAGGATATTAACGAAAATCAAAAATACGGCACAAAACTGCAAATCCCCAAAGGCAACGACGAAATCACTACGCTATACACGCAGTTCGACACAATGCTTGACATCATCAACAAGCGCGAAACCGAAAGAGACATCGCTAAAAAGAACGAACAGTTTACCTCCGAAATTTTCTCTCAGGTCAACAAATCGGCTTTTGATGCGATAATCGTTACCGACAACCAAATGAAAATCAAATACTTCAACACGGCTGCCGAAAAACTCTCGGGCTATACTTTCAACGAGATAAAAGACACACCTTTTTATAATGTCTTTGTTCCGTTTAATTTGAGGGATATGTTTAAGAGCGAAATCGAAAAATTCCGCGCAACAGGCTCCTGCTCATTTACGGAAAAACCGTTTGAAACCTTGGCTGTCAACAAAAATAACGAAGTTTTCAATGCTGAAATTTCCGTAACCACATTCCTTTACGAAAACGGCAGAGGAAGTGCAATCACGATAAAAGACATCACTGAAAGGAAAAAACACGAAGAAGAACTCATCGCGGCAAAGCAAAAAGCAGAAGAATCCGATAAACTTAAATCGGCTTTTCTTGCCAACATGAGCCACGAAATCCGCACACCGATGAATGCAATTATCGGTTTTTCTGAATTGCTGACAAAACCCGGCAATTATGACAAACACAAAGAAAAATATCTGCAAATCATCAGCAGCAGCGGTAAAAGTCTGTTGAACCTTATCAACGACATCATCGACATCTCGAAAATTGAAGCGGGACAACTAAAAGTGAAAACGCAAAAAATCATGCTCAATCCCGTAATGAACGAGATTTTTATGTCGCAAAACCAAATCAACGACATGACCAACAAACCGTTTGAACTGAGAATGACAAAAGCAGTTGATTCGGAAGATTTTATGATTGAAACGGACGTTTTCAGGCTCAAACAAATTCTCAACAACCTCATCGGCAACGCAATGAAGTTTGTTGACAGAGGTTACATAGAGTTCGGATACAAATTCAATACGCCGGAGCAGTTGCTCTTTTACGTCAAAGATACTGGCGTAGGTATGCCGGCAGACAAATTGGATTTGATTTTCAAACGTTTCGGACAGATAGAGCAGAAAGACAATAAGAATCAAAGCGGCACGGGCTTAGGTCTTACGATTTCAAAGAAACTCACCGAACTTCTCGGCGGTGAAATGTGGGTAGAGTCTGTTGAAGGCGAAGGTTCGACGTTCTACTTCACACTACCTTACAACCCCGAACTTAACGTTGCTGACGAATACGGTGCTTCAACCACCAACGGAGGTCCCGGCACTTTGGAAGGCAAAACGATTCTCGTTGCCGAAGACGAAGACATGAACATTATTTATATGCAAGAGGTTTTGGCAGAAACCAAAGCAAATGTTCTTTGGGCTAAAAACGGTGAAGAAGCCGTTAAAATAGCAAAAGAAAATCCGAACCTTGATTTGATTCTTATGGATATAAAAATGCCCGTTATGGACGGTTACACGGCGACAAAGAAAATCCGTGAGTTCAACAAAGAGGTTATCATTATCGCTCAAACGGCTTACGCGCTTACCGGCGAAAAAGAAAAGACAATAGCCGCCGGTTGCAACTACTACATCACAAAACCGATTGAAGTAAAAATTCTAATGAATACTCTGTCAGGATTTTTAAATAGAAAAAAATAAAAAAAAGTGTAAAAAAAAGAGGGGCTTTTTTTAAAAGTCCCTCTTTTTTCATTTTAATATTCTGCTTCTAATTCTACTCGTCTGTTCAACGCTCTACCTTTCGTGGTCTTGTTGTCAGCAACAGGTCTTGTATCACCGTAACCTTCTGCCGTAAGTCTGTGTCCGGGTATGCCGTGAATTATCAAATAATTCTTAACCGCATCTGCACGTTCTTTCGAAAGCGTCATATTCTTTTCTGGATTACCTGAACTGTCAGTATGACCTGAAATGATAAGTTTGTAATCAGGATTTTCAGTCATAACTTTTACAACCTGATCCAAAATCGGATATGACGAACGCAAAATCGTTGACTTGCCTGATTCAAACTGAATACCGTTCAAGGCTTTTTTGAAAATCTGTTTAACTTCCTGTTTGATTTCAGGACAGCCGTTTACAGTGCCGTAGGTTTCAGGACATTTATCCAAATAATCAGGAACGCCGTCTTTGTCAGTGTCTAACGGACAACCGTTTTCGTCAACTTTTGCCTCAGTAGGAGTATCAGGACAGCGGTCTTTATAATCGGGAACGCCGTCTTTATCAGTGTCTAACGGACAACCGTTTTCATCAACAGCAACACCGTCAAGAGTTTCGGGACATTTATCCAAATAATCAGGAACACCGTCGCCGTCAGAATCCAAAAGACAACCGTCAGTATCAACAGCAGCACTTTCGGGAGTGTCAGGACATTTGTCCAAATAATCTGCAACGCCGTCTTTATCAGTATCCAAAGGACAACCTTTTTCGTCAACTTCAACGCCTTCGGGTGTAGCAGCACACATATCCAAAGTGTCGGTTACGCCGTCGTTATCACTGTCAACAAAAACTTTTTCAATCTTGGTGTCAATAGGTTTCTCCTTGTCCTTCTTCTCTCTGCCCTTAAACGTCAAGCCCAAACCGAAGTTGAAACGGAAAAAGTTTGTATTAGAAGGAACTCTGTAATCGTCAACTTTTGCATACTTCAAAGAGCAGTTGTCAAAAGCAGCGTAAATATTCAACACTCCGGCAACAACGTTAAAACCCCAACCAATATTCGTCCAATGACCGTCAAACATAGAATAATTCAACGTAAAAGACAATTTTTTGAACGGACGGAAATTAGCATTTGCGAAAATTTCCTCTTTCGGATTCTTTTTGTAGAAAGTAGTTCTCGAAACAAGTCCTAAACCTATACGATCGTCCCACAAAGAATATTCACCGCCCAAATACATTTTCGGAGTAAGACCCGAAACATATTTATTTTTGCCGGAAAGTTTATAAACATTCTCAAAATCAGGCAAATCCTCAAAATCTTCCTCATTGAAATCGTATCTTACACCGTTGAAAACATAATCAGATTTGCTCTCTACAATATAAGTATAGTCAGTTTTCCAACTGATAAAACCGAGGTCAAGAACAGAGGCAGAAAGTTTTAACTGCGGCAACAACTGATAGTTAGCACCCAAGTCAACAGCAAAACCCGGTCTAGATTTTATTTTCATATCTTGATCGGTGTCTACGTCTTTTATTCCGCCGTCTTCGTTTTCGGTAACCGTAATTTTGGGAACTGAGGCGTAAAGTTTGTAATCACCCGAAAGTCTCCATTCGTCATCGTCGGCGTATGCTTTCAAATTGCTGAAATCCGTCCGCGCATTGGCTATACCGCCAAGATATTTCAAGTTGACACCCAACGAAAGTTTCTCGCCGAAAGGACGTGAATATCCGACACCGAACTCGCCCCAAACAGTTGAGTTAGCGGCTAATTTATTCAATCCGAGGTCATATCTTTCGCCTTCGTTCATGCCTTCAAAAGCAAAAGTGAAAACTTTTTCAGGGATATTACAGTATGCTTCGCCGCGTGCGCCGAGGTTAAAAGACAAATACCCCTCTTTCAATTTGAATCCGAAGTCCAACAAGTCAATACGGAAACTTCCGATAACTCTCTGACCGCCTTTTACGGCATCAAGAAATTTGTCAACACCGCCCGGATTGTCTTTGTCGCAAAACAACAAGGTTTGTTTTTTTCCTTTAACGTTAACATTCTGAAAAACATCGCCGAAAACCAAATCCGAAACACCCGCTTCAACGCCTATTGTCGGAATCAAAGGTATAATACCGATATGAAATTTTCCGTAATACGTATTTGCGGGGTTAACAAGCCTCGACCTGTAATTATATTTGTCAAAAAACAAAGAATTTGACAACTGCGCCTCTGCCTGACCGCTTAATGCAAGTGCCGCCATAGAACAAAGCGCAACTTTTTTGAAAATATTCTTCATCGTAAAAAAAAATTTTAGTCAAAATTATTAATAAGAAATTTGCCGTTTAAATTACCCTTAACTTCAAACTTCAAAGAATCCGTAGCGCGGATTTCCTGAACTTTTTTCATCTTGGACTTAATCACGAAATCTATTGTAAGCGCGTCGCCGGCTTTGAGAAGTTGCATATCGGAGTTGTCAAAATAAACTTCACCTTTTCCGCCGGTTTTAGCACTGAGTTTTACCTGTAATTTTTCATCATTCCAATGTTTTTGAATGATAGCGGGCTGAAACACTTCGGGCAAGGCTTTGCCTTTTTCCATAAGTTTTACGGGCCTGACGTACATATCGCCCTCAAAAGGCCATTCGTTAGTGTAAGAAATTCTCAATTTAATTACACCGATAGAATCTACCGCACCGTTTTCATCGTCAAAAACGTCATTCAAATTAAAACCTTCAAGAACGTTGTTCATAACGATTTCCTGATCCAAATCTTTACCGTTTTCGTCCTCGACAAGCAATTTAATAGGCTGAGTATCAAAGTGATGCTTAATTATAAGTTCGTCAAGTGTAGCAGGATTGAACTTAATTTTTTCGGGTTTGCCGTCAACGCCTTCGATAGTGATTTCTTTATCTTCTTTGACACCGGCAATCGTAAAAAGGTCTTTGAAAGCAATTGCAGTGTGCATCAAAGGACCGTTAACACCCGTCCTGACAACAACATTGTCGGTGTTCAGGTCTTCTAAACTGTATTCTCCGTCTTTGCAGGAATTTATCAGCAGTCCCGCCGAAAGGAGAATTAACGGAATAATTTTTTTCATAAACATTTGTTATTAATTTGTTAAAAAATAATGCGGTAAAATTAACAATTTTAAACCAAAAAATGTTAAACGGCAGTTTATTTATTTGTTATTTTTGTTGTTTATAATTAATTGCTATTTATAATGAAAAGAATATCACTTTTTTTAGTTTTGACGGCTGCATTAATTTTTTCGTGCAACCGTTCCAAAAAGGCTGACAAACAGTCAGAAACGCTTATTTTTGATTGTGCGGAATTTGACACGACAGCTTTTCTTAGCACGGAAAACGACTCACCAAAATGCGAAATCAAAATCCGTCTTTTTTATGCCAAAGGTCCTAACGCTCATTTGATTAACGACTCTGTTCTTAATTCAGGCATTCTTCCCGAAGAAGAATTGAAACGGGGTGCCAAAAAGACCGTACCGAGAGCCGTCGAAATTTTCGCCCGTAATTATATAAAAGCGTATAAAAAAGAGTTCAAACAAGCCCAAAAAGACGACCCCGAGGCGATAATTTCAGAACAAGAATTTACTTTGAACAGCAGTTACGGCTACGGCAAAGATAGTATAATTAATTATCAGGCAGATAGTTATTCGTTTTCGGGCGGCGCACACGGCATGACGTATTCCATCGCGCTGAATTTTGACCCAAAAACCGGCAGACTTTTGACGATAAAAGATATTTTGAAATCGGGTTCAGAAGACGCCCTTTGTGAAAAAATAGTTGCAAACATTGCCAAACAATACAACGTTTCGGGGCTTGACGGTTTGAAAGACAACGGCATTTTTGATATGTTTGACCCCTACATTCCGGAAAATTACGTTTTCGGCAAAGACACTCTGACTTTGATTTACGAGGCTGACGAAATAGGTCCTCATTCATACGGTCAGATAAAAGCAAAATTTGCTTACAAGGATATTGCTGAATTATTGAATTAAAACCAAAACGGTCGGGATTTTTCCGACCGTTTTGGTTTAAAATTAAAAAATTGTCTGTTGTATCTTCTCGATAATTTCATCAAAATACGGTTGTTTAATCCGACTTATTTTTCTGATGACATCTCTTTCTATGTTTCCGACAATCAACTGACATTTGACATAACTTTTTTTTGCCATAGGTTTTGTAAGCATATCATCTGATAACTCATAACAATACTCCGGATTATAAGATTTTGATGAAATCATACACAAATATATTATGCCCTCATTTTCCTGCAACTCATTGTTAGACACAATGAGTGCAGGGTGAATTTTGAAAGTTCCGTCAGGAAACAAAAAATTTATTTCAACAATATCTTTCTGTTCGTATTTCATAACTTACAAGTATTTTGCAAAAAGTTTTGCTGCATTAACTTTTGATGTGTACAAAAAAGCCTCGCGTTCTTGTTCTTTTGTCCACTCATCATCTGTTTCGGTAACTTTTTTGCGTTGATTCTGTTTTGTGCGCTTATTTCCGTTTACCAAATTATTGATAAATGCCCAAATTTTTTCTATGGTCTCGGCTTGTTTATTGTCGAGACCACAGAGCATTTGAATCGCAGAAAGTTGAAGTTCTGATGTAGTCATATTTTTGTTTTTTTTTCTATTCCACAACCTTTACTTTCTTTCCCTTTGTTTTGACAAAGATTTTGTTGTCGTCAAGTTTTTCGCAAATAACTCCCGGCAAGTAGAACTCGCCTTGATATGCTGCCACAAGCCGCGTTTTGAAAGTTATTTCACCCTTTGACCTCAAAGAGAAATAAGTGTATTTTCTATCGTCCCTGACATCGGTGTATTGTATCGAATAAGAAGACGGACGGTAATAATAATCATCATAATCCTCATCGTCGTCATCACCGCTGCCGCTTTCCAAAATTGCATTGTCGATTTCCCAACCAGAAGCGAACATCTCCGTAATTACAAGATTATCAATGTATTCGCCCGAAGGATTCTTTATCGTTACGGCTGCCGTAAATTCTGTTCCTTGTTTTAAAGTCTCCGGCGAAATTACTTTGCCGTCATTGTCAAGATACTTGACCTGTGCCGTCAAAACAGAACTTTCAGCCTTCTCATTACCCGCCTCAGGAATACCTTGATTTAAAATTTCAACGTAAAGTTGTCCCGAAGATTTATTGGTAAATTTCACTACTTGCTGACCTTCTGAATTGAATTTCAAATCATTAGAAACAAACAATTTTTCAGAATTAATTTCTTGCTGCGCTCCTGAATTGAAAGCGTAACTGCAAGTAATTTTAGAAGCCGGTTTATATTTCTCGAAATATTTTCCGAGCGCGAAAACCGACAAGGCTTCGTAGTTAAGCGGTGCCCAATAATATTCTGAATTAAGTTCGTCAGAAAGTTTTTTAGCAACTTCAAACGCCGTATTTTTATCATTCAAATCGCAGAGAACCAACAATTTAACGGCTCTGTCATAACCGCCTTTCTTAACAATGGGGCTAAGCAGTTTTTTACCGGCATCGGCTTTTGAACTCAGGGCGTATGCTCCCGAAAGATAAATGATTGCCTCGTCGGTGAGGTTTTTCATTTGTTTCAAACGGTTCATCTGACCCGTTAACGCCTCGTTGCAAAGAGCCAAAGTATAAAGCCTATATGCCTGAATACCGTAACTTGCTGAATTATCGGGAGTCCAACTTTCGGCTTTTTGCTTTTGATATTTTTTCCACTTGTCAATAAAATCTTTCTTAACGGCATAACCCGCTTTTTGAGCCTCGCACATAAAATGTCCGGCATAGTTAGTGATGTAAACGTCAGTGTAACTGTAATTTCGCCAGTAACTGAGACCGCCGCTTACCGACTGATAATCGTAAACTTTTTCGATTGCTCTTTTAATAATGCTTTCGACAGTATCTTTCCGTCCGGCGGGCATATCAGACATTTTGCTTGCATACAAGAATGCCAAACCACGACTGGCAGTGCTGTAAAGCGATTCGTATGGATAATTCTCCACTTCGGCAAGATGATAGTCAATGTTGAACGGCATAATTGCACCGACATTAATTTTACCCGTATTCGTATTTTTTCTGCCGATTGCGTCAAACGGAATTTCTACGGTCTGACCCTGTTCAATTAATTTTGAAATCGTCTGCTGAGATTTTACGTTAGGCTGACGGATTTCAACTTTAAGAGTGTAATCAGATTTATAACTTCCCGAAGTTGCAGTAATTTCAATTTTTCCGACAGAGGGCAAATCTGAGGTTTCGAGTTCAAAATACGGACATTGTTCGCCTTTGCCGTCAAAAGTTAATTCTTTGACAGTCTCTCCTACTGCTTTGAAACCGTCAGAGGCTTTTATGCTGAGTTTTACGTCCTTAATTTTGTCTTCGCCGGTGAAAACCGTTACGGGCAGAGAGAATTTTTCTGACGTACTTAGCAATCTCGGCGTTGTCGCAAAAATCATCAGCGGCTTAGTTACGGTTACGGTTTTTTCAGCCGAGCCGAAAGCCTTACCGTTGCCGGCAACAACCATCGCCCTTACTGAACCGATATATTTCGGCATTTTGATAGTGTGAGTACGTTTTTGACCGGTGTAAGTAAAAGGTCCTAAAAATTTAACTACCGTTTCAAAATTGTTTGCCTTTGAGGATGACGAACCTCCGTTTTCATCGTCGCCGCCAATTGAAAATATCTTCTCAATTTTTCCGCCAAATGCGCCGATAACGTTGTCATACATATCAAAAGTCCTGATTTTAAGACTCGGGCGCGAATAAAACGTTTTCCAAGCATCAGGAGTTTTAAAATGCGTTAAGTCCAAAATACCGTCATCAACCAAAGCAATCGTGTAAGTCATTGTCTTTGAATCTTTTTCAGAAACCGTTATTTGAACATCACTTTCGGCTTCTATTTTGTCTGTCATCGTGATAACGGGTTGAAGTTTTGTCTTTTCATCTTCCACATTAACGGGCAAAACACCGTACATTCTTATCGGCAAATCGTTAACCGTTTGACCGTGAGGCTGTAACAAAGTTACAAAAACATAAACGCCCGGAACCATTTTTTCGTCAACCTTAAACTCAAATTCTGTGTTTCCGGCTTTTGCATTAATCCACTGATTTCTAAGCACTTTTGAAGAGGTTTCAATAGAAATCAACGCTCTTGAATCCTCCGGCGCGGGAATGTTGACTTTAACAGTTTCGCCTACGTTGTAAACTTTTTTGTCTGATGTAAGTTCCACAACGGTAGAGCCTTGCGAAAGCATCGGACTTCTGCCGAAACTGTCAGGCCAGTCCATAAAGAAAATTTCAGAAGCACAAACACCGTTTGTCATATCCACGACTTCAATCATATAACGTCCCCAATCAGGATATTGCGCCGAAAACTGAAATTTCGCTTTTCCGTTAATCATCAAAGTATCACCGCTAAGCACCTGAGAATCATAATCCGAAATATAATTGTCGGAATCATACCAATATTGCCATTTAAGTTTTATAAATCTGACGGCAATTTTATGCGGTTTTGAATCCAACTCGCCCTTGTTTGTAACAGCCACTAAATCAACGGTATAATTCTTATTAACTTCCAAACATCTGCCGTCGGTTTCGGGAAGTTTCAATCCCAAATAATAATCGTATGGATAAACGTCAACCGAAAAACCGTCAACCGAAAACGCACCGCCCCTTTCAAAAACTTTTACTTCGTAAAAAGCCTTCATTTTATTAGGATAATTGCGCCAAGTTTTGGTTGAAAATTCGTCAGTTATCTGACCGTTACCGCTTTCATTCAATACGCCTTCGCCGATTTCCTGCATATAAGTGTCCAAATAAGGACCTTTGACATTGCTGAAAGTATAATCCTTGAATTTATCAAACTTCAATTCAGAGGCTCTTAACGACCTGCTGACATGGAATTTCAAGTTTGCAGCCGTTGCACCGTGCAACCATGACGACTTGATTCTCAAAACGTTACCTTTGCTTGTAAGAACGTCTTTGTTGAAGTCGGCAAAAATTTTCAATCGGTTAGGTTTGATATTTTCAACACGCAAACTCTTACGGAAAGATGAGTTTCCGCAGGTTACGACAGCCTCGTAATTGCCCGTTACGGCATCGTCAGCAGTCTTGAAATTGAATACGTAAAAATTAGACGGATTTTTTGTAACCGTTTCTTTTACAATTTGTTGCGACAAAGAATTTCTTACCTCCAAGGTTATCGGAAAACCATCAGGCAATGCTTTTTCGGTTTCTTCTTTCAAAATGAAACTCAAATGTATTGAATCTCCCGGTCTCCAAACGCCTCTTTCTCCGTAAAGATAACCTCTAAGACCGTCCGTTACCTCTACGCCAGAAACGTCAAACTTACTCATAGACAATGAATTACCGTCTTCAAGTTTCAGATAGTTAGCCTCATTGCCGCTTCTTGCAACGGCAATGTAAGCCTTTTTCGGGTCTTTGAAGACAGCCTTACCTTCGCCGTCGGTAGTAGCCCGCTCCAAAAGTTGCTGCTGATAACCGTAAATTTCAACGGTTGCGCCGCTGACGGGTTTTGCCGTCCTAAGGTCAGTCGCAAAAACCGAAAGCGAATTATCAGGCGATTTTTTAGCAATCATTCCGATATTTGTCGCCAAAATGCACTGTTCGATAAATCTTTCTTTTTGATAGTACATTTTGTAACACGGATTGTTTTCGTTTCGCCAATTATAACCCGCACCCGAATAATAATTGTTGTCGATACCGTAATATCTGTCATAATTGTCAAAATCCTTAATGTCAACATCTTGCTCGTCAGAACAATCGTCGCCGCCGCCGCAAGTGTCGCAATCAAAAATAGCCTGTGATTTTCTGAACGAAATTTTTATGTCGTAAATCGTTCCGGGTTCCGAATTGATAAGTTTTGACAATTCAAGATAATATCTGCCCCATTCTCTTGTCTTTGCATCGTCCTCTTCGGCAATGTGAACGGTTTTTCTTAAAACAGGAACACCCGTTCTTTCAAGATTGCTTTCGTTCCAATAGTCGCTGTAATCGCGAATATAACTTAAAATATTGTTTTCCAACACTTTAATAATCGTAACGTCTACCGCTTTAAGATTTACGGCTTCAAACGGATAAACAAGACCGTTTTCGCCTTCGGGCAAAATCAAACCCGTCTTAACGGTACGAACTTGCGGTTTCTGCGGTTCAAAATCCGCCGTAAACGTTTTACTTTCAGAAAGTTTTACGCCCAAAGCGTTCTGAATACCTTCTGCAACCGTAACTTGAACCTCACCGCGTTGTTTCAGTGCCGGAAAAACATTAATGCAATTATCCTCTACTTGAAGTTTTATTTCGTTACCGCCGCCTCTGCCGTTGTCAAAAAACGTTACGAGACCGTCTATATTCTGATTTTCTTTCAACGGGTCAGAAAACATAATTTTAAGACTTTGTGTCGGAGCGTTAACGACCTCTATTTTATCAATTCTAAACTCATTGATAGCGGGAATTTCAATAGTTTTTTCTCCTTTTGTCTTAGCACCGATTTTAGAGCCGTCATATTTTATGACGAGATTTTCCGAATTATCATAACGCTGAATGCTGTCGATAGAAAAAACAAAATTCTGACTTTTATCTTCAATTTCGCGGAAATTAATATTGATTGGTTTGCCGGCATATTCTGCTGAAACCAAGCGTTTTATGTTTTGTAAATCTTCATAATCGGCAGTTCTTACCGAACCCGAAACCGACTGATATTTAAGCGTTTTTTTGTCGGTAGTGGTCTGACTTTCAATCAAGACCTTCATGTCTTGTTTTATAACCGAAAAACCGAAAACAAATTTCTTTAAACGTTTTTCGTCTAAGTTTACGAGTTTGCCCAAATTGAACTCGGCAACGTAATCCTGAGAATTTTTGAAACCTTTGTCAGGAGTAAATTCGATTGTTCTCTCATCGGTGAATTTACAACTACCGCTTACGCCCGGATAAAATTTTAATAAATTACCCGCTTTGGCATCTTTGTCAATTTTTTGAGCCAAATCGCTGTTTAACACGATTTTAACGGTACTATTTTTATTAATCATACCGTTAGTGTAGGCTGAAATATACCTTGCAAATTCTACGTCTAAGGCATTGATTTCAGGCTTTGAGCCTCTAAAAGCCGCCAACAGGATAACTCCTAAGACGACAACTAATGCTCCTAAGATTATAAGTCGCTTCTTTGTCATAATTTAAAGATTTTAAACTGTTTAAATATACGCAAAGAAAACAAAAAAAATTGTACAAAACAAATTTTTTTCTTGGTCATATTCCTAATCCGTCATAAACCGCCTGACAAATTTTTTGACGGATTTTTAAAGTGTTGATTTTGTTATTATTAGCCTTCGGATAAACCCTGTTTGACAAAAATACGATAACGATGTTATTTTCGGGGTCTGCCCAAGCGCACGTCCCCGTAAAGCCCGTATGACCGAAAGTTGTAGCGGGCGCACTCAAAGCCGCATATTTCGAGGGTGCCATATCAAAGCCCAAAGCCCTTCCCGTTGAAGGCTGACGCGAGGTGAATTTTTCAACCGTCAACGAATCCAAATAACGTCTTCCTCCGTAAACGCCTTTGTTCAAAAACATTTGAAACAAAATTCCGAGGTCGTGCGCCGAAGAAAACAGACCCGCATTGCCCGAAACTCCGCCTAAAAGTGCCGCTGACGGGTCATGCACGTCGCCGCAAATCGGTTTTCCCGTCCAAGAATTTTTTTCAGTCGGGGCAATTTTATAATTGCTGAAATACTTATAAGGAGTGTAACAAGTATTTTTCATGCCCAGCGGTGCGTAAAATTTTTCAGTCAAAAACTCGTCAGATTTTCTATGCAAAATATTTTCACCCGCTAATTGAAGCAAAATCATATTTGCGTCAGAATATTGATAAGTTTTTTTGTCAGAAACTTTCATACGCATAATCGAATTATAAACGGTATCGGCGTAATTTTTTCTGAGCCAGATATTTTCGCAAACACGTATTTCCGCGCTGTCTTTAATAAAATGGTCAGAATAAAATTCGTTGAACATAATTTTTTCTAAATCCGACCCCGAAACCGAATCTATATTCACGTTATTTTCTCTGACATAACGCTTTACCGCATACGGAGAATTTGCATAACGGTAAACCGGCACATTCGGCGAAATTCCGCTTCTATGCTCCAAAACGGATTGCACCGAAACATCATAAACCGTTGTATTGGGAATTTTTTCAACGTCTGTCCAGTCGATAGGGGTCTCGAAATATTTTCCGAGTTTTTCTTTTGTGTCAAGAAGTTTCTCGCCCGTCAAATACATTGCCATAACCGTTGCCGCCGAAATTTTCGTCAAAGAAGCAATGTCATAAATATCGTCGGTGTTGACGGGTTTTGAGTCAATATCGTATGTAAAATATCCGAATGCTTTGTTAACCAATACTTTATTGTCTTTGCACACAAAAACCTGACAACCCGGAAAACAGCGGTTAACAATAGCAAACTTTACGATAGAGTCAATCGTATCGCAATAATTCTTTTTGAAAACTCCGTCTTGAAGATACTGTAAACGTGTCGGCAAAAGCATTACGGAAGTCCCTTTTTTAATGTTGGAAAAACCCTCTAACGGAAATTTTCCGCAAACCGTTATGCCTCCGAAAACCGCCTGAGCCGCCAAATCTCCTGACAAATAATTGTTTCCGAAAACCTGCAAAACAGACTTTGACTCCAACAATTTCAAATTGTCTTCGTTATCAAAATTAACAAGGCACGAATGAGAATTTCTTAAAGCCGGTCTCAGGAGATTTATAATTTCTTTATCCTCTAATTTGCAATTAATCAAGAAGATAGTGTTTTTCTTGATAGTTTCTTTAATAACGCCTTTTGTTTCTAAAAGTGTCGGATTACAGTAATAATAATCTGGTTTACAATAACTTGCAGCCCTTGACAAAAATCCGCTCTGACGCAGACCTCCGATTTGAATCACGGTTAAGTTTTCCAAATCCTTAACGGGAAGAAATTTTGAATCGTTTTTAACGCAAGTTATTGATTTTAAAGCCGATAAAACAGCCGCTTTATTTGTAGAAATTCTTTCGGACGAAATATTATCAAACGAATATTGATATTTTTTGCGCAAAATACGCAAAACTTTGTCGTCAACGGCATTTTGTAAAATGTGCTTTTTATCTTTTTCAAGAAGTTTTTTTGCCTCGCTGACAATAATTTCGGGGCTGATATTGCCCATAATTAATTCGTCAGAAGAGAGTAACAAATCTTTAAGATTGTCAGTTTTCAGAATGTTTGCAACCGAAAATCCGCTCATGGCATTAACGGAAACTTTATCGGAATATTTACCTTCAACGGTGTTTACGCCGATACTTTGTAGAGTGTCGGCAATAAAAGAGGAATAATTTTTCAAAACTGTTTCGTCTTCGCCGGAAGCCGCAACAGCATACGGATTCATATAATTAGGCAAATCCGTCATCGGGCGTGAAATGTCACAAATATTAAAAAGAGGTACTGCGGAGTTTTGAGAAAAATACTCAACGTCTTTTTTCAAAGCGGTAAAATTTTCCGCATTATAATAAATGCCCGAGGGCAACAATCCTAAAAAATCGGGCTTTTTATCCCTCGAATCAAAGATGTAGAGTTGAAGTATTTTATCTTCAACACTCATCTTCGAGAAAACACTGTCTGCAAGCGTAAGACCATGAATATCAGAAACATAATTTTCACTTTTACCGCTATGTGCAAAAGTAAAAACAAATACCGGCAACAAAACCGCCGACAAAACCGCCGCAAAAATTTTCTTTTTCATTTACTCTAATTTTTCTATTTGCAAAAAACAACTGTCGCCGTAACTCAAAAATCTGAAATTGTTGTTTAATGCGTAATCGTAAATTTTTTTCCAGTTTTCACCGACAGCCGCCGCAACAAGCAACAAAAGAGTACTTTGCGGTTGATGAAAATTCGTGATAATATTTTTTACGATTCGGTATTTGTACCCCGGACAAATCATTATCGAAGTAGCAGCCTTAAATTTTTCTTCTCCGTTTTTTTCGATATAATCAATAATTGCACGGATTGCCGTCTCCGGTTTTTCATTTGCCTCCATTTCATAACATTCCCATTGCGAGATTGTCTCAGGGTTTTCACCTTTCAGAATTTTGATTCCCGACCAATAAAGTGTCTCCAAAGTTCGTACCGAAGTAGTACCGACGGCGGTAATTTTTGAAGAAAATTTCAAAATTTTTTCAAGCGTTGTTTTGCTGACCTCAAAGACCTCGCGGTGCATTTCATGCGAGCCGATTTCTTCCGCTTTTACGGGCTTAAAAGTACCTGCTCCGACATGCAAAGTAAGTTCTGCTTTTTCGCATTTCAGGTTTTCTAAAAGTTGCGGCGTAAAGTGCAGACCGGCGGTCGGCGCGGCAACAGAGCCTTTGAAATGCGAATAAACGGTTTGATAATCTTGATTATCAGATTCTTCGGCTTTGCGGTTTAAATACGGCGGAATAGGAATTTGTCCGGCAATGTCGATTATGTCAGAAAAAGTATAATCGCCCGTCCACATAAATTTTACGATAACCTCGCCGCCTAAGACTTCCTTTTTTTCAGCCTCAAAAATTATGGTTTCGTTGTTATAAAAAAATTCGCGTTTAAGATTAAAATTTTTCCAACGTTTCAGATTTCCCGCCAAACACTTCCATTGACATGAATTTTTAGCGGCAAAATTATTTTCGTAATCAACTGGCAAAAAAGGTTCGAGACAAAAAATCTCTATTCTCGCACCGTTTTCGTTGAAAAATTCCAAACGTGCGGGAATAACTTTCGTGTTGTTTACCACCAAAAGAGAGTCTTTTTCTAACAATTCTTCAACGTCTGAAAATATGCCTTCGGTGATTGTTTTATTGTTGTAAATCAATAGTTTACATTTGTCCCTTTCTTTTAGCGGGAACTTTGCTATTTTTTCGTCAGGCAGATTATAAGTGTAATCTGCTATTTTTATCGATTGTTGAGGTATCATTTTTTTCTTAAAACATTTTTTTTAAAAAACTGAAAAAAAAATTTGCGCAAAATTAAAAAAAATTGATTTCTTTTGAAAATTTATTTACATTTGCAAAAAAAATTACAGCGATTATGAATTTCAAAACAGGAGATAAAGTTAAGTTTCTTAACGAAAACGATCACGGCACGGTAACCAAAGTTATGAATAACGGCATCGTCATGGTGCTAAACAGCGATGATTTTGAAGTCCCGGTTCAAGCCTCAGAACTTATTCTTGACGGCTCTCAACCCGCTCAACAGCCTTCTCTACCACAACCGAAACCTCAACCCAAAATCGTTGAAGTTGAAAAACCAAAGCCCGTCGCAATCAATAGCCCCAAAACCGAAGAACGCGACAGTTACGGCTTTTATATAGGTTTTGTTCCACAAGAAGGCAAAAATAATTTACAAGCCGATTTAGAAATGTATTTGATTAACGACAGCAGTTTTAGGGTTTTGTATAATTTTATGCGACCGAAAGACAAAAACAAAAACCTTGTCAATACAATTTCCGGCATTTTGGAACCTGACACCAAAGAGTACATAGAAACCGTCAAAAGAGACAACCTAAATAATTTGTCTTCGTTTAAATTTCAATTTTTGTACTCTATGGACACGCCTCACACCGTAAGGCAGCCGGAAGAGTTTGACGTAAAAATTTCGCCGCAAAAATTCTTCATAGCAAATTATTACAAACCTAATGATTTCTTTGACGAAAACGCCGTTATTATTACAATCAAAGAAAATTCTCTGATGAACGAAGCGATAAAAAAGATTTCGGATTTTTCTGCCGAAAAGGACAAAGATTTGTCGCGACCGAGGCTGAAAGTCGTAAAAAAACAAACCGAAAAAGAAGAAGTTGACTTGCATCTTGTAGAACTTCTTGACGATGACAGAGGTATGTCGCCGAAAGAAAAACTCGATTATCAAATAAAAGTTTTCAGAGAAAAACTTGACGAATATATCAAAAATCCGCACGTTAAAAAAGTGGTTTTTATTCACGGCAAAGGCAACGGAACTCTCAAAACCGAAATCCGCAGATGTCTTGACCTCTATTACAAAAGGTATCAATATCAGGACGCTTCGTTTGAAGAATACGGCGGAGGTGCAACATTGGTATACGTTAAATAAAAAAAACTTTGTTTTTTTGAAAAAACGGTGCTATATTTGCGGTAATTATTTTTTAAAAAAACAACGGATAAAATGATATTATCGGCTAAAAAATATTGCGGTTATTTGCTGGCAACCGGCATTTTTTTTTCATCATGTGCCGGAAATGCCGGCGGTGGGAAAACAAACACGGAAACTGATACAAACAAAAACAATCAGACCGTGCAATTAGACCCGAACAAATCCGCTATCGTAAAAATAAATAACAGACTTTTCAGCGTACCGTCGCCTTTGCAACTTGCAGGTTTTTTAAAAGAAATCAATCTGCCTTTCAAGAAAGAACTTCTAAGCGATGCTTCGGCACGGCAGAATTATACAACAAGTTTCAAACAAGCCTTAAACACAGGCGTTTACGGTGCAGATTTAGGTTATATCAACGTATACGACCAACTGCCGGAAGCGGCTGCGTATTTCAGCGCGGTAAGGTTTTTGACCTCGGAACTCGGTATTTTAAACTCTTTCAACCAAGAGACTATCAGCAGAATAGAAAAAAACAGCGGAGACAAAGACTCTCTGCTTTATATCGCCTCGCTGATTTATCGGGAATCCGACTATTACCTTACTAATTCGGACAGAAACGAAATAGGCGCACTTATAATCGCGGGCGGTTGGGTAGAGTCTCTTTACCTGATGACAAACTCTTGTCCGTCAAACGGATACAACAAAAAATTAGGCGAACTTATTTGCGAACAAAAACACCCGTTAAACAATCTGATAGAGTTGTTGAGACCGTATTACGGAAAACTAAACAACGTAAGTTACGATACGTTTTTGGAAAATTTGTCGGATTTGGCGGGAATTTTTGACGAAATAAACGTTAAATACACTTTCAAGGACACAAAAACAGACGAAAATAAAAAACTTACCGTTATCAACAGCGAATCAATCGCCACATTGGAGGCGGCACAAATAGAGGTCATAAAAACAAAAATCACAAAACTTAGAAACGAAATAATACAATAAAAATGAAAATCATATTAATTTCGGTAATATTGACGTTTTTTACGATCTTGAAGGTTGAGGCTCAGGCAGATACGCTTATGAAATTCTGCGCCACACATATTCCTTCAAGTTATGTCAGCGACGGACAGGTTTATCAAACCCCCGTATCCGAGGGCGAGACGGCTGAATTTGCCTTAACTTTCTATGGCGGAAGTACTTACAGAATAGCCGCATGCGCCGGCATAGAAGACGGAAACCTTACGTTTTCGCTTTACGATAAGGACAGAAACGAACTTTTCAGCAGCACCGACCATGATAACGCCCCGTTTTGGGATTTCAAATTTACCTCTACCGTAGAGTGTTATTTGGAGGCGCAAATATCTCCGGAATCCACAGTGAAAAGTGCTTTCGCAATAATTCTGATAGGCTTCAAAAACTAAAAAAGCGTAACAAAATAAACCACACAACACAATGAGTGATAGCATATTAAAAGCATTAATGCGATTATTTGCAATAATTGCCGCCTCGAAAGAAAAATCGGAAGACGGCTCCTTGTCCGTTGTGGAAAGTTTTTTACGCCACGAGGTCAGCCAGAGGCTGATGGAAAAATACATAGATTTTTACAAAGAAAACTATTCGCAATTACTTGAAAAACAAGCCATAGCGAAAAAACATCAAAAATTTGTAGCCTCAGCCAGCACCAAAATACTCGTTATCTGCGAGGCGGTAAACAAAGAACTCGTTCAATACCAAAAAGTATTGATTTTAGTAAGACTATTAGAATTTATAAAAATAGACAACAGCGAAGGTATCAGCAGTTTAGAACAAGACTGCGTGATGACGGTAGCCCAAAAATTCAACGTTCCGGCCAACGAATACAAACTCCTTACCGAATATATTTTCATGTCAAAAAACCAAATTCCGAATTCCGAAAATATTTTGGTCATCAACAGCGATTACGGTTTTCAGCATGAAAAAATAAAACACATTTATAACGAAAATTTAAGCGGACAGATTATAGTTTTGGCAGTAAAGTCGGTAAATATGTATCTTCTTGTAATTCAAGGAGAAAACGACCTGACGATGAACTCGCAACTCTTGAATCCCGCCCGTGTACACGTACTTTCGGCGGGTTCGTCCCTGCGCGGGGGAAAAATAAAGCCCGTCTATTACAGCGATATTATCAGCACTTATAATTACGACAAAACAAAATCAAGAATCGTTTTTGAGGTCGATAAACTCGAATACAAGTTTTCTAACGGCGAAACGGGGCTTCACTCCATGTCGTTTATCGAAAAAAGCGGAAATTTAGTCGGCATTATGGGTGCCTCAGGAGCAGGCAAAACCACTCTCTTAAACGTTCTTAACGGAAACTTTATTCCGAGCAAAGGTCAAGTACTTGTCAACGGCATTGATTTGCACACAAACGGCGGAGAATTATCAGGTCTGATCGGCTACGTCTCGCAGGACGACCATCTGATAGAAGAACTCACCGTTTTTCAAAACCTGTATTACGCCGCAAAACAGAGTTTCGACAATTATTCGCAGTTCAAGATTTACCGCACCGTCTTAAAACTCTTAAAAAGCCTCGGTCTTTACGAAATACGCAATATGAAAGCAGGCTCTCCGTCAGCGCAATACATCAGCGGCGGACAGAGAAAACGCCTTAACATCGCCTTAGAATTAATCCGCGAACCCTCGGTTTTGTTTATCGACGAGCCTACCTCAGGGCTTTCGTCCCGCGATTCCGAAAACATAATGGATTTGCTGAAAGACTTGACAATCAAGGGCAAATTAGTCTTCGTAGTTATTCACCAGCCGTCAAGCGACATCTTTAAAATGCTTGACAATCTGATACTTCTTGACAACGGCGGCTACCTTATTTACACCGGCGACCCCGTTGAAGCAATAACATATTTCAAATCAAGTGTCAGACAAGCAAATTCAGGCGATTCGCAATGCCCCGAATGTGGTAACGTAAACCCGGAGCAGATTTTCAATATCGTTGAAAGCAAAATAATTGACGAGTTCGGAAACGTTACAGAACAGCGAAAAATCACGCCGAAAGAGTGGAACGAACTGCACGAAAAAGAAATAAGCAAGCAGAAAAAACATTCTGTCTTGGTAAAACATTTGCCGGAAGTTAATTTTAAAATACCGGGCTTTTTCAGACAGTTTTTGATTTTCTTTAAGCGCGACGTACTTTCAAAATTAGCCAACAGACAGTACGTGGTGATAAACCTTTTGGAATCACCGCTTATTGCACTCGTACTTAGTTTTATCATAAAATACAGAAATCTCAGCGATAGTTCCGGCTACACGCTTTTATACAACTGTAATCTGCCGGTATATCTTTTTATCTCCGTGATAGTTGCGGTTTTTATCGGACTTACCGTCAGCGCACAGGAAATAATAAAAGACCGCCTTATCAGAAAACGGGAAGCATTTATGAATCTCAGCAAAGGCGCGTATCTGACTTCCAAAACCGTTGATTTGCTGTGCATATCGGCATATCAGTCGTTTATGTTTGTACTTATAGGCAACACCGTTTTGGAAATTGATGAAATGTTTTTTAAATATTTTATCATATTATTTTCGGTTTGGTTCAACGCCAATTTGCTGGGGCTTAACATTTCGGACGGTTTCAAAACTACCGTAACCGTTTATATTTCAATACCTTTTTTGATAATTCCGCAAATTGCGCTTTCGGGCGTTTTAATAAGTTTCGACAAACTAAACCCCGATATTTCAAAACCCGGAAACGTACCTTTTTACGGCGATATGCTCGTTGCCCGTTGGGCGTTTGAGGCTTTGGCAGTAGAACAATTCAAAAATAATTCATACGAAAAAAATCTTTACGAATACGAAAAAACAATGCAAAATTCGCTCATAAAGAAAGATTTTTGGCTGAAAATTTTGGATAACAAACTCTCCAACGTTAAAAACAATCAAAACGACAAATCGAAATCCGAAAGCGTAAAGTACGACCTTTTGACCCTACAAAACGAACTCACCGCCGAAATTATGAAAAACGGTGATGTAGTCGCAAATTTTGACCCGCAAATAATTTCAGAAGGAAATTTGGACGAAAAAACAATAAAAAACATAAAAGAATATTTTGCCGCCTTACGGTCTTATTATATCACGGAATATAAAATCGCTTCAGCTGAAAAAGACGCGTTTGTAAGCCGAATGCAGTTAACTCCCGAAAAAAAGGAGGCCTACATAGACCTTAAAAGACGCTGTTACAACGAAAGTCTGACGGATTTCGTAACAAATAAACAGGTTGACAGTCAGATAACTGAATATGAAAACCGCTTGTATCAAAAAATCAACCCGATATACACCGACCCCGACCACTTAATGTTGGACGCCCATTTTTATGCACCGCGCAAAAGGCTTTTCAATATTTATTTGGAAACTTTTTGGGTTAACGTCATTGTGATTTGGCTTCAAAGCGTATGTTTTTTCGTATGCCTGTATTTCGGATTGTTGCGGAATTGTCTCAATTACTTTGCATACAAATTAGGACATTATCCGACTAAAAAAGACAACAAACAATTAAAAGAAACGGGCAAAAACCGCAAAATAAAAATGTCATTAGCAAAAATACTGAGATGAAAAAGTTAATGCTTATATTTTTTATTGCCGTCATAACCGTCTCTAAAATGTCGGCACAAGACTTAGAAACCCCCGAAATTCTATCCGTCGGTGTGGATACTTTAACCGGCAAACCGCTGATAACATGGACAATGCAAAATCCGAGGCTTGTTGACGGCTACATCATAAAACGCCTCATCATCGACGGAGACGGCGTAATATCAGGCACTTACAACAATATCGCAATCATCGAAAATAATAATGTTTTTTCATACGTTGACCTCTCAAATTCTTTCAACACAGAGGCAAAAGCAGGAATAAGAGAAGAATATTACAGAATTTCATCATACAAAACCGACGAAAACGGACTCACGGTTTATAGTCTGATGTCAGACGAGGCTCATACCATGACTTTAAACGGCGGATTTGATTATTGTACCAATACGTTTAATTTCAGTTTTTCAGGATTTTACAACACTGACAAAATCTCAGGTTATTGTCTTCACACGGGTTTTCCGAACTCAGAGAAACTCTTGGTTACCAAAGATACGGTTTGCAAATTTTCATTCAAGGATTTTTTGCCGGTAAGAAATTTTGCGGTTGAAACCATTTTAACTAACGGAATTTCAGTATTTTCACCGATTATTTCCGTTGAATCCGAAGAAACAGTAGTTCCCGAAAAATTAGAAATTAAAAACATAACAGTCGGAAATCCTAAGGGCTTGGAACTAAAAATAAAAATTTCAGACAACTCTTCAACAGAAAAACTGCTGATAACCAGGCGGGATTTAGAAACTCTCGAAAGCGAAGCCGCCGAATTGAATTTTTCTCATGGTGATTTTATATTTTCTGACACATCTGCCGACGTATCAAGACTTTACGCTTATACTTTGTATGCTATGAACCGCTGCGGAATTGCGATAAAACTATCCGATTCTACCGCTAACACGGTTTTAAAAGTTTCAACGCCGAAAGACAACAGCAATAAAAACATCTTGGAATGGAACTCCCCGTTAAACTTACCGTCAGGAATAGAAAAAATCGAAATTTTCCGCAGCATCGACGACAAAGAATTTGAATACGCCGACCTCGTAAACTCCTATAATTCTACCTATACCGAAAGTCTGTCGAATATTATCGCAAACAAGGAACTCTACGACGGCAAATTCTGTTATCAGATAAAAATTTATCACAAAACCTCTTCTAATTCTGATACGCTCATAACCGTTTCGAATACGGCATGCATAGAAAGGGAACCTGTGATTTTTTTCCCTAACGCTCTGAATCCGAAATCCGATAACACGGATAATTGGGAATTTAAACCGAAAGCAGATTTTTTGCGGGACTACAAAATGACTATTTACAGCAAAAGAGGCGAAAACCTCTTTGAAACAACCGACCCCGCAAAAGGCTGGGACGGTTATAACAAAAGCGGAAAACTCTGTCCGAAAGACACTTACGTATACATAGCCACATTCAAAACCTCCGGCGGCAAAAGCGTTACCAAAAAAGGATACGTAAATTTAGTTTATTAGATGTCGTCTTCTTCGTATGCAGTAGGATACATTTCAAATTTCAGTCTTGTTATCTCTTCCAAGACTTCGCCGTATTCCTGCATTTCTTCGTCCTCTTCGGCATAATACCATCTGACAACAACCTCTTTCTTAATTTTGGCAAGTTTTTGAACAATCCCTAAAATTATTTTTGAAGTCGTGGTATTAAAATATCCCATTCTGAATGTTACGACAGACTTCTGCAAAGGTTGGTCTTGAACAAAAGCGTCAACCCATGCCAAAACGGGTTCATAAAATTTTGCTGCGTCCTCCGGCACCGATTTGCCCGAAAACTCAAACAATTCTTTCTCGATGTCCAAAACTATTTTGGGAGTTTTTACAGTCCCGCTTATGTTTATCGGCTCAGGATATACTGCATGGATAACGGGCGAATTTGCAGAAACAAATTTCTTCGTAGTAGCAACACTTCCTTTCCGTGCTGCATTGCCCGTCGGAAGTGCTTTGCCGCAAATACCGCAATAATTGTCATCAATATCCACTTTATGCCAACAATAAGGACACAAAAGCATATAATCGCGTAGACGGTTGCCGCAGTAAGTGCAGAAATTCAAATTAGAATCTACATTTTTACCGCAACAACTGCACACGATAACGCTGCCTTCAATATCTTCGTCTCCGATAATTTGAGTAGCCATTTAATATATATTAACTAATATGTTTTTTCTTTAAATTCCGACATAAATTTTAAACTCCCATGCCGATAAACCGAGTTTTTCTCTGTCAGAAAAAGTTGATTGCTGACCGCTGAAACATTCCTTATACTTTCCTTTAAGAAGTTCACTTTCTGCAATACACTCTTTTCTGTCGGGACTTGCGTTGAAAATTCCGATAACTTTGTCGCCGTCCTTAACTCTCGCAAAGGCATAAACATTACAATTGTCGGTAGTCATAATCTTAGAAAAACTACCGCCGAAATTTCCGTTCCAAAGTGCTTTATGCTTAGATTTCAACTCGTTGAGAGTTTTATAGAAATTCTCCAACGGATAATCAGCCCATTGAATTTCAACTTTTTCAAACAGCGGCAACGGTTGATTGAAAGCCGACTCCTGACCGCTGTAAATAAGCGGCATTCCCGGCAACAGATAACTCAAAGCCGCAAACATTTTTGCACCCTCTCCGAAACGGTCAAATTCCGTGCCGTTCCAAGCACTCTCATCATGATTAGTCGTAAAATTCAAGCGGTAATCCGTGTCGATAAAACAATTCAATTCATAATTTCTGTAATGATCAAAATCATAAACGTTTTTCTGTTTTTTTGCGATTTGTTTCATCAAATTATGAAGTTCCCAAGCGTATGTCATATCAAAAGCCTCATGAATTTTCGGGTCTTCCCATTCGGCAAGCCAAAAACACGGCTTTATCTTGTCGACTGCTTCTCTGGCTTTTACCCAAAACCAAGTCGGCACCAAACCCGCCATATCGCAACGGTAACCGTCAATGTCAAATTCCTTTACCCAATAACTCAAAGCATCAATCATTGCATTTACGGTATCAGGATTGTCATAATTAAGATGTGCTACGTCTGTCCAATCATCGTTAGGAGCCAAAATATTTCCGTGAGAATCGCGGTAATATCTGTCAGGATTTAAAGCAATCCAAGGATTGTCCCAAGCCGTATGATTTGCAACCCAGTCAAGCACAACGTGCATACCCTGAGAATGAATATCTTTTACCAAAGCCTTAAAATCCGCTTTCGTTCCGTAATCGGGATTTATCTCTTTGTAATCCTTTACGCTGTACGCACTGCCGAAAGTTCCCTTACGGTTTTTTTCTCCGATAGGAAAAATCGGCATCAACCATAAAATGTCAACGCCCATTTTTTTAAGACGCGGCAAATGAGTACAAAAAGATGTAATATTGCCTTCTTTTGTAAATTGTCTGAGGTTTACCTCATAAATATTTGAACTTTTAGTCCATTCCGGTGTTTTGAAAGCCATTGTTATAATTTTTATTCGTTATTAATATGCAATATCCCTTCCTGAATAATGCAACATTTCTCTAAACGTATTATTAAGATTGTCAGCCTTTTGCAACTTTTCTATATCCAGATGACAACGGTAACGCCAATAATGATTCGGCTCGGAAGGAACGTTTATGCGATCGTCTTTCGGGTCTTTGCTTCTCAATGTTTCGTCCAAACCGAGAATATCCTGAATTTGGAACACAGCCCACATTGCCGGTGAATAAAGGTGCTGGAAAAGAATGTCTTTTACAACCCACGTTTCACAATAATAAGGTGCTGAACCCGATTTAGAAAGCACGTTGTTATAGAACCTCTGACTGCGGTCATGATTTTCTTCCCACCAAGAGCGGACTGACGAGGTATCGTGAGTACTCGGTGTCGCAACGGCAAGAAACGGATAACTTGCCGGTTGTCCGAAATCCGCTAACGTCTCTTTCGGCATACGCTGAATTTCAAGGCTGAGAATGTTAAGTTTTCTCATCACCTCTGGAACACAAGCAGGAATCATTCCGAGGTCTTCACCGCAAACAAGCATATTTGTCGCATTAGTCAAAGCAGGCAGTTTTATCTCAGCCTGATTTTTCCATAACTCCTCGTTTCTACGGTAAAAATAATCGTTATACAAACTATCGACAATATATTTTTCGTTTTGAGGCAACTCGTTGTAAGAGTTTGTCTTAAAGAGCGAATGTCGCGGGTGATAACAATTTTCTTTTTCCTTATCCTTAAAGAACAAAACCTCCGAAACAAGATACAACAAACCTTGTTTTATCAGTTGCATTCTCAACATCTCTTCCGGCGAAGGACAACCTGTTTTTCTGAAACTTTCTTCGATTTTGCTTTGCGTATCGTATTCGGGTTTCAAATAAAAAACGTCTTCATCAGTTTCTGATTGATCCAAAAACGAGTGTTTTACGTAGCCCGCCTGTTCTCCGAAAATCTGTTCAAGAATATGTTTTCTGATATACGGTTTACAAAAACGTTCCTCGTCAAATTTAAGACCTTTTTGTTCAAACTCCTCTTTTGAAATCGGAATTGCGGGGTCAAAAACACCCATCAAACCTTTTGTTTGCGTAGTCGGAATAGACCAAATCCTGAAAAATCCCAAAATATGATCCAATCTATAAGCATCAAAATATTCCTGCATTTTGGTAAGACGCTGTTTCCACCAAGCAAAACCGTCTTTTGCCATTTCCTGCCAGTTGTAAGTCGGGAATCCCCAATTCTGACCGTCGTCAGAAAAATCGTCAGGCGGCGCACCCGCTTGACTGTCAAGTTTATACAACTTAGGATTAACCCAAGCGTCAACACTGAATCTGCCGATTCCGATAGGAATGTCGCCTTTCAAAACTATGCCGTTTTCGCGGGCATATTTCGAAACCTCTGAAAGTTGCAAATGCAAATGATATTGTATAAAAAAGTGTATTGCCACATCGTCAAAATCAGGATTGCTTTCTTGACAAAGCGCGTCCACTTTTTCTTTATCATAAACGGCATAATTTCCCCAACGCGAAAAATCAGCCGTTGAATATAAATCTCTCAAATACGAGAATACAGCATACGGATTAAGCCAATCAGCATTTTTCTTATAAAATTCCTGATATTCCGGCTCTTGTAAAAATCCTCTGCGATTTTCGTCGTATATCATCTTGTAATACCGCGACTTAAAACGCATAACCTCTTCGTAATCAACCTGTTCCAAAGCGTTAAGTTCGCTTTTACGGGTTTCAAGAATTTCTTTTGCCGTCTCTGACAAATGCTTGCCCATATCCTCGATTCTCAAATACAACGGGTGAAGCGCAAACACCGAAACACATCTGTACGGATAAGAATCCTTAAAAGTATGTGTCGCAACGGTATCGTTAACGGGTAAAAGTTGTATCATTCTTATACCCAAACTTTTAGCCCAATCAATAAAAGGTATCAAATCCTTAAACTCCCCTACTCCGCAACCGGTTTGGGTTCTTAAAGAAAATACCGGTACCGAAACACCGACTCCTTTCCACGGATAACGCGGAAATTTAAAATCCTCATCGTTAAGTACATAAAAGTCATAGTTTTCCTCCGGCGTAAAATACCTCGTTACATACTCTTCCAAAACAACCCTCGAAGTGCTTTTTTCGCAAATACAATATTTGTATTCGGCATAACGCTGAGGCTTGTCAATTACAAATTCTGCCCTCCATTTTGGGAAACCCTCGTCCGAAAGTTTTATGATAACATCGTTTTCGGGCAGCGAACCCAAAAATTTAACCGCCGCATAATGCTCTTTTTTTACCCTCGCAAAAGCAATTGATGCCCTTACGCAGACTTTTTCCACCGGTTTTTCATCACCGTCATAATCAGAAAAATCATTATCGGGTTTTTCTTTGAGCCTGATAAACGGCGTTTTGTTTTCGCGCTTAAACACCACGTCCTTAAAAGCCGAAGAATACATCACGTTACTCGGCGATACAAGCGGTTTCCAAAAATCGCGAACCAATATTTCATCACTTTCCACCTCAGGCGGGTAAAACCTTCTCTTGTCAAATTCATAAAGTATCTGTCCGATGTTGTTATCTTTCATCAGATACTTATATTCAAACTCCTTCTGTTCAAGACCGTCCAAATCAACGGTCAAAAACCAATCGCCGTTGTTTTTAGGGGTCATTAACGCCTGACCTTGTCCGGGTATTCCCTCGATTAACAATTGTTGCCCGTAACAAGTGCGGTAATTTATTTTAAATGTAACTTTCATAGTTTTATGCTAAAAGTCAAACCAAATGACACCATAAAATTATATAAATATTTTTATTCCAACTACAATATCGTAAGTTTTTTTTTTCATTTTTTTCAAAATATTTTTTTTAGATTTGATAATCAGGCATTTATAAAAAAAACAAAACGTTAAAAAAAACTAAAACAAAAAAGCGGAACATAAAATCCCGCTCTTTTGCCACTACTAATTTTTTAACCTAAACCTAATATTATGAAAAGACAATTTTTAATTTCTAATCCCCTTTGTTTTACGCTGCAAAGATAAAGTGTTTTTTTTACAATTACTTTAAAAGAAAATTAAGCAATTCTGAAATAATTTTATAACAAACGCTGTTTCAAAGCCTTTCAAGGTTTAGTAAGTGTTAATGTTTAGTTTTTGTGAACAATTTAACTTTAATTATGATTGTATTACAATAAATTTTTATAATTTTGTTGACAGAAATTGTAAAAAACATAATGGAAAATCTTACGGAGCCTAAAACAACAAAAATTAAAATAATAGCGACAGGTGATGTTCACGGTGCAATTTTTCCTTACGACTTTATAGAAAATGAGCCTTTGAACACCTCATTGGCTCAGGTCTACACATATATAAAAGAACAACGCGCTGTAAAAAGTCAGGAAGTAATACTGCTTGACAACGGAGATTTTCTTCAAGGTCAGCCTGTTGTATATTATTCTAATTATGAGGCATACGACGGACTTCATATATGCTCTGACGTAATGAATTTTATGGGTTATGATGCGGCAAGTATCGGCAATCATGACCTTGAAACGGGACACGAAGTTTACGACAGGCTTGTAAAAGAATTTAATTTTCCGTGGCTTGCCGCTAATGCCGTAAGGAAATCCGACGGTAAACCGTATTTTACACCCTACACCATAATAGAAAAGGGCGGTGTCAAAATCGCGATTTTGGGACTGATAACCCCATCTATTCCGACTTGGTTGCCGGAAAAAATTTGGGAAGGCATTGAGTTTCGCGATATGGTTGAAACCGCACAATATTGGATGGAAATAATCCGCGAAAAAGAAAAACCTGACATCGTAATCGGTCTTTTTCATTCGGGCATAGACAGCACCTACAACAACCGCTGCAACGAAGACTATATGAACGAAAACGCTTCGGCATTAGTGGCTAACAAAGTGCCGGGCTTTGACCTCATAATCGCCGGACACGACCATCAAGAATGTAATATGGTTATCAAAAACGTTGAAGGTCAAAGAGTTATAATTCTTGATTCCAAAAATTGCGCCCGACTTGCAGCCGTAGCGTCCATTCAGGTAAAAAAATGCGGAAACAAGCTCATCGACAAAAAAATCACGGGTCTAATTATGGAAATGAACTCCTGCGAACCGGATACCGAAATGATGAAGCGTTACAGCGAATATATCAACATGATAAAAAAATACGTATCGAAACCAATTGCCAAATTTACCAGAACGGTATCTTCGCGCGATGCGATGTTCGGAAATTCGGCATTTGTAGACTTGATACATTCAGTACAGTTGGAGGAGACGGGAGCCGACATATCATTTGCCGCACCGCTGACATTCGACTCTAAAATCAAAAAAGGCGTTGTCTGTATCCGCGATATGTTTAAACTCTACAAGTTTGAAAATCTTTTGTACACTTTAAAATTAACGGGTCAGGAGGTTTTGGATTATTTGGAATATTCCTACGGCTGGTGGTTCAATATGATGAGCGACAAGAAAGATCATCTCGTACTTTTTGAACTCGACGAAAAAGGCAACAACCGTACGGCGGGAAAATTTTACAATTATTCTTCCGCCGCCGGAATCAATTACACCGTAGACCTTTGCAAACCTGCGGGAGAAAAAATCAATATCCTCGGCTTTACCGACGGACGACCTTTTGATTTGAACGGCGTTTATAAAGTTGCCGTAAATTCTTACCGTGGCAACGGCGGCGGCGGACACTTAACCGAAGGAGCGCACATAGTTCATGAAGAACTCTTAAAGAGGATTATCTCGGCAACTGACAAAGATTTACGCTATATTATAATGCGTAACATCGAAGAAAAACATATCATCTCGCCAAAAGCCTCAGGAAATTGGAAAGCCGTTCCTCAGGATTTTTGGATTAAGGGACGCAAAAAAGACTATCAAGTGATGTATGACAATTAACCTTTAAAAAAAATGTTAGAAATAGGAACTCATAACAAACCCAAAGGCAAAAAGGCACTTCTTCTCGGCTCCGGCGAATTAGGCAAAGAAGTCGCAATTGAACTTCAACGTCTCGGCGTTCAAGTAGTTGCCGTTGACAAATACGAAAACGCACCCGCAATGCAGGTGGCGCACAAAAGTTACGTTTTTTCGATGCTTGACTCTGAAAAAATCCGCGAAACAATCGAAAAAGAAAAACCTGATTTTATAATTCCCGAAGTAGAAGCCATCGCAACGGAAACGCTCATAGAATTAGAAAAAAAGGGCTACAACGTTATCCCTACGGCTAACGCAACTTTTCTGACCATGAACCGCGAAGGCATACGCCGTCTTGCCGCAGAAAAATTAGGAATCAAAACCTCTCCTTACCGTTTCGCTTCGACGAAAGAAGAGTTCTACAAGGCGGTTGAAGAAATCGGCATACCGTGCGTTGTTAAACCCATAATGTCTTCTTCGGGACACGGACAATCGGTCATCAAAAGCAAAGACGGAATCGAAAAGTCTTGGCAAATTGCTCAGGAAGGCGGAAGAGTAGGCGCGGGAAAAGTTATCGTGGAAGGTTTCGTAAAATTCGATTATGAAATCACGCTTTTGACAGTCCGTCATATCGGCGGCACAAGTTTCTTACAACCCGTCGGACATTATCAAAAAGACGGTGATTATCAAGAATCTTGGCAACCGCAACCAATGAATCCTGAAACAATAAAAAAAGCCGAAGACATTGCCGAAAAAATTACGACCGCACTCGGCGGACGCGGAATTTTCGGCGTTGAAATGTTTATCCAAGGCAACGAAGTAATTTTCAGCGAAGTATCGCCGAGACCGCACGACACGGGTATGGTTACGATGATTTCGCAGGATTTGTCGGAATTTGCCTTGCACGCAAGGGCGGTTTTAGGACTTCCTATCCCAAATATTGCTTTTCACGGACCCTCGGCTTCAAAAGCCGTTGTCGTAGAAGGCGAAAGCCAAGATATTGTATTTTCAGGACTTGAAGAGGCGTTGAACATTCCTGATACTTCGATGAGAATTTTTGCAAAACCCGAAGTCAGCGGACACCGCAGAATGGCAGTACTTTTGGCGCGAGGAAATTCAGTAGAAGAAGCGCGGCAAAAGGTCCAAGAAATGGCAAAAAAGATAAAAATACAAATATAAAAAAAGCCCTGATTTTCAGGGCTTTTTTTATATTTGTATTTTCTTAGAATCTTGCAGTGGTGCTTTCGCCAATCCAACCGCCGACCGTAACGGAAGTTCCCGGAGTAACTGAGTGCATAAATGCTTCTTCTTTTTTCGGACAAGAACCCGAATATCTGTTAATCAAAGTCTGAGCCTCTGATGCAACTGACGGGTCAACTGCTTTTGCTTTTTGAAGTTTGTCGATAACAACCCAATAAGTTTTGGATCTTTCAAAAGCGTCCTCACCGACAGGATTTGCACCGTACATAATAGCAATCAAAATATAAGGCAAACCGTAGTTAGATTTCTGAGAAATCGCTTTAAGAGCATACGATTTAGCAGTCGTAACTTGCTTTTTATCGTTATAAATTTTAGCAATATTGTAGTTGTAAACCGCTTTCATAGTATCAACCGTTGAATATTCGATTGCTTGTTCCAAATACTTCAAAGCATCATCGTCTTTGCCTTTTTTCAAAAGCATTTTTGCGAAGTTATAACAAGCCAATTCTGAGGGTTTGCTTTCGATAAGTTTTGCAGTTGCTTTTTCATACAAAGGCAAATCAGTACAGCCTTTTTGGTCAAAAATCTTAACGATTTTTTCAGCCATTTCAGCATCGTTGGGGTTAGCGGTGAATCTCGGTTCAAAAGCCTTGTTCAACGCACCACATTCAGCAGCCTTGCTGGTAGAAAACATTTGGTCAATAGCACCCTGAACCTGTTTTGCGGTTGCAAGTTTCGATTCAGCATCCTTAGCGGCTTTGTCGTTAGCAGGATTTTCAAGTTGTTTTGAAAAATCAGTTTTCTGAGCGTCCAAAATATCGTTCAACTGCAAATATTTGTCAACAACCACCGAAGCGTCTACTTTTTCAGACTCAAACATACCGAGAGTTGCCTGCATAGCAGTCTGAATAACGGCAAGTTCAGTTGCCTTACCGCCTAAATCAACAGCCTTCGACAAAATATTGTACGGCTCCTCAATCGGACTTTTACGGTATTTCAAAAGGTCAACACCTTTACGTCCTAAAAGATAAGCCTCACCGTAGTTTTTGCTCGTTGCGGCAAAATATTTGATTCTTTGGTCATAAACCATCATCAAAGTGTCAATCCACAATTCCTGTTCCTTGCGGTCAGCGGCCTTAGACATCTTGAATTTCACGATTGAAACACCGTTAGAATAGATGTTTTGGGTACTTTTAGGATAATCTTTGAAAAGAACCGTCCAAGAAGTATAAGCATCAGCGTAGTTTTGCTGTTTAGCATATTCCTGAAACATAGAAATCATACGCATACAATCTGCGGAATCAGCACCGTATTTTTCTTCTCTCATAAGATTTGCGATTTTGTGTCTCTCGCTTAATACGGCAGTCTTCAAATCACCGAGAGTTCCGGCTTTTTGCATATCTTTAAGTGTCTTAATATCAAATACTTCCAAGACTTCCGCTTCTGCACCGCCGTGTTCAAATTTTTCGATTTCCGACAATCCCGTGTTCATTTTTGCATAAAGATCACGGTATTTCGTTTTCAATGCAGGTTTATAAACCGTCGAATTGTTGATAGCCAATTCGCTTGTTGTTTCGGGAAATTTCATGGAGATAACATCTCCGGCACTCTGCGACATTGCAGCAGTTCCCGAAAGCAATAATGCTGACAATGAAAGTGCGAAAAGTTTTAATCTGTCCTTTATCATAACATTTTTAATTTTTTAAGATTTTAAAATTAGTATAATTCTATTGAAATTTACGTTTCACGAACCAAACGTCGTGAGCGGTAACGTTAAAATGCACCAAAAAGTACTTTTCTTTGTACAAACCTCCGTCAGTGGTCCCGCGCGTACCTACATCGCAACTTACGTTAAGCAAGAGCGTCCTGATAGGAAATCCGAGACCGAAACTTACACCTTTTTCTTCGATGTCATAACCGTTCAAACTTAAATATGTTTCCGTCTTATGGATTCCAAATCTATAGTTGATAGTTTTGTAATATCTTGAAGAATATTTTGCATTTACATATTGAACGCCCAAGCCGTAATATTTATTTTCTTTGAACCCTGAAACATTTTGCTCATAAGGCATTGTAAATTTTTTCCAATCCTGATATTTGTAATCAAAATTAATTCTCAACTGTTCAAAAAATTCTGCCGAGACGCCTATTCCGAAACTTTTAGGAACGGTAATTTTTCCGTCATAAAGCGTATCGTTAGCAATAGTATCATTATATCCCACAAGCGAATTTCGTGATGTCATCAATAACTGACTTCTTGAATTAAGTTTCGCTTCGCCCGAAAAATATACGCCTAACGCTAATTTCAAAAACTTTTTCGTCGTGTCTTTTTTAGAGTCGAAACTTCTCTGAACCAAAAAGCCTAAATCGCCTGCCCAACCTCTGATAATATCTTCGCTTTTGCAGGAGGTCTTTGAATAATAACCCGTGGCAACCGTATTCAAGGAGTCTTCTCTTAAAACATCACCGAAAACGTATTTTCCTTTCACTCCGACGGAAAACATTTTCAAGAATTTGAAAGTAGTACCAAGACTTACTTCCGAAAGACCGCCTTTACCTTGAAACAATTCAACATACTTTCTCGTATAATCACTCTCCTTAACGGTTAAAGTGTCCTTACAAAGATAACCTACCGCGCTATAAGGCGAAAGTCCGAAATAAAAACTCCACCAAGGTTTTACGGCAAAACCGCCGGCAAAATATCTGAAAGTGGCAGTGCTGTTTTTTTGCTTTTTAACCACCGATTCGGTTTTAGTATATTTTACATCAAAACCGACATCAAAAACAAAACGCTGCAAAAGCAAATCTGCATTCGCTGCGGGGTTTACAGTATTCAAAAAATAAGGTGTACTTTCGGCGATTCCTGCGCCGCCCATTGCAATATTATGACCCGCTACACCCGAAAAAATATCGCCTAATCCGTAACGCGAATACGGCGAAGTGGTAAACCGCTGCGCTTTCAACTGACTGAAAGACAGAAGAATAATTAAAATTAAAAATTTAAAAACTCTTAGATACATTGTAATTTAAAATTCTGTTTAGACCAAATGCTACTAAATTTGGCGCTGCAAATATCGTATTTTTTAAGTTCTTAGCCAAAAAAATTGTGTCCCCACCCGTTAAAATTATTTTTCCGTCGGGGTTATCCCTCTCAAAATCACGTATATAACCTTCAATTTCAAATTTTATGCCGTTCAAGACACCTCCCATGACGGCAGAGGCGGTATCGCGGGCAAAACCGGAGAGCCAATCATAGTTTTCTATCAAGGGAAGTTTGGCGGTATGTTCGTTCAACGACTTGAATCTCAGCCTTATACCCGGTGAAATATTTCCGCCCCAAAATTCTTTTCCGTCTTTTAAATAGTCAAAAGTTATGGCGGTTCCGGCATCTATTATAAGGCATGACTTTCCTTCAAATTCTGTTGCTGCGCCCACTGCGGCTGCCAAACGGTCGAGACCTAATGCCGCCGGATTGCTATAAAGATTTTTTACCGGTACTTTTGTTTTGGACGAAAACTCCAAAACGCTCCCGCAAAAGGCTTCCAAAAACTCTTTTATGCCGTCAATAAGAGTGTTTACGGAAGAAAAAATTACGTTTTTTATTTCATAATCGCCAAAAATTTTTGATACCTCCGTAATAATTTCATCTTTTTTAGATTTTACTATATTCTTAAAAATCAAATTGTTATATTCAAAAACACAAATTTTACAAAATGTGTTTCCAATATCTAAAATTAAATTCATTTTTTTTTAACAAAAAAATTAAAATTTTCGGCTGCAATTTACTAAATTTGCAACATAAAACAGCACAAAAAAATATTAAAATGGCAAAAAAAATATTAATCGTCGAAGATGACAAAATGCTCTGCACGATATTTCAAATGTTCGTTCAGGAACTCAACTATGAACTTATCGGAACGGTTCATACCGGCACCGATGCGCTTAATGCAGTTGAAAAAGACAACGACATAGACGTTATTTTGATGGACATACATCTTGACGGTAGGCTCAGCGGCATAGAAACGGCTGCCTTTTTGGAGAAAAACGGTTACGAAATTCCCGTTATTTTCATCACCGGCGACGACAATGCCGAATTGATAGAAGAAGCCACATTATCAAACGTTTTCGGTTTTATTCTGAAACCTGTTTATATGCGCAACCTCGGTATCGCAATAGAATTTGCGTGTGCTAAATTTGCCAAAATGCTAAACAAAAAATGAAAAGAATTTTTACTTCTTGTAAAAATTCATTTCATCAAGATATTCAAATGCTTTTTCGGGCATAAAAAATCTCACGTCCTTTCCATTATGAACGGACTGCCTTATAAATGTGCTTGAAATTTCGATTATAGGCGTTTCAACAAGTGTAACCTTCGGGTGATTAACGAGTTGTCCTCCCGAAGAACCGTTACGCGGAAAAACCAGCACGTTATGATATTGCAGTATTTGTTCATAATTTTTCCACCTATCCAACCTTTCGAGATTGTCAGTACCCATTATTAAATAAAACTCTCTGTCAGGATATTTTTCTTTCAGATAAGTAAGTGTGTCAATAGTATAAGAAGGTTTGGGCATACGAAACTCAACGTCGCATGCCCAAAACTTTTTATAGCCTTCAATCGCCCGTTTAAGAAGTTCAAGACGGTGATAATCAGGCAGTAAACTTTCTTTCTGTTTGAAAGGGTTTTGCGGAGAAACCACAAACCATAAACAATCCAATGCTGAATATTCAGTCAAGAAATTCGCTAACATCAGATGTCCGTTATGAACGGGATTAAAAGAACCGAAATACAGTCCTGTTTTCATTTTTTATTCGTTCAATTTGTAAATTGCTTTTGCTTCCTCAGCCTGAGTATAATCCCAAAAAGGTCCGATAGAAAGTCTTTGGAACGAAAGTCCTTCAAACAAAGCGTCAGCAAATTCGTTAGCCGAACCGGAAGAAACGGCAGCAGGGCTTCTCGTATACTCGTATGACCCCATACGTTTCAATTCCGTGAAAGCACATTGAAACCAATGCATAGTACTCGGAGCGGTCGGTTGCGGAAGTTCATTGATTTTTTCCTTAGATTTTTTGTAATAAATTTTTGCGTTAATCGCCTCAACCTCCGAATAGAAAGGTCCTATCGTAACCTGACGGTGAGCGATTCCCCACCAAACGGCTTTTGAAAAACTTTTGAGCGAACCCATCATAACTTTTGCTCCGCCGCCCAAAATTTCTATTTCCTTACGCTTGCTGTCGATTTTCATACGGATATAAAACCAATAAACATCAGGCGTAGGTTCTTTATCAAGAATACCTTCGGGATTTTCCGAGGTTACTTTCAAAGGCTTTTCGGGGTCAACCGCCGATGCCTTAAAACTACCGCAGAACAACGTCAATGCGGCAAAAAGCAACAATATTTTTGAAATTTTTTTCATCTTTACTAAAAAAGTTATGTGTTAAGTTTTATTTTACAAAGATAAAAACAAAATTCATACCATTAAAATTTTTTTTGATTTACAGAGAAATATTTTTTAATTTTGCCCGAACGTAATTTTAAAATTGTAAAAAAAATGAAAACAAATTTACTTTTAACGGTTTGTTGTTCATTGTTGCTTATGACGGGCTGTATGGAAAACGGTTCGCAGAAATCCGACGCAAAAAGCAACACCGAAAACAACACCACAACCACCACAACCGATGACGGAAAAACCACTGACGGCGGCTCTACCACCGATGAAAACAAAAAGAACGAAACTAAAAATTCGTTTCAGTCTGCAAACGGCAAGTTTTCAATCAACTTTCCTGCACCTCCCGCCGGACCGGAAAGCAGCATCGAACAAAACAAAGCGGGCTTAATGCAAATTTTCACCTACAAGTTGGTGCTATCAGACAACGCTGGTTATTTTGCTTACTACAAAGACTATCATTCGGGAGTAATCACGGATTCTAACACGGAAACGATGTTGAAAAAAGAAGCCGATTCTTTTATGAAAGGCTGCGGCACAACGGTTGCAAAATCTTCGTCAGAGCGTCTTGACGGCAACAAAGGCCTCTCGTTTTCTGGTACTTTAAACGACACAATCGCTATTAACATGCGTGCGTTTTTTGTCGGAAGGCGTTATTACCAGTTCGGCACGATAGCCTCAAACTCTGAAATTTCAGAAAAAGATTCAAAAAAATTCATCAACTCGTTTGAAATTATAAAGTAAGAAAATTTTTAGTGCAGTACCGCTCTTTTGAGCAGGTACGGCACTAAAATTTCTTTAAACGTTTTAGAAACATCCGCCTCAACGTAATCAATGTTGAACATTGAGCATTTATTCTTTAACTCCTGGGCAAAATCTCCTGAGAGTTTTCGGTATATCTCTTTATAATCCAAAGGATTGAGCGCAACAACAGACCCCGTTTCCATATCAACGAACTTGTACGGACGGTTCTCAAAATTAAAATCTAATTCTGTCGGACGGTCAAGAACATGAAAAAGAATTACGTCGTGCTTTGCGTGCCTTAAATGTTGAAGTCCGGCATAAAGTTCCTCATTTTCAGACGTATCCATCATGTCAGAAAAAATCAAAACCATACTCCGCTTGTGAATATTTTCCGCAATTCTGTGAAGACACGAAGCAATGCTGCCTATTTCAGGTTCGGGCATAATGTCCCTATTTTTTATCGCCTCTTGAAGTTTTGAAAACAACATTTTAGCGTGAGTTGACGAAATTTTCGCCTCGGACGAAAAATCTATATTCTTATCAAACAACGTCAACGAAACGGCATCACGCTGTTTTCTCAGTAGGTTAATCACCGCCGAGGCACATACCGCCGAAAACTCCAACTTATTGAACTTGCCGCTTTTCGGATACTTCATACTTGACGAAGTGTCAAGAAGAATATAACACCGTAAATTAGATTCGTCTTCATAATGCTTGACAAAAAGTTTTTCTGTCCGCGCATAAAGTTTCCAGTCGATATGACGGGTGCTGTCGCCTTTGTTGTAAAGGCTGTGTTCGTTGAACTCCGACGAAAAACCGTGAAACGGGCTTTTATGCAAGCCCGTTATAAATCCTTCTGTAACGTGAGCCGCTACAAATTCAAGATTGTTCAGGTCGGAGATTTCAGATAATTTTTCTATCATTTTATCGGCGAAACATAATCTTTAACGTCCTTGCCGGTTATCTCGTTGCCGCACAATATAATAAGGCGTTCGAGAACGTTGCGGAACTCACGGATATTTCCCGTCCAATTTATTTTTTGAAGTTCCTCGATTGCGTCTTTTGTGAACTTTTTCGGCGCGGTGTAATATTCGCCCGAAATCTGCTCGTTGAAATAATCCACCAAAAGCGGAATATCTTCAAGTCTTTCGTTAAGGCTCGGAACGTGAATAATTATAACGCTGAGTCTGTGATAAAGGTCTTCACGGAAACGGTTCGCCAAGATTTCGTCTTTGAGGTTTTTGTTAGTTGCGGCGATAACACGCACGTCGATTTTGATTTCTTTGTCAGAACCGACTCTCGAAATTTTGTTTTCCTGCAAAACTCTTAACACTTTGGCTTGTGCAGCAAGGCTCATGTCGCCGATTTCGTCCAAGAAAATCGTACCGCCGTTAGCCGCCTCAAACTTACCCTTTTGCTGTTTCATTGCCGAAGTGAACGCGCCTTTTTCGTGTCCGAAAAGTTCGCTTTCAATAAGTTCTGACGGTATTGCAGCGCAGTTTACTTCCACAAAAGGACCGTTTGCGCGGTTACTTTTTTCATGAAGCCAACGCGAGACGATTTCTTTTCCCGTACCGTTTTCACCTTGAATCAAAACTCTTGCCTCAGTCGGAGCAACTCTTTCAATCATTTCTTTGATATGACGGATTGCGGGAGACTCGCCAATCATCTCGTACTTGCGGTTGATTCTCTGTTTCAAAACTTTGGTCTCGGCGATGAGTTCTTTTTTCTCAGTCGCGTTTTTGATAACAACCAAAAGACGGTTCAAGTCGAGCGGTTTTTCGATGAAGTCGTATGCACCTTTTTTGATAGCCTCAACAGCGGTGTCAACAGTTCCGTGTCCCGAAATCATAACGACCGGAATTTCACGGTTTTTCTCCATGATTTTTTCAAGGACTTCCAGACCGTCCATTTTCGGCATCTTGATGTCGCACAAAACGATGTCAAATTTGCCGGCTTCTAACTTTTCTAAGCCTTCAAAACCGTCCTGAGCGAGTTCAACATCATGGTCTTCGTATGATAAAATGTCTTTTAAGGTGTTTCTAATAGCCCTTTCGTCATCTATAATGAGTATTTTTGCCATTTCTAAAACGTGTTAAAAAATAATTTCACAAATTTACATTTTTTATTGAATAATGACAAAAAAAATTACTATTTTTAGAAAAAAAAATTTATGCATACACAACGACAAATTTTCACTACGGGCGAAACTGTTTTTGACATAATTTTTCAGAACAACCGCCCGAAAACCGGCAATCCGGGCGGCTCGGTTTTGAACTCCGCCGTAACCTTAGGACGTTTGGGCTTAAACCCCGTTTTCTTATCCGATTTTTGCGACGACATTATCGGCAAAGTGATAAAAGATTTTTTAGAAGATAACGGCGTTTTTCCTAAACGGATAATTTCTGACGATAACAAACAAACCTCCGTCGCACTCGCCTTTTTGGACGAAAACAAAAACGCCAAATACGAATTTTACAAACAAAAACCGTCTTTGGCGGACGACAAACTTTTCACGGCAGATTTCAAACAGGACGACGTTTTGCTGTTCGGCTCGTTTTACGGAATAATGCCCGAAATCCGCAGCGGTATTTTCAACCTTTTGACAAAGGCTAAAAACTGCGGTTCGGTTATCGTTTATGACCCTAATTTCCGCAAACCGCACTTAAAAGACCTGCCGAAAGTTTTTCCGTATATTGTTGAAAATTTGCAGTTTGCAGACATCGTAAAAGGCAGCGACGAGGATTTTGCGCTTATTTTTTCTTCGGATAACGATGAAAAAACTTTCAAAGAATTAGAAAAAATAAACCCCGACGGACATTTTTTCTTAACAAAAGGCAAAAACGGTTGCGCTTATTATTATAAAGGTGAGGTCTTAAATTTCAGCGTGCCTGAAATTACGCCCGTCAGCACCGTCGGCGCAGGAGATAATTTTAACGCCGGAATTGTCTACGGAATTATAAAACACGAGGTTACAAAAATAGTTTTGTCAAAAAATATTGACAAAACTATTATAACCGACATCGTAGAAACGAGCGTTAAATTTTCACAAGAAGTCTGCAAAAGCAACGAAAACTATATTTCAAAAGAGTTTGCAAAACGCTTTATTTAACTCTGTGCAAATCGATTTCAACTCTTTTGTTAAGGTCGTTTTTAGAAATAAGTTTGAGATTGTCGTAACTATCTCCCACTTTTTTGAGAACACCCGCTTCTTGAAAATCCTTACCTTCGGCTTTTAAGAAAAGTATGCTGTCGTTTTCGATTTTGTAATCAAGAGCCATAGGCATAGTAATGGCGTTTTTAGAAAGATTTTTAATTACCTCAGAAGCAATTTTCGACATATCGAAGATTGCTTTTTCGTTTTCAAACTCAACTGTTAACTCCAATTGCGAAAGCAAAAACATATACGCAGAAAGATTCCCGTTTTTTTGAAGTTCTTCGCTCAAAATATCCTCAGCCGAAGACAAATCGACTTCATATTTCCCTTTCAAAGCGTCCTTTTCGACGGCATTGTTATTACCGCCCTTACATGCGCCGAACGTCAAAAGTGCGGCACAACTCAAAAATGTTAAATATTTTTTCATTTTCATATAAATTTTATTGCCGCAAATTTAATAGGAAAATTTTGAATTATGAAAAAAATGTACTACTTTTATCCCGCGAAAAAAAATGAAAAATGAAAATACAAATTGAATATTCAAAAGGCAATGCCACGAAAGAAGACATCATGGCATTGAAGGCTTTTATTGACAAAAAGAACGGCGGCAGTGTTAAAAAAGTGGAACTTGCCTCCAAAAAAGCGAAAAAAGGCGAAATGGGTCCGGGCATTGTTTCGGGCTTAACTGCGCTGATAGGTTCGGCGACAGGACCTCTTACCACTCTTGCCGAGGCTCTTGTGGAATGGGTAAGACTAAAAAGGTCTGAAATCCGCATTACGGGTGTCAGCGGTGCTGAAATTTGCATTTCGGGAAAGGTGAAAAACGATGATTTGCACCAAGCAATCGAAAAATTTTTCATTCAGGAAAAAGAGAACACCAAAACCGGCGCAAAACGCGAGAAAAAATCAACGCCCCCGCCGCCTCCGCCGCCTCAAAATCAGGAAGAAAAAAAATGAAAAAAATTACGTTAATTTTAACGGCTTTGGTTCTCGGTGGTTGCAGTACAAAAATGGAATCGCTTAATAATTACAGCGTTGACGAGACTTTTGCAAACCTATCGGTCATAAATCTTGACACGAAATATTTTTCGGGACATTCGCTTCAAACGCGGGTTACTGCGCCGGTTGCCGACCGTTACGAAACGGTTGAACAGCCTTATATGGAATTTCCCAAAGGTGTAAACGTTGTTTTTTATGACGACAATCTTAAAGAAAGCAGCCGTCTGAGGGCAGATTATGCGGTTTATTATCAAAAGAAAAAACTTTGGGAGGCGAGAAAAAACGTCGTTATCTCCAATGAAAACGGCGCACACCTTCTCACCGAACAACTTTTCGGCGACGAAAACCGCAAAAAAATATTTTCAGTAAAAAAAGTTACCGTCGTAGACCCCGACAGCACGGTGATTGTCGGCAAACAAGGTTTTGAATCCGACATTGCGTTTAAGAATTATAAGTTTCTTGACGTTAACGGAGTTGTAAACCTCAATAATCAATACGGCGACGATTTTTCAATGACACAAACCAATGAAAACCAATAAAGAAAAACGCGACGCAATGGAAATCCTATGGTTTTGCATAGGGGTTCTAGCACTCATTATTGCAATATCGTCCGCCGTACAAAACGGAATACAAAACGCCGGAGGAATGTTTATCTGCTCCGGCGTATGTTTTATGATGTTTTCGTGGCGGCAACATTTGCGCAAAAACAGAAAGGACGATTAATCCATTCCGTATTTTTTAAGAGTTTCGGAATCGGGTTTCCAAACATCGCCGTAAAGGTCTAACATATCAATATGACGTGTTATTCCGTCTGGACTTATCATTCTGAGTTTCAAAGTTTTAAGACCATCAGAGGTTCTATAAACCGTAAGAATGTATTTGCCGTCAGGCGAAAATACCGCAGATGTTACGCTGCCTTCGTGCCTGAAATCCATAACGTCTTTACCGTCTGAGGTCCAAAGCCTTGCAAGAGCATCGTCAGAGGTTGTCAGCACGAATTTTGAGTCAGGAGAAAAAACGGCGGAATTAACGTTATTTTCATAACCTCGAAAAGTCAAGCGCATTTGACCTAACTTATCCCATAAAACCGCCGTTTGGTCGGAAGATGTAGAAATAATATAATTGCCGTCAGGAGAAAAACTCACTGAATTTATTTGTCCGTCGTGTCCGTGAAAAGTCCTGAGAACTTTACCGTCAATACCGTGAAGAACTATTTTTCCGTCAAAGCCGCCCGTGACGAAAATTTCTCCGTCAGGCGAAAACGAAACCGACGAAACCGCTCCCGAATGACCGAGTGCCTCAATTCCGGTTTTTGATTGTAAATTTCTGACAATCACGCTACTATCGCTAACAAAAACCAAGAAATTTCCGTCCGGCGAAAATACTGCATCGTTAACAGAGGAATGATTTTCGTCAGAAAAAGTCTGCAAATTTTTGCCCGAATGTGCGTCCCAAATTTTAACCGAACCGTCCTTAGAAGCGGTTACGAGATATTTTCCGTCCGCAGAATAACGCGCAGTGTTGACGGCGGCTGTATGTCCTGAAAAAACTGCAACAATTTCGCCGGTAAGATTCCACGATTTTGCAACCGTATCCTCAACGACGGCAATGTTAAGACCGTCAGAAGAAAAACATGCAAAACTTACGTTTTTTGCACCGCTGTATGTTTCAAACCGTTTTCCTAACGTCCAAGACCTAATCGTATGGTCGTCGCCGACTGTGACAACCGACTGATTGTCAGGCAGAAAAGCAGCACTCCAAACATTGGAATTATGACCTTTCAGCACTTTTTCTGAACTGCCGTTAATGTTATAAATTCTCACCGTTTTGTCTCTTGACGAAGTAATTACGTGTTTGGAATCTGACGAAAAATTAGCAGTATTAATCCAATCCTCATGACCGGCAAACGAAACCAACTCATTTGCTTGTAAATCAAAGAGTTTTACCCTGTGATTTTTGTTCAGATAATCGTTTGAAGCGGTCAAAACGTATTTCGAGTCAGGAGAAAAAACCGCCGAAATAATTATTGAAACAGAAAATCTGTTATCTTCCTTAATTTCAAAGACTTTCAAAAGTTTTCCGTCCTTTGACCACAGCCTTGCAGTATTGTCGCCGCCGGCAGTCAGAATCATTGAATTGTCAGGCGAAAACCGCGCCGAATAAACATCAAAATCATGCCCCGACAAGGTTGAAAGACATTTTCCAGTCATGTCCCAAACCTTGACATTATAATCACTGCCCGCCGTCAGAATCATTGAATTGTCAGAAGAAATATCCGCTGCCCAAAGTATGGCTTTGTGGTCTTTTATTGCGAAAAGTTCTTTTCCTGAAAAATCAAAAACCCGCGCCGTGCTGTCATACGAAGTCGTAACGATAAGAGAATTGTCCTTAGAAACAATAATATCCGTAACTTCTTTTTTATGAGGAAGTTCCAAAACTACATCGCCTGAAACGTTCAAAATCCGCGCTGCGTATTTTCCGAGAGCATCGTTTTTGACAAATGTCAAAACAAATCTTGCATCTGTAGAAATTTCGGCTTTCACGACGTTTTCCTTGACCTCACCTGAAATGTTATAAAAAATGTCGGTATTATAAAAAGAGTTAAGCAACGCGCTGTAAGCCTGAATGTTAGCCGTATCCAAAGATACCGCTTTTTGAGAAAGACGGAGACTAAAAGTCGGGTCGGTTTCGAGTTTTTGAAACGCAAAAGCCGTCAACATATTACTTTTTGCCATGTTTGCATTACGCTCGGCATCGCTTTTCAACGAAAATGCCAAAAAAACAAACGCCATACTTATCACCGCTACAACCATGCAAGCAAGAACCAAAGTACGGTTTCTGACACTTTTTTTCTGAGGTTTTGTGTCGGTAAAAGAGACTTTTTTATGCGGGGCAACTTGACGAGAAGCCACACTTCTGAAAACTGCGGCGTTATAAGGCAAATAAAAAATTCGTCCGCCGTAACCGATAACCGATTTCAAAACTGACAGTTTTTCCGCTTTTTCTAATAAGGTGTCGTCAATGCCGTATTTTTTTTCCGCGACAGACTTTGCTGCGGGCAGCGGCTGCGATTCTGACTCCATAACCATCTCGCTAACGGCAAACTGACAAAAATTTTCCCGCTCATTATCAGAGGTTTCAGTCTCCAAAAACCATGAAAAACGGTCTTTTGAAAAATAATCTGAATTTTCTATAATCTCTTGTGTAACAGGATTTTGCGCGTCATATTTTTTCCTGAAATAAAACACCGCGTTACGCAAAAATCCGGGATTAACAAGGCTGTTGAAAGCCACGCCTGAAATAATTTTTTCAACAGCTTTTTCGTCAAAATTTACAACCGGCAAATCCTCGAATTTTTCTCCGGCAATAATTTGAAAAGCGTTTTGAGCGGTCGAAAAATCAAAGGGCGAAAGTTTTAAAACGTTTTTGAAAACGCCGTGAATGTTTTCCTCTAATTCTGCCATCGCATTAAAAGAGTCTTCGGCGACAGAAAACAACACGGAAACATTCAAGCCTTCGTACAAAAGCCTCATAGCATCTTTCGGCAATACGGCATCGGATTTTCCGAGCATTATATTCTGAATTTCCTCGTTGAATTTTTGCGGAATATCTCCGTAAATCAAGCCCGAAAGAGTTTTAGCAAATTCCCGCCGCGCCGAAACGGTGTATGTAAAAAAGTTTTCAAACGAATCGAAAATCAAATAAAAGCGTGAAATTTCAGGAAAACAAGCCTGCAACTTTTTTGAAGCATACCAAAGCGAATTGTCGTTTTCAAAAGCCATATCCACGTAAGTCGGCTTTTGACATTTAGAATTAAAGAAACTAACTAACTGTTTTTCAAGTACTTGTTCCCCGAATTTAAACGGCGGAACATCGAATTTCAGAGCCATAACTTTTTTAGCGGAAAGTTTATCTTCCGCTGACAAACAGGCATTAATCAAAGAGGTTTTACCCATACGCTTTTCAGACGAGAGAATTGAAACTCTCTCATTATCAAGCATAAAGTTAAGCCTTTTTATTTCATCATCTCTAAGGGGCAAAACACCGCCGGCAGCAAATTCGTAAGGTTGCGTACCCAAAAAATAATCGCTAAAATTTTCCATTTTCATTCTTCAAAAAAGTACGCAAATATAGAAAAAATAAATGAATTGATTACATTTTTTATAGAAAAATATTTAAAAAAAATCGGGGAAAATTCCCCGATTTTTTTACTTCAAAATATCTCTCCAGAGTTTAAATTCCAAATCTTTTCTGCTGAAAGGTTTGATTTCGTCGGCAGAGGCTACCGTGTCGAAATTGTATGCAAGTTCCGAAAGGAAGAACGAAGCCCTTTCAAGACCTTCGCCGAGATTTATCATCACAATGTCGCCGTCTTTTAATAAGCCTTTTTTGAGCGATTCAAAATATCCGCCGAGACCTATTGCCGAAGCAGGTCCTATTTTTTCCAACGTCTTGAAAGCCACCAAACGCGCAACATCAGCCGTCTTTGTCTCGTCAAAAGTGATGATTTCACCGCCTGAATTTTTAGTCAAATCTGCAATTATCGGATACGTTCCCGGAACGCCCGTCGCCAAGGTCTGAACCTTAGTTTTCGGGTTTTGAATCTTCGGGAAATCCTGCTGCCAACCTGTCGGAAAACCAGCGGCTTTCGCTTTTTCCCAAGCCTGTGTCATCGGGTCGCAAAGGCTCGGCTGAACAGAAATAAACCTCGGACATTTATAATCGCCGAACTCAGAAACCTCGCCGATAGCCTTTTCTACCGCAATCGGTCCAGTGCCGCCGCTCAACGCCTGAATGTAAACCGTCGGCAGTTCGCCAGTTAATCTCAGCCACTCGTAAACCCAAGTTTTTTTGGATTCAACCCTCAGCGGGTCGGTGTTGCCGATTGTCATTAAAATATTGTTTTTAGCTGTAAATTCGCCCGCGATTTTTTTCGCAAAAGCATAGTCGCCTTTACATATAACGGCTTTTTGTCCGTATGCGCTGACACTTGCAATATTCTCTTTTACAGCATCTTGCGGCATAAAAACGTACAAATTGATTCCCGCTTTTGCCAAATAATGCGAAAAAGCGTTTGCCGTATTGCCCGTACTTGCAACAGCGTATTCCGTTACGCCGTTTTCTTTCAAAACCGATGCCGCTAACGTTCCCGCAATGTCTTTAAAAGTACGTGTTCCGTCATTAAAATTATGACGCATAACGTAGACTTTCAACGTCTTGCCGAACTCTTTTTTTGCGACTTCTTCCAAAAAGTCCCAACGGCTGACAGGCGAAACCCCCTCCCCTGCCGAAACGATATTTTTAGCATCGTCAAGGGGTAAAAAGTCAAAATAATGCCAAAGATTTTTTACATCTTTTGCATTGAAAATCAGGTCTTTCAACTTTTCAGGTGAAGCGGTATATTTGGTATCGACAAAATTTTTGCCGCACTTCGGGCATTTTTGTCCGTGGTTAAACCACTCTTTAAAACTTTCAATTCTGTGTCCGCAACTTTTGCAGACAAAATAATATTTTTGAGCCATTTTTTTACTTTTTAAATTTAGCCGCACATTCGTCGGAAATTCTTGTTTTTTCTTTTGCCGTATCGGATTTCGTGTAATCGTCGCCTTTGCGCAAAAACCTCAAACCTGACATTATAAAATCAGGCAACGGTTTTTCAGGATTACGCTTTTTAAGATTAATTCCGATGTTGAATTTTGCCAAAACAGGTACGTAATATGTTTCAACAAATTCTATCAGGCTGCCGTCGGGGTCTTCGATGTAAGTGAAATGTCCCGATGCTCCGCCCATATCAAAAATTTCTGCGTCTTTTTCGTAGGCTTCGGGGTTGGAATCACACTGAAACTCAACGCCGTAACTCTTACAATGAGCACGCAAATCCTTCATATTCCTGATGTCAAAACAAATCTGAATAAATCCCGGATCGCCCCAGAGATGCGTTTTGAAATCGTAAATATGTTTTAATTCCCTGTCGGATTCCACCAACTGAACGAGTTCTATCTGTGAGGCGTTCAAGAAGTTAGAGAATGGACCTTTGCGTTTTTGTGAATGTCCGAGAAGAACTCTGCGGTATTTTTCTTTTCCGCCGGGGAGTTTTGCGAAATCCTCAAAAACATCGGTTTCATCATAAATTACGGTGTCATAACCGAGAATATTTTTGTAAAATTCTTTTGACTTTTCTATATCGCTGACACCGAGAATTGCGCCGTAAATTCCGCCGGTTTTTGATTTGGTTTCGTTGAAAACAATGTCGCTTTCAACGACTTCAAAAATATTTCCGAACGGGTCTTTTACGAAGAAATGGTCTTTGTTGTCAAGCGTTTTCGAGAAACTTGAAAGTAAAGTCAAATTATCATTTTTGAATTTCAGATAAGCCGCCGCAACGTTTTGACATTTGATTTTTCCGATAAAAATTCCTAAATCGCCGAGTTGAGGTTGAAAATCGAGTTCATGCGGCTCTCTTGAAGTGTATTGCCAAATTTCCAAGCCGCCGCCGCCCTGCATGTTATATGCTAAAATAGTGTGTCTTGACTGCGGTTGATGATTGGTGTAAGGCTGCATCAGAGAGGCTTCACCGGGAGCGTCGCTTAGAAGCACGTCTGCGCCGAAATATTCTCTGTACCAGTCCCAAGCCTGATAAACGTCTTTTACGCCGATACCGACTTGTTGGATTCCGCTGATTGAAAATGCCATTTTTAATAATGTGTTTTTTGATTAAAGTTTTTATAGCGCAAAGTAAACAAAAATTTCTGAAAATACAGCGGAAAATACAAAAAAATATAAAAATACAGTTTTTTTAAAGGCTAACCTTGGGTAACTTCCCAATAACCGTTTTTATTAGCACCAATGCGGCGAATAATGCCTTCGTCTTGAAGTTTTTTCATATTAGACTTGATACTTTTTAACGTAATACCAATAATTTCAGCGAGTTCCGACTGCTTGATATATGGGTTATCCTTGATGACATCAATAATTTTTTGCTGATTTATGGTAACCTTTATAGTAACCTTTGTGGTAACCTTTTGACGGTTGATGATATTGTCAATTTCAGTATTCAAAAGGTCAAGCATAAACTCTATAAACTGAGTGCTGTTGGCATTGGTGAGCGTAAAATTCAGCGCGTCGTAATACTCTTTTTGGTGTTGTTTGACGAGAGTTTCGACAGGAATCCATGCAAAAACGGGTTTCCAATGTTTTAAGATAACTGTCTGCCAAAGCCGTCCCATACGTCCGTTACCATCTTCAAACGGGTGGATAAATTCAAATTCATAATGAAAAACGCAACTTTTTATGAGCGGATGTTCGTCGGAATTTTTGAGCCACGAAAACAAATCCGCCATCAATTCCGGCACACGCATAGCGGGCGGTGCTACGTGTATAACTTTTGTACCGTCAAAAATACCTACGCCGCCGTTTCGATATTTGCCGTTAAGTTTTACAAGGTCAGCGGTCATCAAACGGTGAGCGCGTAAAAGGTCTTTTTCGTTGTTCGGATTTAGTTGAAGCAAAAGTTTGTAAGCCTCCACCGCGTTTTTCACCTCTTGAATTTCGTCAGGCGCACCAAGAACTCTTTTGCCGTCAATAATGTCTGTAATCTGTTGAATACTAAGCGTATTGCTTTCAATAGCAAGCGAGGAATGAATTGTTTTTATACGGTTTTCTCTACGAAGTTGCAGACTTAACGGATTATCGGAAAGGGCTGTTATTGCGCCAATTTTTTCCGAAATTTCCGCAATAAGTTTTACGGCTTTCGATGTGATTGAATATGGCGGTGTGTATGACATAATACTTGAATTTTCAAATGCGAAGATAAAGATTTTTTTTGAAATACCATAACTTTTTTCAATTAACAACTAAGTTACTGAAAAACAACACAAAGAAAATTTTTTCAAAAAAACTTTTAAAAAAATTTGTTATTCTTAAAAAAGTTTCTCTAAATTTACGCCGATATGTTCAATCCCTAAAATTGTATTATAAGAAACAGACACTTTCAAATAATAATGACATACACGGTGTGATAAGCATCACGCCAAGATTATAGACTTTACGCCTTAATTCTTTACTTTCGAGAAAACTGGACACTTTCTAAAATGAAGTCAAGAAGAACGAGTGCGAGAGAGTCCGCGCTACACGGCGTGGACTGCTTTGTACTTTTTTGACTTCATAGGTAGTCCAGATAAATCCTCTCGAAAGAAAAAAGATACATCATAAAAGCAGTCAACGCCTTTTTTGTTGATTGTTGGTATAGGGCTAAAATTAGGTAGCAAAACTTTAAACGTAATATTATGATATTAGACCAAATTCAACAAGAAATCAACAAAGCCGTCCGCGAGAGAAAGGAATACAAAGACCTCGTGAACGGCAAAGTAGATTTGCTGAACAAGTTGAAGGCACAAATCAAAGAGTGCATTCAGAAGGTTTCAGCAAGTTCTTTCGAGAACAAGGCTATCTACAAGCAGAAACTCAATCAAGCGATGGAATCAATTGACCAAATTCTTAAAGATTCCGCGCCGCTAATCAACCGTTTCAACCGCGACACCATCAATCTTGGCGTTGCAGGTGCAACACAGGCGGGAAAAAGTACGTTTTTGGAAGCCGTGTCTGGTGTGAAACTGCCGAGGGCAGGCGGAGAAAGGTCGGGAGATTCCACAACTGCCGCCAAGTCAATCATCATCAACAGTGCAGAAAAACGGACAACCGTCTATTTCCGTACAAAGCAGGAATTTGTAGCACTTGCAAACGCCTATCTGCCCGAAAAATACAGAGGTTCGGTGTCTGACCTTGCAGATTTCGAGAATCTGCCGCTCGACAAAATCAAGTCTGACCCTGATATTTCGAGCAGCGAGCGTTACGAAGTTACGCTTCTCAAAGACGCTCAGGCTTCATTCCATTGTTTCAGAAACTTGCTCGTAGGAGGACAAAAAGACATTGATATTGCCGACCTTGCCGATTATGTGACATTCTATCAGTGCAAAGACCCGAAAGAAGAACATCGTTTTTGGGCGGCGGTCAAGTTGGTAGAAATAAGGTGTCCGTTTGTTGCGCTTGGCGACAGCGACATCAAACTGACACTTGTTGACCTTCCGGGAATGGGTCAATGTCCGAGGGTTAACGCACAGATGGTCGATGAGTTGGAAAACGAAGTCGATACCGTAATGCTTCTATTCAAGACTACGGCGGTAAAACCCGATGACGACGCCAACACATTTGATGCCATAAAAAATGCGCAGAAGTACGTAAAGGACAAGACCAAGTTTCTTTCGTTCCTAATCAATGTTGTTGAGAACGATGAAAACCGCTGCGGCAACGTCAACTCCATCAAAATCAGGATTGATGATGTATTCAAACACAATAATGACGAGGATTACAAGACCTACGAGACATCCATCATCAATGCTGACGGAACCTTCAATAGTGCGAAAGTACACCAAGACGTTGTTGGCGTACTCTCAAAACTTGTAGGTGACATTAAATCTTTGGATGCCGACACCTACAACGGATGGATTGGAACGCTTGATATCACCGACCTGAAAAATCAAGTCAACGAAATTGCGAACCAAATCAAGAACGACCTGCCGTACAGCGAGGACGACGATGATTTGCTCGACGGCAAGAAAACCGACCTGAAAGCCGCCTTTGCAGACTACAACGACCTTGAAGACAATTACATCGTCAAGAACACCATCAAAGAAATCAGTCGGGAAATCAATTCCAAAATCAACGAAATATCCACGAACATTGAAAATCTTCCTCTCGGCAAGGAGGTGGACAAATGGAAGGTTTATTTCGCAGAGCAGCGCAAACAATACAAGGGTGTCGCAATTCTCACGCCTGAACTAATCCGCCTGTGGACATACATCAGGAGCGAATACCGAGCAATCGAAAAAGTTGCCGACAAATTCCTTGTCAAACTCAAAAACGACATCATTGACAAGTTCAACGAAATTGTAAAAGTGCCGTTCATTACCAAACGTGGTGACGAAGGAATCACCGAATTGATTGACAAAATCGAGGGAACAGAAGTTGAAATGCCGATGATAATCTCAGCGTTCAAATCGTTGATGGACGATAAAATAAGTTTCAATCAACTTGTGTACCAATACATTGTAAGTGCGGAACTTGCAAAATCCATCAGTAATGATTCCAAAAAGGGCGGCTTGATTTCCGACGATTCTTTCAAAGTGCCGGAAGGAACAAGCGACGACGATGAGCGCGACCATTACGGAAACAAACTCACCCACGTAGTCCTTGATGTCAACAAAGAAATGGCGGAAATCATCAGTGACAAAACGCCTTTTGCCGTGGCAGCATACCTCTATGCAAAGGCTGAATACTTCAACGACTGCCTTAACCGCTCTACATTCGACGAAAAAGAAAAAGACCTCTGTTTCAAGCACTTCTGCAAGACATTCCGCCTCGAACTTTGGCCTGACCAATTCGGCAAATCGAGCGAAACCGTCCTCGTGCGCGAAATCACTAAGTCGCTCACAGAAATAAGCAAACTCATCAACGAACTCAACAAATTGTAAAAAAATGACAGAACAAGAATACAAAGACCTCAAAAAGGTTTTCGACAAGGTGAAAAGCCCTGTCGAGAAAAAAATGAAGATACAAGGTGAAGAAATCACCATAAAGACCACCACACTTGACCCAATCCGCATCGCTATGGCTGCGCCGCGACGCACCGGCAAGACATCGTTGCTTGCGACCATTTTCAGGTACATGAAAGAGCATATCACCCCCAACACTTTCGAAATCGTCATCAATGAAGACGATGACAACAAGGTGCAGGAATATGCCAACACGTTGCAAGTAATCAAAAACGCCAAGACTGATGACGATGTTACCAAAAAGATCAATAATTTGGAAGCAAGCAACGGCATACAGTCATTCAAGTTCACTATCCGGTTCAAACAGACCAACGATGCCAAAAAAACTATTTTTTGGATTGAGTTGCCGTTTGAAATAATGGACGTGGCGGGCGGCATTGTAGAAAACGACAAAAACCAAGATGCCAACAAGAGGGAAGAGTTCAAAGCACACTTGGACGAAAGTTCCATCCTGATTGTGCCATTCGATTCTATTCTTCTGATGGAAAAACCAATCACAAATGATAGGGAGAAACTTGACGATTTTGTTTCAAGGAGACTGAGCATCAACAACATAGAGGATTGGTGCATTGAATGGGCTAAGACCCGCAAAAACGACCGCCATCCCAAGGTAATCTTCGTGGCAATGAAATCCGAGACATACCACACCAACAAAACCACTGCCGACAAATCTTCGAGATGCTTCGAGGAGTTCAATAGCAAGTACCGGGATACTCTGTTCAAACTCAAAGAACACGCACCGACCGACTTGAAAATCACCTACACGCCGTTGGAAACCCTCGGCTGTGTTAAGTGCAACAAGTCGCTGTTCGACGACGAAACCGAGCAGATGGTTTACTCATTCATCAAAGTTGACAGCATCCAAAACTATTTGGGCGCGGGCATCATTCTCGGCGAGATATTCGAGCGCGCCAAAATGCAAATTAAAGACACATACGGCGACGCTCAAACGTGGATTAAGGCAATCAAAGATATGTCGTGGTTTGAAAAAATCAAGCATCTCTTGGACACGATTTCGGCATATTGGAACGAAGATGGCATTCTCGACTTCTTCAACGGCATCCAATACATCGAACAGGAAATCGACAGCATCGCCGCCAAAGACAAATGCAAATATGCACGAACCATCTAACTCATTGCCACTATGATTGTACTCAACACCAACGGCAAGTACGAATACAGCAGTTTCTGCACCAAATCGAAATCCGATGAGGCGGAACGTTGGCTTGACAAATACAAAGATTTCATCGTCCAACACCGTGAAAACATCATCGTGGAGTTCGATTTGGAGCGGAAAACCGCCAACATCCACCTTTCCACGATACCATCAGAACGCAAGGACATCAATGGCAGCCCTTGTGACATATCCCTTACGGCAATTGGTGCAGATATCAACGGCAGCGACTACAACGTTATGTTGTCGTTAATAGTGTACGCTCTTTCAGAAGGGTTCGATGCACTTGGCGGCATTATGGACACTCATTTCAAGGAGGAGTTCTTCAATGTCAAAAATCAGGACGATATTCAAAGTTTTGACAAAGAAGAACTTGTAAACTACAAACTGAACGATTTGTACGAAAAACATACAAAATGTGTTCAGCCCCAAACAATCCTTGATTTGCCAAAGATTGAAAAAGATACCTGTGCGGCGAAGTCAGTAAAGGCTGTGAATGTTGCGGATTTTGTGAGTGCTATTCAGTATGTACATAATGACAAAGAAGCGACAAAATTCATTCTGATAATCACCCGTATGAGCGTTACTGATGAAAAAGTTAAAAAGTTCGCCCATAAAGATGACAAAAAATTCGCCAAAGCGGTGATTTACAGAACGTCTGCACTAGAAGAAACCGATTGGCAGTCATACGTCATAAAAAAAAAGACGTTACCACTGTCGGCGAAAATCGGAATGGCGACAGTGGCGATAGGAATAATAATGGCGGGATTGATGATAAACTTACGAAAACCATCAACACTGGAATTGATACCATCGGAACAGTTGTCAACACACTCTCTGACGGACTCTATAAGTGGCTTAAACGATTTGGTGGCTAATTATTCAGAAAAATTGAATAAAGCCAACCGCACAATTGATTCTTTGAAAAGTCTGCAAACATATACAGATACAGTCAATAATACGACCGTTCAAATAGACCTCGGGAAGTTTTCAAAGACAGGTGTGTGCGCAATATCTACGGTAAATGATAACGCCGTTTCCGACACAATAGTCATACGGAGCAACGTTGATTTCAGAAAAACAAAGAAGTGCTACATAAGCATTTATAAAAATTCTGACGTAAAACCGTTCAAGCAAATCCCCGCTATTGACATAAAAAGCAAACGCGGAAAGTGAAATCTCTTTTTTCCCTGCTGACAAGTTCTGTGCTTGTTAGCAGGAATTTTTTATAAAAAATCCGCTTTTCACATTTCTCATTACCACCTAAAAATCAAATAGTTACACTAAAAATTTTTCAAAAATGTTACCTCAGCGCAAATTTCAAAACGGCAAAATGTTACCTCTGCGCAAATTTCAAATGTAATATACTAAAAATCAACACATTACGCAACACTAAGCATATATATAGGGAGCATAATTGTTTCTTTGTCGCGGCGCAAATCTTTGGTATACACAAGATAACGGTCGCAAACTCGTGATGAATATTTGATACAAAATTCATCAATTGAGCGATGTAGGTTGTATCCTTCTGATTTTACCTCTATCGGGCATATTTTTGCACCTCGGGACAGTAAAAAGTCAACTTCGTAATTATGTTTGTTACCGTCAGGAAAAGTATAATAAAACAGACGGTTGCCGGATGCAACAAGCATTTGCGCAACCAAATTTTCATAAACATATCCCAAATTGACTGAAAGACTATCATTCAGAAGTTTTGAGTAAATTATATTGTCCGTAAAATCCTTATCCCAAAACGCAAGCGTTACGAACAACCCCGTATCCGCTAAAAACAATTTGTACGCAGAACGGTTTGTCGTTAAATCCAATCCGACATTTGGGTCGTTGGCATGGTAGCAGACATTTACAGTTTTACTGTCGTTCATCAAAAAAATCAAATTGTCAATCTGTTCGTTGCGCGTTCTGTCTATGGCAGATGACGGTTGGAAACGGTTCGCATTACCCGACAATTGCGATGGAATTGCCATAAATAACGCCATAGCCTTACCTGTCTTGTCAATTTTTTGGAAATCGTTGAGATACAGACGTATAATGGCTCTTTTTACCTTATCAACAGCGGCTAAATCCTTGGTATCAATATACTTACTGACAGCCTGAGGCATACCGCCAACAAGCATATACAAACGCAAATCGCGCATTAGTTTACGGTTGACAGCATCACCAAAGCCCCGCTTTTTTTGCCATGCTTCACGAAACAAATCCGTACTGCTTTCATCGCCTAACGCCCACAAAAATTCTTCATAATCCATCGGGTGCAAGGTGATAGTTTCTTCTTCCGATGGAATTATGATGTTTTCAACGTTTTTGTGAATACTTATGAGCGAACCCGTTTCGATATAGTCATATCTGCCGTCTTCAACCAAAGATTTGATAGCCTGACGTGCAACAGGATATTTCTGCACTTCATCAAATATAATTACTGTATTGCGTTCGTAAAGAGTAATACCCTTTAACAATCTCAAACGGTTGAAAAAAAAATCCATATCAGACAAATCATCGAATAATGCTTTCTCATCTTTTGATGCTTTTGCAAAATCAAAGAGTGCAAAAGATTTGTACTCATTTTTTGCAAATTGGCGCACGATAGTTGACTTGCCGACACGCCTTGCACCTTCTATCAAAAGTGCAGTTTCTCCATTCGATTCCCGCTTCCATTGAAGCATTTTTTGATATGCTTTACGCTTGAATATGTGTTCTGCCATTTTGCGTTTTTTTTATATGCCGCAAATATACTTATAATCTGCATATTACGCAATTTTTTTCTCAAAAATGTTACCTCAGCGCAAATTTCAAAACGGCAAAATGTTACCTCAGCGCAAATTTCAAAACAAATCTTCTGCAATTATCTGGTTTTGAATCATATTGGAAAATTTGTTTTCAACGATTCCGAAAGTCGTAATCATTGTTATGAAAATTGATTTTTTCGTTTTAGTTTCTCCTCTGAAAACTGCCACCTTGTTGCGGATATTGTCAGCATAGTCGGCAGTGATTACAAATTTTTCCGTCGAAAACTTTATCTCACAAATATTTATGACATTATCGGCTCTGTCGATGACCATATCTATTTGCGCTCCGCCCGTATTTTTGCGGCTTTTCCATTGATAAACAGAAGTTTGTATGCCGGCAATTTTAAGTTTTTCCAAAATTTGCGCACTGTTTGCAAGACATACCCGCTCAAAAGCAAAGCCCGCCCAAGTGTTGAGTTTCGGGGTATTCGCCATTTTTGACCAAACACCGCTGCCTTGATTACTTTTACCTTTCAAAAAGTGAAGATAAAAAAGCGTGTAAAAGTCGTTCAGTTGATACAGAGCATTTTTGACGGACGATTTAGGCGGACAAACCGTCCGAACAAATCCGCATAACTCCAAATCGCTAAGAATCAACGATAAACCGCCGCCGCTGTTTTGATTGGAGGCTGCAATAATTTCGTTTCGGGTAAGACCTTTGGCTTTTGTGGAAAGAATTTCTATTATTTTGACATATTTTTCGTGATGATTAAACAACGACGAAAACATAAGTTTGAACTCGTCTTTCAGCGGTGAAACTTCGTCAAAAAACAGATAATCAAAATTTTGACTTACGCTAAAACCTTTTTTCAAAAGCGTCCAATAAAACGGTACGCCGCCGAGTGCCATATAATACGAAATGATGTCGTATTTTTCGCACGTGATGTTTTTCTGACGGAGAATTTTTTCACAGTCGGAAATCGGCAGCGGCATTACCCTAATACGTCGTGTTACGCGGTTATGAAGTCCGCCTTTGTTGTTAATCAGTTTGTTAACAATCCACGAAGTTGCTGAGCCGCAAGCAATTAGCAAAATATCGTTTCTTTTAGCCGCCCAAGAGTTCCAAAAATGTTCAAAGGCTGACAAAAAATCGGATTTCGGCGAATCCAACCACGGCATTTCATCAAAGAAAATCACTTTTTTGGAAGTATTTTCCATAGTTTCAATTTCTACGGCGAGTTGATTTAGTGCTTTCAGCCAGTTTTCGGAAAGCGGAAAATCTTTCTTAAACTGCCGCGACATCTCGATTTGAAAATTCAACAGTTGATTTTTCATCGTTGAATTCGCCATTGCAGTCATAGAAAACGTCATACGGTTTTGAAAAACGTTGTCAATAAGAAACGTTTTACCAATTCGCCGCCTGCCGTAAACCGCTGCAAATTCCGATTTGTCAGACTTATAAAGGTCTTCAAATACCTCTATATATTCGCTCCTTCCTACTAATTTTGCCATAACAAAAGATTTTTTATGGCGCGAAGATAAAGAAAATTTTTCAGATTTGGCGAGTTTTATATGTTAAAATCCGCCAAATCTGAAAAATTTTATCAGATTTGGCGAGTTTTATATATCAAAATCCGCCAAATCTGTAATTTTTTATCAGATTTGGCGAGTTATAAATTTTAAGGCTGACAAGTTTTTGTACTCATCAGCCTTAAAATTCTTTTGCTGTTTAAACCCCTTTAAACAAACATGCGATTGCTAAAACCGCAAATCCCGCCGCCAAAAGCCAAAACGCATAAGGCGAAACGTAGGGAATTGAAACAAGTTTACCAAGGATGCCAAGTACGCCTAAGCCTACCGCAACACCCATACTGAATTTTTAGGTGCTGATAATTTCATAATATTAATTAATTTAGTTTAAAAAAATAATAGTTAAAACTTTGTAAACGCAAATAAAACAAAAAATTTGAACAAAAACGAATAATTTTTTTGTTTTTTTTCATAATTTTGCCCAAAATTTTCTCGATAAAAAATGACACGTAAAACCATTGCGATAATTACCCTCGGTTGCAGCAAAAACCTTGTGGATTCCGAAGACCTTGCAACAAGGCTTTTTAATAATTATAACGTTCAGTACGACAATGCAGAAAACGCTGACATTGTGATAATTAACACTTGCGGCTTTATTCTTGACGCTCAGCAGGAAAGTATTGACGAAATACTTTTTTACGCCAAAGAAAAAACCGAAGGAAAAATCTCTAAACTCTTTGTATTCGGTTGTTTGTCAGAACGTTACAAAAAAGACTTGGAAAAAGAAATTCCTGAATGTGATGAGTTTTTCGGCGTTAATTCTTTGGAAGAAATACTCGACAAATTAGAAAGCAACACACTCGTAAAAGATATTGCCCGCATAATTTCAACGCCGAAACATACCGCTTACATAAAAGTTGCCGAAGGTTGTAACAGAATGTGCGCTTTTTGCGTAATTCCTTATATCAGAGGACGTTACGTGTCAAGAAAAATCGAAGACATCGTTTCGGAGGTAAAAAAACTCGCTGAAAACGGCACAAAAGAATTTAACCTCATCGCCCAAGATTTAAGTTATTACGGAAAAGACCTTTACGACAAATACGCACTGCCCGATTTGTTGAAACAACTTATTGAAATTGAAGGCGTTAAATGGATTCGTCTGCATTACACTTATCCTAATAATTTCCCGTTGGAAGTTCTTGAATTGATGAAACAAAGCGACAAAATCTGCCGCTATTTAGACATTCCTATTCAACACGTTTCTGACAAGATTTTAACGAAGATGAAACGCGGACATTCAAAAGACGAAACAGTTGCGCTGATAAAAAAATTTCGCTCTGAAATTCCTGATATTGCGCTCAGAACCACGCTGTTAGTAGGTTTTCCGGGCGAAACGGACAAAGACTTTCAAGAACTCGAAGAGTTTGTAAAAGAGGCTGAATTTGACCGTCTCGGAGTGTTTCAATATTCGCCCGAAGAGGGAACTTTTTCCGAGAAAAACTACCGCGACAACGTGTCAAAAAAGAAAAAACAGGAACGCGCCGACAGAATTATGCAAATTCAGCAAAAAATATCGTTGGACTTAAATGTCAAAAAAATCGGAAAAATTTTTGAGGTTTTAATTGACAGACAAGAAGGCGAATATTTTATCGGACGAACTCAATACGATTCGCCGGAGGTGGATTGCGAAGTTTTAATAAAAATTTCTGATGCACAAGAAATAAAAATCGGAAATTTTTATAAGGTGCAAATCACTGATGCTGAGGAATTTGACCTATACGGAAAACCGTGTTAACAAAAAATTAACAAAAAAATGAACAAAATGAATGAATGGTTATCAAAAAAAAAATACTTAAATTTGCAACGCAATTAAAAAGATAAAGACAACTCGATAACCATAAATCATACAATTAAAGATTTTTTTTATTGTTTTATTTGTTTTTATTTTTAAGCATTAAGTATTTTTCATTTGCAAGTCTTTTTATGATCAGAAAATGTCAGTAATGACGTTTTTTGAAAAAGGAAATGGCATTGTCGTGATGACAACGCCATTTTTATTTTTTTTAGAGAGCAGGAAAACATTCACTGTCGTTTTGAGATTCGGTTTCAAACTTAAACACCGTTTTTTGTGAATAAATTTTACCTGGTCTCAATATCGTATCAGGAAAATCTTTCTTATTCGGCGAATCGGGGAAAAACTGCGTTTCAAGACAAAATGCACTCTGCCGCGAAACTTTTTTACCAGTTTTGGTCTCCAAAGTAGAGTCAAGCCAATTGCCGGTATAAAACTGAACGCCCGGATAATCAGTAAACACTTTCAAAATTCTTCCGCTTTCCGGGTCTTCAACCTCAGCTGCAAGTATCATCGAACCGTCATTCTTAACGTTCAAAACAAAATTGTGGTCGTAATAAAAATCTTTTATAGTTTTTAAGCGGCGGAATTTTCTGAAATCAAAATCCGTTCCTTCAACGTTTTTTATAACGCCGGTCGGAATGCAATCGTCAGTTACCTCAGTTATTGCATCTGCATTAATCATAACGGCGTATTTCGAAATGTCAGTACTTTTGAAATCACCGCTCAAATTAAAATATGCGTGCTGAGTAAGGTTAACGGGTGTCGCCTTGTCGGTTACGGCTTTATAAATCATTTCCAAAGCATTCTCCGAGGTAACTTTGTAGGTTATCGAAGCCGTCAAATTGCCCGGAAAATTTTCCTCTCCGTCAGGACTTTGATACTCAAAAGTGATTTCGGGTTCGTCAGAATCTTTGATGTCTTTAACCGTCCAATTCTTAACGTTAAAACCCTCAGGACCGCCGTGAAGTGAATTTTTTCCGTCGTTAGGATTAAGCAAATATTCTTTGCCGTCAAGCGTGAATTTTGCGCCTCCGATTCTGTTTGCATAACGTCCCGGAACAACATTGATGTAAGAAGAGTTTTTAACCCATTCGTCATAGTTTTTTAATTCTACTACAACGTTTTCAATCTTACCGTTTTTGTCGGGAACATTAATGGAAGTGATTGTTGCGCCTCTTTCGATAAAAGAAGCCGTCATACCCTGAGCATTACCCAAGGTATAAATTTTAACGCCTTTGGCAGCGTCATAAATTTCTGTCTTTATCATTATGTGTAAAATTTTATTTTCACTATTCGTTAAAATATCTCGCCGGAGAATCACCATTTCTTGATTCATACCGGCGGGATAAAAAGTAATAACTAAAAATAAAAAAAATATGAAAAAACGAAAGTCTTAATCTTCGCGACAAATGTAAAAAAGATTTTCCATACTTTAAAATAAAATTAAAGTTTTAACATTACTTTAACATATTTTTAATGTTTTTTAAAGTTTGGTTTACAAATCATAGCCGCTTTCGTGATTTCCGGCTTTCCGAAAGTACCTAACGATGAACCAAAACAATCAAAAACAACTTCCGCTGAGGCTTTTTTGGCAACCGTTTTGCCGGTAATGAGCGAAACCGCTTGACTAAACAACGGCTCTTCAAGAGTGCCTAATTCTCTATACGTATCTTTTACAACATACTGAGGTTGAAAGCCTTTCGCAAATTTCATTTCGCCCAAAGAGTTTTTGCAACAAGCGATTGACACGTATGCAGCCCATTCGCTGTACGGCGTTCCGTTGTCGTCAACACCTTCATCTTCATCGTCATTAATCAAAACGTTTGAAGTAAATTTGCCGTAAGAATTTTTTTCACCAATTATAACGATATTCATATAAGGCGACAAACCCGAAATCAACTCCTCACTCGCACTTGCCGTAGAGCCGGAAATCAAAACGTAAAGCGTTGAAAGATTGAGTTTCGGCGAAATAGGAACAAAATATTCCTTGTTGAAATCAGGATCTTCTTCCTCTAAAAATTTAGAAACCAAACTGTTATATTCAGTCCTGATAAACACGTTACCTTCGTTGCCGTCAGGAACAAGCATCGAAGCCAAAGTGTCAAGCGTAGTAACATAACCGCCGCCGTTAAGCCTTAAATCCAGAACCAAATCCGTAATCTGAGCGGCTTGAAGTTTTTCAACGGCATTCATAATAGTTTTGGTGTCCTGAGTAAAACTGTCATAAAGAAAATATCCGATAATCTTGCCGTCAACGAGAAAGGTTTTAACCTTCAAAACAGGGTCGATTTTCATGTCAATTTTCGTTACCGCCTCGGTTGTTTTTTCCTCAGAATTTTCCCATTCGATTTTTGTCTCGCCGTCAACAGTTGTCGGAGAAATCGTCTTATACGTATAAGTGCAAACCGTCTCGTTAAGAAGCGTGCCGTAATTAGAAGCAGTAAGTTTTGTGCCGTTAACTGCCGTGATAACATCACCTCTTTTCAGACCCGCTTTTTCTGCCGGCGAACCAGAATAAACGTAAGTTAAGGCAGCAACTATATTATCGGAAGTTTTGTCGGCATAATACAAAGCATAATTTGTTCCGTCAGTTTTATAATCGTTGTCAAAATACTTAGTGGTTTCGGTATAATTATCCAAAACGTCAGAAAATCTGTCAGTTTCTTCTCTGAAACTTTCTAATACATCGTATGGCGTATCAAAATTTTCAAAATTAATTCTCGAAGGTACATTATTCGACCAATAATAATAAGCACCGAAAGTTTGGTAAACAAAGTTATGAACGGTATAATCCTTACCGTCAAAGCCACGGTAATTTTCCTGTCCTGAGTCCTTGACGTCATTCTCGTCCTTATGACAGGCGGTAAAAGTAAAAACCGCCGCCGACAACATAAAATAAAATATTTTTTTCATCTGATACATTGTTTAATGTTTAAAAAACTGCTGCAAAATTAATATTTTCCAAGGATAAATAATGTTAATATAAATCAAAAAGTATTTTTTGTAACAGACAGCGGCTCTAACTATGCGAAAATCAAGGCGAAAAAAATATTTTCAAAAAAAACTAAAAAAAAACACTAAAAAATTTGGTCAAATCCAAAATCTGCCGTACCTTTGCACCGCAATCAGCAAAAGAAACTGCGGGAGTAGCTCAGTTGGTAGAGCGCAACCTTGCCAAGGTTGAGGTCGCGAGTTCGAGCCTCGTCTCCCGCTCTCGCTAATAATAATGTTCTTTAAGGGAGCCCGGGTGGCGGAATTGGTAGACGCGCAGGACTTAAAATCCTGTGGACAGAAATGTTCGTACCGGTTCGATGCCGGTCTCGGGTACAAATATTAAAAAAAGCATTTGTATTCATAACAACAATGCGGGAGTAGCTCAGTTGGTAGAGCGCAACCTTGCCAAGGTTGAGGTCGCGAGTTCGAGCCTCGTCTCCCGCTCTAAAAAAAGGGAAATTTTTCATAGAAAAATTTCCCTTTTTTATTTTTTTTCATTTTACCAAAACCTCCAAAAATGTTTCACAGGTCCGTGTCCGCTACCAATTTTGTAATCAGAACCCTCACGTAAAGCGTTTTGAAGATAATTTTCAGCATTTTCAACCGCACATTCCAAAGACAGCCCCTTCGCCAAAAATGCCGCTAACGAACTCGACAAACTACAACCCGTACCATGAGTATTTTTGGTCGTTATTTTCGGATTGTCATAACGGCTAATTTGCTTGGTTTCAGCATTATACAAAACGTCAGAGAGTATATTGTCAGAAAAATGCCCTGCTTTTAACAAAACCGAATTTCCGGCAATCAAAGACAATTTTTCAGCAAAAGTTTCCATCTCTTTTTGGTCTGAAATTTTTTCACCCAAAAGCATTTCCGCCTCAGGAATATTCGGCGTAATGATTCTTACAATCGGGAAAAGTCCTTTTTTTAAGGTTTCAACGGCATCCGGCAAAAGCAGCGAATGTCCTGATGTTGAAACCATTACGGGATCAAGAACGATGTTTTTTATGCCGTAATTCCTAAGCGTTGAAGCCACCGTCAAAACCGTTTCTTTTTTTGAAAGCATACCGATTTTAACGCTGTCAGCACCGATGTCGTCCAAAACTGCTTTTATCTGTCCCGAAATAATTTCAGTCGGAATATCGTGAACCGCTTTAACGCCGAGCGTATTCTGCACCGTTACCGCCGTTATAGCCGAGGCTGCGTAACCGCCGCATGCCGAAACCGCTTTAATATCAGCATTAACGCCCGCGCCGCCGCCGCTGTCCGCACCCGCTATGGTCAAAACTTTAAAATATTCTTTCATCTTTTTTTTAAGCCGTAAAATGGTCAAAACCGTTAGAAAAACCGTTAACCGAAAAACTATTTTCCAAAAAGACAATCTCCGTAGATTTTTTTTCGGTTATCGTGCCTATCGCATAAAGCGGTTTTGAAAACTTTTTTTCAAATTTTTCACTGATTTCTGCGAATTTTTTGCTGTCAACGGTCAGCAAAAGTTCGTAATCCTCGCCGCCCGAAGTCGCAAAAGAATACGCATCTCTAAGACTGTAACATTCTGTCATTAACGGACTTAACGGTAATTTATCCAACTCGACAACCGCCGAAACCTCTGAGGCTTTCATAATATGCTTTAAGTCCGAGGAAATTCCGTCCGAGATGTCCATCATCGCGTGAACGCTCTGAAAATCAGCCAAAAACTTTCCTTCTGAAATTCTCGGTTCAGGATTATGATGACGAGAAATAAAGTATTCGGCATTTTTGTCGCGCTTTTTTTTGGGGTCGATTACAAATTCCAAACCCGCCGCCGAATCACCCAAAAAGCCCGTAACGCAAATTACGTCGCCCGGTTTTGCGCCGCTGCGGAGTTTTTTATTCTTAGCCTTGCCGATAACCGTAACGTTGATTGTCAGCCCGCCGGCAGATTTTGTCGTATCGCCGCCCAAAAGCGGACAGTTGAATTTTTTGCTCCAAAAAGCGTAACCTTTGAAAAACAAATCCAAAAATTCCGTATCCGTTTCAGGCGGAATCGCAATAGAAAGAAACGACGCCACAGGCGTTGCTCCCGAAGCGGCTAAATCACTGAGATTGACCGCCAAAGACTTTTTTCCGAGCATTTCGCCGCCAATTTCGTCCTTTATAAAATGGACGTTTTCAGTTAGCAAATCGGTGCTGACAAGAAAGTCTCCGCCCAAGGCAGGAATAACGGCACAATCGTCGCCGATACCCAAAAAACCGTCAGAAAGGCTTTCCGAAAAATATTTTTCAGAAAACCTTTCAATAAGTCCGAACTCGCCTAAGTCTTTCAGTTTCATTAACTTAAACCGCCAAATTTGCTTTGAAGTTTGTTTTTAAGAATCCTATCTTTTATTGCGGTCAACACTTCTTTGGTATTAATCGCAAAATCGCTTTTCATCATCCAATCGTAATAGCCTTTGTCGAGTTTTTCCAAAACCTCTTCAACGCTTTTACCTTTGTATTTTCCGAAATTGAAAACTTCTTTGCCGCTTTCGTCATAAACTATTCTGCCCGCAAAATCCACATTGTTGGTCTGAGCCGAATATTTTGACAAAAATTCCAAATTGTTTTCCAAATCGGGATATTTATCCAATTGCGCTTTCAAAACTTCGTAAGTCGCTGTTGTATCGCCTAATGCAGAATGTGCGTCTTCCAAATTTTTGTTGCAATAAAAACGATATGCCGCACTTAGGTTGCGCTGTTCTTTTTTGTGATAAATCACCTGAACATCAATACATTTACGGTTTTTCATATCGAAATCTATTCCGACTCTTAAAAACTCTTCAACAAGAAGAGGAATGTCGAACTTGTTGGAATTGAAACCGCCGAGGTCGCAATTTTTGAAAAAAGCACTGAGTTTCGGCGCAAGTTCTTTAAATGTCGGACAATCTTTCAAGTCCTCATCTTTGATTCCCGTGATTTCGGAGGCTTCTTTTGAAATCGGAATCGTCGGGTTGATTCTCGAAACAAACGTTTCTTCCGTTTGGTCGGGATTGATTTTCAAAACGCATATTTCTATAATACGGTCGTGCGCTACGTTAAGACCGGTAGTTTCAAGGTCGAAAAACGCAAGCGGTTTTTTAAGATTCAAGTTCATTGTTAGTATCTTGATTATTAGTTTCTTCTTCCTTTTTTTCTTCTTTGTTTGCAATAAAAGCCGGACGTCTGAGCACAAAGTTTTTACCGAGATAAACCCTTCTTACTTCCGGGTCATCAGCCAAAGCCTGAGGCGTTCCCGCTTGAAGAATTTTTCCGTCATAAAGCAAATACGCCCTATCGGTGATTGAAAGGGTTTCGTCAACGTTATGGTCGGTGATAAGTATTCCGATGTTTTTGTCCTTCAACTTTGCGACAATGCCCTGAATGTCTTCTACGGCAATCGGGTCAACACCGGCGAAAGGTTCGTCCAAAAGTATGAATTTCGGGTCAACGGCTAATGCTCTTGCAATTTCGGTACGCCGTCTTTCACCGCCCGAAAGTTGTATTCCGAGACTTTTGCGAATATGACCCAAACCGAACTCTTCGATAAGGCTTTCGAGTTTTTCTTTTTGATATTCCTTAGAAAAACCTCTGACCTGCATAACGGACAAAATATTATCTTCGACGGACATCTGACGAAAAACCGAAGCCTCCTGAGGCAAATATCCCACACCGAGTTGGGCGCGTTTATACATTGCGTGTTTGGTGATTTCGATCTCGTCAAGAAAAATTTTGCCGCCGTTAGGCTTAATCAAACCCACAATCATATAAAACGATGTTGTCTTTCCCGCACCGTTAGGACCTAAAAGTCCCACGATTTCGCCCTGAGAAACATTTACGGAAACGTCCTTTACGACAGTACGTTTACCATAAATTTTCAATAAATGTTCTGCTCTTAACTGCATAAAAGTTTTATTAAATTTCTTTCGGCAAAGTTATAAAAAAAAAGCAAAATGAAAATACATTTCACTTTGCTTTTTTTAAGTTTTCCGAAAAAAGAAATCTTACAACTCAATAACCGAGTTTTGATTTCCCTGTCCGTCATCAACAACTTTGCGGGTAGGATCGTTAATCCATTTTTCACCGTCCAAAACATACTTGAATTGATAAGTACCTTTTTTCAATTCAATCGTGGCTTCAAAACCGCCGATTGTTTTGGTCATTTTGATTGCTTCTTTGTCCCAGTTGTTGAACTCGCCTGCAACGGCAACTTCATTAGCATTTTGAGCCTCTTCATTGGTCAACTGCAACAACACGGCAACTTTCGCAGATTTTCCTGCTGATTTTCCTGCTTTCGGTGCTGCTGCTTTTTTGGTTGCAGGTGCTTTTTCGGCGGTTTCCGTTTTCTTTGTTCTTGCCATTTTCTTTTATAGTTTAATTTAAAATTTGTTAAAAAATTAATTACGGTGCAAAGATGTAAAAAGTTAAAACAAAAAAGATAAAAAGTGTATTATTTTTATATTAACTTTTTGTTTCTAATCTTTTCTAATTCGGCTTTATCCTCCTCAGAAAGGTTTTTCGGAATATAATATTTTATCTTGACGAACAAGTCTCCGAAATGACCCTCGGTATTATACACCGGCATACCTTTTCCTCTGACTCTTAGTTGTTTACCGTACTCAATACCTGCCGGAATAGTAATTTTGACATCACCCGAAAGTGTCTTGATGATAATATCTCCGCCCAAAATAACAGTAAAAATATCAACGAAAATTTCAGTAAAAAGTTCGTCGCCTCTACGGGTAAACATTCCGTCGTTTTCCACTTTTACTCTGACGTAAAGGTCGCCTTTTTTTCCGCCGGCAATTCCGGGATAACCTTGTTCGGGTATTTTCAGGAGTTGATCGTTTTTTATTCCGGGGAGAATTTTTATTCTCAACTGATTGCCCAAAACAGAAAGTATCCTCGTGCTTCCCGTATAAGCCTCTTGAAGCGAAATTGTAATGTTTCCCGAAAAATCTTCTCCTTTAAAAAGCGAACTGTTGGAGAAAAAGTTTTTGAAAAATTCGGAATATTCGCCGGTTTTTTTCTTGAAATATTCAAAATCGAAATCACCGAAGTCGTCTTGCTGAGTCGAGGTTTTAGCGGTTTTTTGCTTATAATAATCGGTGCTATTAGCCTTACCGGTTCTCATCAAATCGAATTTCTGACGTTTTTCATCATTGCTTAAAACATCGTAAGCCTCGTTGATTTCCTTGAACTTTTCTTCTGCCTCTTTGTTATCGGGGTTTCTGTCAGGGTGATAAGTCATTGCAAGGCGGCGGTAAGATTTTTTTATTTCCTCCGCCGTAGCCTCAGGCTTTACTTCCAATATTTTATAATAGTCCTTAAACTGCATATTATTTCAAAAGTTTAGATTTCAAGCGCAAAAATAAAAAAAGTTTTATTTTTCAGCAATAAAACACACAATTATTTAAAAATACTGAAAACAATTCACGGCATAAAGCGGATAATTAGTCAGCCAATCCTGTTCACGGAAAGACGACATCGAAAACCTTATACCGTGAAGTCCTGAATTTTTATCCACAAACGCTTTCAAACTTTTTGCCTGCAAATTTTCTTCCGCTTTAACCTCAATCGGGAAAATTTTATCGTCCCTCTGAACCAAAAAATCGAGTTCTCCTTGCGAATTATCCGCAGACCAATAATAAATATTATTCTTTTTATTAATTCTAAGTTGTTGAAAAACAAATTGTTCTGTTAGTGCTCCTTTATAATCGGTAAAAATTGCATTACCGTTAATCAGTGTCTGCGGCGGCACTCCGCTCAATGCTCCAAGCAGACCGATGTCAACCAAAAAAAGTTTAAAAGCCGAAAAATCCTCGTATGCAGAAAGCGGCAACAAACCTTTTTTTGTACGGCTGACTTTATAAACTAATCCGGCATCTTTGAGCCATTCGATTGCGAGTTCAAAATTTTTTGCCCTTGCTCCCTCTTTCAAAAAACCGTAAATAAATTTTTTGTTTTCTTTTGAAAGTTGTCCGCTGATACTCCGCCAAACCATTCTCAGTCTCGGCACTTCTTCCAAAGGTGCGTGTTTTGAAAAATCCTTGTCGTATGAAAACAAAATATTTTCCTGTAACTCTCTGGCTAAAAGCAGATTATTGGTTTCCACAAAACATTTTACCACCTCCGGCATTCCGCCCGTAAAGAAATATTGGAGCAAAAAATCTTTCAGTTGAACTTCAAAAGAAGACAGCATTTCCCAATTTTGCTGCCTTATAACTTCCACAAACTGCCCCTTACCGAGTGCGTCCAAAAATTCCCAAAACGAAAGCGGATAAACGTTAACAAAATCAACCTTTCCGACAGGGAAACTATCGTTTTGATGAGTTGCAATTCCTAAAAGCGAACCGGCTGCAATAACCGGCTGATTAGGCAGCAATTCATAAAAGTATTTTAAAGCGGTAACCCCGCGTTTAACTTCCTGAATTTCATCGAATAATACCAAAGTATTTTCGTCAGGATAGACTCCCGTCGCAAGACTTATCTCCAAAAGAATCCGCTTCATATCGAAATCTTTTTCAAACAAACGGCTAAGTTGAGCATTAGTTTCAAAATTTATATAAACACTTTTTTGGAAAGCCTCTTTTGCAAAAGTCTGCATCAGCCAAGTTTTTCCAACCTGCCGTGCTCCTTGAAGATATTCTTTGCCGCAAATATACGACGTAAAATTGACATTTCCAAAAAGTGCGACTAAAAAGTGTATATATAGCACAAAAAGTCCGACTAAAAAGTGTATATATAATACAAAAAGTCCGACTAAAAAGTGTAAACAAAGATTTCTGAAAAAAAATTTGCCTGAAACGTAAAAAAATATTTACTTTGTCAAATTATTTTTTAAAGCAAAAAATTGGCACTGATACAAGTAGAAAAACTTTCAAAAACCTACAAAAAAGGCGACAACAAAATTTATGCCCTCAGAAATATAAATTTTGACATTCAGGAGGGCGAATACGTGTCGATTGTGGGCAAAAGCGGTTCGGGAAAGTCAACACTTCTGAACCTTCTCGGCGGTATGGACACGTCTGCCGAAGGGGGCGTATATTATAACGGCAAAAACCTCCTGACTATGAACGAGAAAGACCTCTCATATCACAGAAAATTTACCGTCGGAATGATATTTCAGTCCTTCAACCTCATACCCTCGCGCACGGCTATCGACAACGTAAAACTGCCGCTGATTTTCAGCAATTATCCCGTAATGTTAAGAGAGACAAGGGCTTGTGAATTGCTTTATAATATGGGGCTTTATAACCGTGCATTACATTATCCGAGCGAACTTTCGGGCGGCGAAGCACAAAGAGTTGCAATCGCAAGGGCTTTGGCAAACAAACCGAAAGTAATTCTCGCTGACGAACCGACGGGAAATCTCGACACGGCAACATCAGCAGAAATCATAGGACTTTTAAAAATGTTCAACGAAAAACACAATATAACAATCATAATGGTAACTCACGATAAAGAAACAGCATATAAAGTATCTCATAAAACGATTCTGCTTTCTGACGGCGAAATCATAAAAATAACTTCAAATCAAAATAAATGAAAATCTCGGACATCATATTACTTGCCTCTGACAACTTAAAACGTAACATTTTCAGAACCGCGCTGACGGCTTTCGGCGTTGCGGTCGGAATAGGTTCGCTGAGTTCGATGATTTCGTTAGGCAAAGGTGTTTCGACAAACATTTCCAAACAAATGGAAAGTAACGACATCTTTACGGGGCTTACAATGAGCAGCCGAAGTATGGATTTTGACGGTTATTCTAACAAAACAATACTTTCTGACGATAAAAAGCAAACCGTGCCACTTTCAGACAGCACCATTAAAGAAATTCTTTCATGGGAGGAGGTTGCAACCGCCTTTCCTGAACAAATAAAACCCGCAACAATAAACTTAGAAGGAAAATCCGTAGTAACAAACATCAAAGCAATTCCGCTTGAAATGAACGGTTTTTATCCCTTCACAAAAATAAATCCGGGTAGTTTTTACACCTCAGAAAGCGAACCGTGCGTTATAATGTCAAAAATAGTACTTGACAAAATGGGAATTACCACGCCATACGACTCGTTGATAGGCAAAAACATCGAAATTATAACGCGAGTTTTCGACTTGGACAAAATAGATTTGATCACCTCCAAGAAAAAACAATTACCCGTAAAAAACGATACTACCATTCTGAAAATCAAAGGTATAGTACAGACGACTTCGTTTTCGGCGGGAATTTTCAACGACGGAATTTTTCTGCCGCCCATGACATGCAGTTTTATTCCGAGCATTGATTTAAGAAACGTCTACGACATCATCAACGGAGAACAAGGCAAATACGGAAAATACAATACCGTTCATATCAGAGTAAAAGAGTACGCCATGCTAAAACCCGTAAAACTCAGGCTTGAAGAAAAAGGCTTTTCGGTTTTCAGCATAGGCGACAAATTGGAAGATTTTGAGAAAATCTTTTTCATGTTGGACACCGTCATGGCGGTTATCGGCTCTATTGCGCTGATAATTTCGATTTTCGGAATCGTCAACACCCTAATAATGGCTATTTATGAAAGGCGTAAAGAAATCGGAATCATGAAATCCTTAGGCGCAACGGCCGGTCAGATAAAAATGATTTTCTATTTTGAAGCGGCAATTATAGGCTTCGGAGGCGGAGTTTTCGGCGTTTTGTGCGGAAAACTCATATCACAGGCCTCCGGAAAAATTGCAAATTCCCAATTAGGAAACTTTTTTGACAGCAATATCGAATATTTTTCGTTTTCATGGGAAATCGTATTTTTCTCAATTCTGTTTTCGGTTTTGGTAAGCGTTATCGCCTCAATTTATCCGGCAAATAAAGCCTCAAAAATAGACCCGTTGAACGCTTTAAGAAGAGAATAAAGATGAATTTTTTAGCACATATATATCTTTCGGGCAAGAATCCTTTGGTAAAAATCGGCAATTTTGCCGGCGATTGGATAAAGGGAAACATCTCCTCGGCTGAAAAAAAATATCCGTCCGATATGGTTTTAGGAATAAAAATGCACCGATTCATTGATAGTTTCACCGACTCCTCTGATATTGTACAGACCTCGGTTTCAAGACTGAAAAAACATTTCGGACTTTACGCTTCGATTGTCAACGATGTTGTTTACGATTATTTTTTGGCGACAAACTGGGAAAAATACAGCGATGAAAATTTAGATGATTTCTGCAATAGTTTTTATTCTTACTGTCTGAAATACTATGACATACTGCCGCCGCAAGTCAAAGAAGTTATACCTCATCTGATACTCAGCAAGAGGCTTCAAAGTTATAAAACTCTTGAAGGAATTAAGGCGGCTCTTAAAACAATGTCAGAAAAAACCTCACTGCCGGATTTGTCTGACAAAGCAGTTGAAACCATAAAAGAAAATCAATCCGCTTATCAAAACGAATTTTCCGCTTTTTGGGAAACAATCCGAAAAGAAACCGCCGAAAATTTCCTCTTAAAATAAAATATTCATTCTGACAATCGGGTTGGAGCCGTAAACATTGTTGCTCAAAGCCGAAGTGTTGTTGATGTTGAAAAGCAGCATTATGTTAACGGAAACCACGTCCGAAATCATCTTTCTATAACCCGCCCCGACAAGTACCGGCATATCCCAAGTCCTCTGAACATCGTTTCCGTAACTACGGTTATAATAATCCTTAAAATTAAGATACTGAGCCTCGGCGTGAATCGTCAGACATTCAATAGGATAACATTCCGCATAAACGCCGCCGCCGAAAATGCTGTTGTCATAATCGTAATAAGAATTTTTGTAATACTCGTATGTAAAAATCACTCCCGCATTAACGTACCTGTTGAAACGGTAGCCGATACACGGATTGACCTCGACAGCGGTAACGTTAGTGCCTAAACTAAAACCGATGTTTCCGCCGAAAACAATATGCTGCCAAAACCAGTCGGAACGGCTCGCGCTGCGGCTGTTATTACGGTTGTCTTCAAAATTTTCGTATTGAGCATTTGCGGCGTTAACGCTTATTAAAAGCAAAAGTAACGCTAAAATTTTTCTTAATTTCATGGCTTTTAAAGAGTTTAAAATTTTTGCGCAAAATTAAATATATTTTTTATCTTTGCGCATTAATTTTTGAAAAAAATCGTTATTAAAATATGTTATCACTTTTTAAAAAGGAGTTGTCAGCATTTTTCAGTTCGATAACGGGTTACATAGTAATCTTCGTTTTTTTGCTGATTAACGGTTTGGTTTTGTGGGTGTTCCACAACGATTTGAACATCATAGACAGCGGTTTTGCATATCTTGACCCGCTGTTTGAAATTTCGCCGTGGGTGTTTCTGTTTTTAGTTCCGGCGATTACGATGCGTATGATTTCAGAGGAGAAAAAAACGGGAACGATAGATGTTTTGTACACTCAGCCGTTAACTGATTTTCAAATAGTTACAGCAAAATATCTTGCGGGGCTGACACTTATTCTCATCTCTGTCTTGCCGACTATTGTTTATGCTTATTCAGTTTCTACGCTTGCTGTTTCGGCGGGTCAGACGATGACGGGTGCAACACTTGCCGGACTTGATTCGGGTGAGATTTTCGGAGCATATTGCGGATTGTTTTTGCTCGCCGCCGTGTATTGCGCAATCGGCATTTGGGCATCGTCGCTTACTGAAAATCAAATAGTTGCATTTCTCTTAGCAGTCGGATTATGCTTTTTTATGTACTTGGGATTTGAGGCGTTGAGCAGTTTTTCGGGCGGCTTCGGACTATTTTTGTCGAACCTCGGAATTGATTCGCATTACAAATCAATTTCAAGAGGCGTTATCGACAGTAGAGATATACTTTACTTTTTGTCAGCAGTAATATTATTTTTATTGTTAGCAAAACACAAACTTCAATCCCGTAATTGGAAATAATTATGAACAACAAAACAGAAATAAAAAAGAAAAGTTTTCAGACCTTGCTGCTCTGCGTAGCGGGAATACTGATAATCAACATTATATCGTCAAAGTTTTTTTTCAGGGCTGACCTGACGGACGACAAGCATTTTTCGCTGACGGACTTTACGAAAGATTATTTAAAAGATTTGCGCGGCTCGGTAATGGTGCGCGTATATCTTGACGGCGAAGAACTGCCCGTTTCGTTCAAACGAATGAAAGACGAAATTAAAAGCAAACTTGACGAATTTAAAGTTTACGGCGGACAAAAAATCGATTATATGTTTATAAATCCGACCGCGAGCGACAAAAAAGAAGTGCGTTACGGAATTTTCAAACAACTCTACGAACTCGGTTTAAAGCCCGTAGAAATTGACAATCAAACGCAGGAACAAACCACCAAAACGATGATATTTCCCTGTGCCGTAATCTGTTACACACTTGAAGGCAAAACCGGCGAAGACCTTCGCGACACCACTTTGGTACGCGAAATCGGTCTCAACCTCTTGAAAGCCGACCCGCAACTTGCCGCCGGCGACGAGCAGAATATTTTCAATTCTGTTGAAACGCTTGAATACGAGATAATTAACGCGATTTACAGACTGTCGGAAATTGAAAAACCGAAAATTGCTTTTATCGAAGGACACGGCGAGGCTGAGGAAGAATATTTGGTAGATATTTGCACGGAACTCTCTGATTATTACGATGTAAGGCGCGGCAACCTGAACACCGAGCCGGAAGTTTTAAGAAATTTTTCCGCACTTGTAATCGCCAAACCGACAAAGCCTTTTTCGGAGGACGAAAAATTTATTCTCGACAATTACATTATGAACGGCGGCAATGTTTTGTGGCTTGTTGATGCGACTTCCGCCTCGATGGACAGCCTTCAAGCAAACGGAATTTCAGCCGTCTTGCCGCTGAACACAAACCTCGACGATATGCTCTTTACATACGGTGTCCGTCTTAACGCAAACGTTATCAGAGACTTACAATGTGCGCCGATAGGTTTGACAGTTAACGGTTACAACAATCAGCCGCAAATAAAACTTTTTTCATGGGATTATTTTCCGGTGATTTTGAGCCGCGTTAAAAACCCGATAACCAAGCACTTAAACTATTTGCTTTGCCATTTTGCGGGGACAATCGACACCGTCGGCACAAACGTCCCGATAAAAAAGACCGTTTTGCTGCAATCCGGGAAGTACAGCAAAATTAACAACGCGCCGTTTTCTCTGTCGTTTGAGCAGATAAACCAAAAGCCTGACCCGAACGATTTCAACAAACCTTTTCAAACGGTTGCAGTTTTGTTGGAGGGAAATTTTGAGTCGGCGTTTTCGGAAAGAAAAGGCAAAACTATCAACGGAAAATTCTATCCGTCAACGACTTCCGTAAAGCCGTCAAAACAAATCGTGGTTTCGGACGGCGATATAATCATGAACGAGATCTCCCCGAAAGGCGAACCTTATCCGCTCGGTTTTGACAGAAATTCTCAAAACACTTTCAAAGGCAACAAAGAGTTTATCATAAACTCCCTGAATTATCTTTCAGGCAACGAAGACCTTCTTTCAATCCGTCTTAAAGAGATGAAAGTCAGAATTTTAGACAAGCAACGCGCACAAAAGGAGCGTATGTTTTGGTCTTTTTTGAACGTTGTTTTGCCGCTTTTTGTGATTTCGCTTTTAGGACTCGGAATTTATATCATCAGAACAAAAAAATATTCTAAAAGTAAAGAAAAATGAAGTTTTTTTATTTTTTCATATTAACATTGACATTTGCCGCCGTTTCATGCAATTCTGACACGGATTTTCCGACAGAAGAGTCTGACTGTCAAATTGTTGAAATATCAGACGGAAACAAAACAGTAGTATTGGAAAAAGATACGGCGTGGTTTGTTAAAAGCGGCGAAAAAAAACTTTTTTACTGCGACAAACATAAAATCTACGCATTGTTTAACACGTTAAGAGACTTGCAGTTACAAGGTTTGAGCAGTTATAACGGCGAAACCGGGTTCAAAAACACTATAACCATAAAAAAACAAAGCGGCAAAACGGTTAAAACCTTGAAATTCAATCCAGTCGGCAACTCTCCGCAACTAATCGGCTCGTGCAACGGCGGCAAATGTTACGTTGTTGCCATACCGGGATTGAAAGAAAATCCGTCAGTAAATTTTTCGTCAGACGAAAACTATTGGAAAGAACTTTCGCTTTTAGAAATTTCAGCGGAAAATTTTTCTTCCATAAAAGTCGAAAACTTTTTGGACACGGCGCAGTCGTTTTCAATAGTTTTAAAAGACGGAGTTTTAGAGTTTTTTGATTATAAAAACGAAAAAAATCAGGAAATAAAACAAGAAAACCTCAGGGAATATATTGGTTCAATTTTTGATGTTTACCGCGCAAAAGAGCAGTTTTCAAAACTTCAACTCCCTGAAAATCAAAAGATTTATTCGCTGACAGTAAACGGCAAAAAAATTGATTTCTTCAAAAAGATTGACAACGGCAAACCCGATTTCAATCAGATGTATTTTTCATGCGGAGAAGATTTCGGCACGGCGACATATTTCAGTTTTGAACGGGTTTTGATTGATGCGGAAAAGTTGAAGTGAGACTTTTCCGCCCCCAAAACATAATTTATTTGTTCATCAAAACCCATTTCCACGCCGGTAAAACAACGATTTTGCAGCCGTCAATCTCAATCGTTTCTTCCTCATCCTTTGTTATGATAAACATCTGATTCTGAGGAATATAATTATTAAGACGGACTAACGCGCGGACTTCTCTCTCCCCTGTCTGAGAGTCCCTAATACTATAAGAAACCTGATACGAAATTTTCTGTTCGGGCAGGTAAAAATCCACTTCGACGTTGGAATTGAAATACATCAGTTCTTCGGGATATTTTTTGCGCAAGGTAACGGCAACAAGGTTTTCCAACAGCGAAGTGTCAGCATCCGTAACCAACAGAGTTATAAAGCCGTTGTCGCTGAAATAGTATTTTTTCACCGAGACTTTTTCCTGCAATTTGGCAGCGTAGTTTTCGAGCGAAAACATCAGGTAAGAATCGGTGAGATACTGACAGTATTCGGCGGCTGTCTCGGATTTGATTTTAAAACCGGCGGAGGTAACTATCGCGGCAATACAGTTGTAAGTAACCGGCTGCATAACACTTTCAGCCATTTTGCGGATTAAAACTTTGAGAGCCTTGCTGTTACGGACATTGTAACGCAAAACCAAATCGCTGAAATATATTTTGTTGAAAAGGCTGCTCAACCATTCGCGCTTAAAAATCTCGTACTTTTGAATAACCTCCGGAAGTCCGCCGCTTAGAAAAAACTGCTGAAAATTTCTCACGACAGCGGTCGAAGGAGTGTACTGCCAATTTTTAGGAAGCGGCAAATTTTTGATTTTCAGATATTCCGCAAATGAAAAAGGAAAAACTTCGGTTATATAAAAGCGTCCGCCGAGAGTAGTTGCGATTTCCCGGCTGAGCATTTTTGCGTTGCTGCCAGTTATAAAAACCTGATAACCGGTATCAACGAGCCTCCGCGCAAATTTTTCCCAGTGGTCTACAATCTGAATTTCGTCAAGAAAGAAAACCGGCTTTGAGTCAAAAATTTCTTCGTATGCTAATTTTATAGTATCCAAATCACTGATAGTTAAAGAGTCAATACGGTCGTCTTCAAAATTGAAAAATAGGATTTCATCAATTTTGTGTCCGCTTTTTATTATTTTTCTGACACTTTGATAAAGGAGATACGATTTTCCGGCGCGGCGCAGTCCCACAAAGACGTTGTTGCCCGTGTAATCTACGGTTATATCACGCTCTATAAGTTCAATATTGGTTACAATTTCCTGATATTCAACGATTAAACGTTTAGCCAAATCTTTGTCCAACATAATTTTTGATTTTTTAGTTATGCCGCAAAGATACAAAAATTCCCTTTATAACGGAAACTTTTAGGGCAAAAATTTCCGCTATAAAGGAAACTTTTTACATAAATCTTTCCTTTATAGCGGAAACTTTTGTACTTTTTTCAATGATAAACAATCAACTTATGGCTGAATATAGTATCATAATCAGCCATAAGTCATTTTTTTTAGCACTTTTGGCTGAATATGTTGGTATATTCAGCCAAAAGTGCTATTAATCGCCAATAGGCAATTTCCAATTAGAACCTTTGCCTTCAAGCTTATTCCATTTGCTGTTGAAAGTGTGGGTAAAAGTCAACATCAATACCATTGTACTCAACCTTGGTTTTATACCATTTGTTACTTTATCGCCACGATAATCAACATCCTCAACATCCCATTTACCAAAAATCTTTTCTCTGCCGATTGTAAATCCGAGGTAATCATTCGGATTATTTTTGTTGAATCTGTAAGAAATTCCTCCCGCAAATGAGACACCTAATCCCATTTTTTTTCGTGCGGTACTACCACCAACTATATGAACACTTTTACATTTATAACCGCCAAGTTCTACTGAAACGAAAGGACTAAATTTTTTATTAAAAAATCTGTAATTCCCCTTTAAGCAATATTTTAGTTGAAATCCGTCAAGCCAAAAATCATCACGAGAAAACTTCGTATTCCCGTCTTTTATTGATGAAAAACCGCCAAACGCATCATCAACATAACTTGATGTTATGCCAAATCCCAAACTCAAATAATTGTTCAACTTATAAAGCAATGACAAATCAATCATATACGGCATCCCGGAACCCACTTCAATCTCAATACCGCTTTCTTGCAGAGGTATCGGTTCTTTTACTTTTTTTTCTTTTACCACTTTTTCTTTTGGAACTTTTATTTTCGGTTCTTTTGGCTCTTTCACCTTTTTCTCTTTCACTTCTTTTTCAATATGTTCCGGTCTTAAATTCGGGTCTACAACTGATTTTACGGATATTGTCTGTCTCAAAAAAAAGCCAAATGTACAACCGCTGATTAATGCGTCAACAAATGTCATTTTAGTCTGTATATCGCAGTTTGTTTTCGGCGCAGAAACTTTTTTCTGTCCCAAAGGTACAAGACCGCCTACAACGTAGCATTGTTTTGTTTGTGCAAAAAGCGTATCGTTGGTACGTCCGAAGTCGGTCATTTCCGCATATTTGCCGACATAATTATGTGTTGTAAAGCATGATGAAAACATCAACGCGCTGATTATCAGAAATAATATCTTTCTCATTTTATTACAATTTAAACGGTTATTTGTTATTTTCACGTCTTACGGCATTGATTTCTTTGGTCTGCATACCAAAAATGCCGAATGTCATACCGGAAACAAGACAGTCAACAAAAGTCAATTTAGTTCTGATTTCGCAGTTGGTCTCCGGCGGCGTTTCCGGCTGGTTGTTTCTCAACGGAATCAATCCCATCAACAGATAGCATTGTTTGCCCTTGTAATACTCGTAATGGTTTTCACTGCCGTTATAGGTCAGTTTTTGATAATCCCCGATGTATGTCTGCGTTTTTATACACGAGGACAGAAACATTGCCGCAAAACTCAGCACGGCTAAAAATTTCAGTTTTTTCATATTGTAAAAATTTTAAATTTTAATTAAACGTTTTCGAAAATTTTCTTGTCATTAACCACAAAAAGAAAGGTGTGGACTACTTCATAGTTAAACTGAGGCCGACCAAAGCCATATAAGCACTATGAAATAAGCCCACACCCATTATACGGATGTGAGCATTCACTTGAACTGTCGCTTATATAACACTGAGGGTTGGTCGTTTCAGTTTCGACAGTTTCAAGTAAACGCTCTTTCTATTTTGTATGTATTCTATCGGCAAATATACGCAAAATTGAAAATACCCACAAAATTTTATTTTACTTTTTTTCAAAAAAATCACTATTTTTGTCCCGACATGTGTCTATGGTCTCAAAAAGACCGAAAATAAAACTTTAAATTTCATAATTATATAAAAATGTATAAAAGTGTCTATTATCACATAATATTCAGAACAAAAAACAGCGTCCCGGCAATTAACGAAGAAAACGAAACGTTGTTATACAAATATATATGGGGATTTATCAAAAATAAAAAATGTGTGTTGTTCAGAATCGGCGGCATGCCTGACCATATTCACATATTCACGGAAATACATCCGTCAATAGCAGTTTCGGATTTTATGCGTGATTTAAAAGCGGGTTCTTCGATTTTTTTGAAACAAAACCACAACAAATTTCCGTTATTTGAATGTTGGGCAAAATCATACGGAGTTTTTACTTATAGTGAAAAGGATAAATATATGATTATCAATTATATAAAGAACCAAAAAGAACATCACAAATCTATCTGCTTTTCTGATGAATACCGTCAAATATTAAACGACAACGGAGTAGATTTTGATGAAAAATATTTTTTGTCAGAATAACTATGCATGTATTCCCATACGGCGGCCTCGAAGAGGTCGAATTTGTATAACCGCATACGAAAGCAACGTTAGTTGCGGAGTTTGCGGAAGGAGAGTACGGGATAAACACTACCGCTCTATAACCGCAAATAACACGGCTACGCCGTTATATATGCGGTTATGCAAATTCGACCTCTGCGAGGCCAATCCAATATAACTTAGAGCCTCGAAGAGGTGAAATTTGCATAACCGCATACGAAAGCAACGTTAGTTGCGGAGTTTGCGGAAAGGAGTGTGCAGGATAATCCCTCCTATCCCTTTTTTACTTCATATTCTCCAAGCATTGTTTCAGACTGTCAGTCCAGTACGGAATTAAAATTCCGCCCAATGCTGCCTTGATTTTCGTCTTGTCAAGAACCGAATACGCAGGACGTTTTACCGGAGAAGGAAATTCGTCGGAATGACACGGCAAAACTTGACATTTTGTCAAACCCGAATATTCCGCAATCATTTTCGTAAAATCAAACCACGAACAAACACCTTCGTTTGAGAAGTGATAAACGCCGCAGTTTTTGTTGCCGCTTAACTCGTAACCGTCTATAAATTTGAGGATTACAACCGCCAAATCAAGAGCGTATGTCGGAGTGCCGACTTGGTCGAAAACCACTTTCAACTGCTCTTTTGTTGACAAAAGACTGAGCATCGTTTTGCAGAAATTTTTGCCGAACTCCGAATAAAGCCAAGCCGTGCGGATAATAATATAATCGCCGCCGACAGCCTTAATTTTCTCTTCGCCGTGAAGTTTAGTTTTTCCGTAAACGCCTGTCGGTGTGCCGGTCTGGTCTTCCTTGCAAGGCGTGTTGTAAGGCTCTTTTCCGAAAACGTAATCCGTTGAAATATGAATCAGCAAACCACCTTTTTCTTTGATTGCAACGGCTAAATTTTCAGGGGCATCGGCGTTGAGTTTTTCCGCTAACGCCTCGTTGGTTTCAGCAGCGTCAACGTTGGTGTAAGCCGCACAGTTTACGATAACTTTTACGTCGTTTTCTTTAACCGCTTTTCTTACCGCCTCCAAATCCGTGATGTCAAGTTTTACGGTTTCAAGTCCCTCAGCATCAACAACATCGGTAAAAATATAATTAAATGCCGAACCTTTTGACAAAATCCGCATTTCCCTACCTAACTGACCGTTGGCTCCCGTTACTAAAATGTTCATTTTCTATCTGTTAGCGTACATTGATTCGTAATATTTCTCATATTCGCCGCTCGTGATGTTGTCCATCCAAGCCTGATTTTCAAGATACCATTTAACGGTCTTTTCAATTCCTTCCTCAAACTGCAACGACGGCTCCCAGCCGAGTTCCTTCTGAAGTTTTGTCGAATCAATCGCGTATCTCATATCGTGTCCGGCGCGGTCGGTTACGTAAGTGATAAGGTTCATGTCCTCGCCTTCCTGTCTGCCCAAAAGACGGTCAACAGTCTTGATAACCACCTTTATAATGTCAATGTTTTTCCACTCGTTGAAACCGCCGATGTTGTAAGTTTCAGCGATTTTGCCCTCGTGAAAAATAAGGTCGATTGCCCTCGCGTGGTCTTCAACGAAAAGCCAGTCTCTGACGTTTTCGCCTTTGCCGTAAACAGGGAGCGGTTTTTTGTGGCGTATATTGTTGATAAACAGCGGAATAAGTTTCTCCGGAAACTGATACGGACCGTAATTGTTGCTGCAATTTGTAACGATTGTCGGCAGTCCGTAAGTGTCGTGAAAAGCCCGTACAAAATGGTCGCTTGACGCTTTTGACGCGCTGTACGGCGAGTGCGGATTGTATTTTGTCGTCTCCAAGAAAAAGTCTTTTCCGTAAGCCTCGTGATGAGTTTTTGAGGACGCTTTTGTTGTGAAAGGCGGCTCAATGCCCTCAGGATTAGTCATTTGCAACGCACCGTAAACCTCGTCCGTCGAAATATGGTAAAAGCGTTTGCCTTCGTATTTTTCGGGGAGAGATTCCCAGTAAAGTTTTGCGGCTTGAAGCAGCGACAGCGTTCCCATAACGTTGGTTTTTGCGAAAGTGAACGGGTCTTTTATTGAGCGGTCAACGTGAGATTCGGCGGCAAGATGAATGATTCCGTCGATTTTTTCGTCCTGCATTAACTTGTAAAAGCCGTCAAAATCGCAAATATCCATTTTCACGAACTTGTAATTCGGCTTGTCCTCGATGTCTTTGAGGTTAGCGAGGTTGCCCGCGTAAGTCAATTTATCGAGGTTAATAATGTTATAGTCAGGGTATTTGTTAACGAACAACCTCACAACATGGCTGCCGATAAATCCCGCCCCGCCGGTAATAACAATGTTTCTTTTTCTGTTAGTCATAATTTATATTAATTACAATTTTTTTCCGCTGCAAAATTAACCAAAATTTTTCACTCTCCCAAATACAGCAAACCGTCTTCTTTGAGAACCAAAACGCCGTCATTTTGCATTTGAAAAATAATTTTTTTCACAAAATCCGACTTGTATTCACCGTAAAAATCCAAAATTTCTTTCACGCTGACAGCCTCTTTTTTCACCATCGCATAAACCGTGTCAAAAACCTTGTCAAAATCCTCTGCATCGGCAGTACGCTCCTGTTTCTTGCGGCAAACATCACATTCACCGCAGTCACCGACTTCTTCCTGACCGAAATACGAAATCAATTGCTTTGAACGGCAAACCTCTCCGTTAAGACAATATTTTATCATCGCGTTAATCCGCGCCTCATATTTTTCTTTCAAAAGTTCGTAAGTTTCGGGCTTGATGATAAGGTTCTTTTCGTCGATACGAGCCTGAGTATAAATAAGATACGGCGTTGACTTTTTAGGAATGTAAGAGATGATTTTCTGCGATGCCAACTTGTCCATATAACCGTAAATGACATCAACACGACAACGCTCACGCCGCGCAACCGCATCTTCGTCAATTTCGGCATAGTCAGAAAATATGCCCTCGTAACCCCGCAAAAGCAATTTTATAAAATAATCAAAGCTCGTATTTTTCACCTGAAACTTATACAAATCCATTTGCGAAACCAAAAACTTGAATTTCGCTTTCGACGAAACCTCGTCCGTAGTTTCAATGTAGCTGTTGCGTTGAAGAATTTTCAGAGAATTTAGCACTTGAACCTGATTCAAATTGTATTTCATCGCAAAATCATACATTCTAAAAGGAAACATCGCACCTTCCGCTGTACCGATAGGAATCTGAAAATAATTTCCTAACGCATTGTAAACCTGACGAATATATTTCTTTTCGGGAAAAGAGTTCGTAAGATTACGTCTGAGGTTAGTGATGTCGTTTTGATTGTAAAGCAGGACGGCGTAAGACTTTTTTTCGTCTCTTCCGCCGCGACCTGCTTCTTGGAAATACCCCTCAATCGAATCTGGTAAATCTATATGAATAACACTTCTTACATCTGGTTTATCAATACCCATACCAAAAGCGTTTGTCGAACATATCACACGAATATTTCCGTTTTTCCATTGTTCCTGACGATAATTTTTCCACTCCTGAGTAAGCCCCGCATGAAAATAATCTGCTGAAATATTATTTTTCTGCAAAAAATCCGCCGCCTCTTTCGTGCGTTTACGGTTTCTGACATAGACGATTCCCGTTCCGGGCTGAGAGTTAAGAATCCTTAACATATAATTATCTTTATCGTCAACGTTTCTGACGATGTAAATCAGGTTTTTACGTTCAAAACTTTTCTGAAAAAGATTTTTTTCCTTAAACAAAAGTTTTTCCTGAATGTCATCAGCAACTTCTTTTGTTGCGGTTGCCGTCAGCGCGAGAACGGGAACATTCGGCAAAAGTTGTCTGACATCTGCAATTTTAAGGTATGACGGTCTGAAATCGTAACCCCACTGCGAAATACAATGCGCCTCGTCAACGGCTAAAATATTGACGTTGATTTGCTTGATTTTTTCGTTAAACATCGGCGTAAAAAGTCTTTCGGGCGAAAGGTAAAGAAATTTTGTGCTTCCGAGAATGCAAGAATCAAACGCGCTGACGATTTCCTGTTGTGTCATGCCCGAATAAACCGCCACAGCACGGATATTTCTACGTCTGAGGTTTTCTACTTGGTCTTTCATCAAGGCGATAAGCGGCGTTATGACTATGCACACGCCCTCTTTCGCCAAAGCAGGGACTTGAAAAATTATACTTTTTCCGCCACCCGTCGGAAGAAGTCCGAGCGTATCTTTTCCGTCTTCGGCAACCGAGCGGATAATGTCTTCCTGCAACGGACGAAATCCGTCATAACCCCAATATTTTTTTAATATGTCAGTGTAAATGCTCATAGTAAAAAATTACTTTTGCAAAGATAATATTTTTTTAGTAACTTTGCGCAAAATTTTTTGCAAAAGAATGTACAGATTTGTTTTTATAATAATTTTTACATTTTCGTTGTTGACGGTTAAGGCTCAAACCCTTTTCTCAATTGACGGAAAAAATGTCAGTAAAGAAGAATTTAACGCTGATTGTCAAGGAATAATCAAAGAAGAAGACGGTTGGGATTATGACCGTTTGGTAGAAAAATATGCCGATTATAGGTTGCAGGTTTATGACGCAAAACAAAGAAAACTTGACACTTCAAGGCTTTATCGTCAGGCTGTAAACTATTACGGAAACCTTTTAATCACACAACACGTTTTCGCCTCCAAAACCGCTCAGCAATATTTAAAAGAGAGTCTTGAACGCTCCAAATTTCAATACAGAGTAAGTTACATAAAAGTCAACATTCCCGCTAACTCCAAAACCGACACTTCGGTCGCTTACAGAAAAGCCATGAAGATAAGAGACAGACTTTTAAACGGTTACGATTTTTCAAGACTTGCACGTCAACTCTCCGATGACGAAAATGCAAGTTTCAACGGCGGACTTTTAGGCTGGATTGCCCCGTGTGATTTCAACTGCGGCTATATGGCTGAAAATTACATCATTACGCATTATGACAAACCCGAATGGTCTATGCCGGTACACAGCGGCGACTTTTTCTATATTATAAAAGTGGAAGGCAAACGCGAAGCAGTCTCTTCCGTAAAATTTGACATTGTCTTAAAATACAAGAAAAAATCACCGCTTTATAACGACTCTATACGCAAGGTTTTGAGCGAGGCTTACAAGGATTTGGGTAGCGGAAAAAGTTTCTTAACCGTTCAGGAAAAATATTCTGAATTTCCTCACAAAACCATCGAAACAGGCTTAGAGAGCGCGTACAAGCATTTTTCAACGCAGATTTCTAAAATTGATAATATAGGTGATTTGTCGCCGGTTATCGAAACTGATTATTTTATTTGTTTTATAAAACTTGAAGACAGAAAACAAAAAGTCTTTGACGAAAACTTTCAAAAAGAAATCGAGGAAAAATTTTACGGCAACAACGCTTATAAAAGATGCTATGACGCTTTTTTCGATTCGCTCAAAGTAAATTCCGGCTATAAGAAACTCTCAAACTTACAACCGCTTTACAAACTTTTTCCCGACTCGGCAATTTACCTCGGCAAGTGGAAACCCGAAGGATATTTAGGATTTTATTCCGACCCGCTTTTCAGATTTTACGGCACTGAATACACAATAGGTGATTTTGCACAATACGTTTACGACACGCAGTCAGAAACCTCGTATGATAGGATAGAACATTACCTTCAAGAAAAATACGATGAATATTTGCGAATGTTGGCGGGAACAAAAATTTTTGAAATTCTGAAAAACAACAAAAATTATATTTCAAAAATGCGGGTTTTCTCCGATTATGAACTTTATAAATTGGCAGAAAACAAAAACGGATTCTTAGAAAACGCTTCGGATATACAAAAAGTTTACGCTTTTTATAAGACCTCAGGGCTGTCTTACAAAACGAGCCACGTGCTTAAAATCGCTTTTTATGATTATTTAACAGACAAAAACCGCAAAAAAGCCCTTAAATTTGTAACCACAAAAGGCGGAAAAGAAACTCCGTTTTTGAAACCAGTTAAAAGCGGCATATTCTCCAAAGGAGACGATATACTCGCTGACAAAATAATAAACGACTATGATTCAGGTAATTACGGTAAAGTTACGGATTTTGAGGACAAACACCTCATCGCTGTTTCTGAAATAGAAAAACTGCCGGAGGAGTTATCCGAAAAAGAAATTTTTCCGCTTGTAAAACCGATTTACCTTCAAAGTCAAAAAGAAAATTATTTGAAACAATTAAGACACAAATACAAACTTAAAATATGGGAAGACACAAAATAACGGTTCTGTTATCAGCATTGCTGTTAACGGTCTCGTGTGCAAAAGAAGACAAATTAAGCAGCAAAACGCCGCTTGTAAAAGTTTACGACAGTTATCTTTATTATGAAGACCTCGGCGATTTGATACCGAGGGGACTTTCAACCGAGGACAGCGCGGCAAAAGTCAACAACTACATAAACGCTTGGGCAAAACAACAACTGATGATCAAAAAAGCGGAACTCAATCTTTCTGAAAAGCAAAAAGACGTTCAAAAACAGTTGGAGGAATACCGCAACAACCTGCTGCTGTATAAATATAAAGACGAGGTTATATCACAAAACCTTGATACAGAGGTAACTATGCAACAGGCGAGAAATTACTTTGATAAACATCAGGACGATTTCAAACTGAATACCTCTTTGGTGAGAGCGGCTTGCATTTTGCTTTACGATGAGCCTCAGGCTATAAAAGAAACCAAAAAACTATTGGAGTACAAAAACGAAGCAGACTCTGTTTCGTTAGCAGAATATGTCAAAGAAAACGCTCAAAATTTTAACGATTTTGACGGACGTTGGATAACGTTAAGACAGTTGTGCGAAATTCTGCCGGGAATCATCAGCGAAAAAAACGAAGCATTGAAAATACACGGCATTATCACATTTGACGATCAGGACAATTATATTTGGCTCGTTAAAATTCGGGATTACATACCGGTAGGTTCTAAAATGCCGTTTGACAATGCACGAAAAATGATTGAACAGATTATCATAAATACACGCAAAAACCAATTAATCAATGATTTGGAAACAAGTATTTACGATAAGGCGGTCATAGACGGCAACCTCGAATTTTACAACAAAACACAACAAAACACAAAGTAAAATGATTAAATTAAATAAAATAGTTTCAGGAATGTGTTTTGCGCTGATTTTTTCTTCAGCCTCAGCGCAAAACATAAAACAACAAACACAAAAAGATACAATCGTTGTAGACAAAGTTGTCGGCATAGTCGGCAACAAAATCATACTTGAATCAACCGTTCAACAACAGTTAGTTCAGGCTAAGGCACATAACAAAAACGTCAGCAAATGCAGCATTTATGAAGATATGCTTTATAACAAACTGCTTGTTACTCAGGCAGAAATAGACTCTTTGGAGGTTTCGGAAAAAGAGGTTGACGCCGAAATTCAAAACCGTATGCAAGGTTTTATAGACCAACTCGGCGGAATCAGCAAAGTCGAAGAGTATTTCAACAAGCCTATCGGCGAAATCAAGGAGGATTTGCGCGACATCACCGAAGACCAACTGCTCTCTCAACGCGAACGTAACCAAATTACAAAAGACATAAAAATCACACCCTCAGAGGTTAACAATTTTTATAAAACGCTTTCAAAAGATTCTTTGCCGCTAATTGATTTGACATTGGAGATGAACCAAATAGTCATCTATCCTGAAATCTCAAAAGAGGACATCGAAGGCGTAAAACAACGTCTTCTCCGCATTAAAGACGAAGTCTTGCATGAAGGCGCACTCTTTGAAACCAAAGCGATTTTGTATTCGGAAGACCCCGGCTCTTCTGCAAAAGGCGGCGAACTCGGTCTTATGTCAAGAGGCGAACTTGTGCCGGAATTTGCAACGGCGGCTTTCGCTTTGAAACAAGATTCGATTTCTGATGTGATAAAATCGGATTTCGGATACCATATCATTCAACTTATTGACCGTAAAGGCGAAAGAATAAACGTCCGCCATATCTTGATGAAACCGAGAGTCAGCATTGAGGCAAAAAACAAAGCCAAAAAAACTGCTGACAGCATTTACACTGCATTAACGGAAAAAAAATACAGTTTTGAGGACGCAGCAAAACTTTATTCTCAGGACGATAAAACTGCTAAAAACGGCGGTCTAATGGTTAATCCGTACTCTGGGTCATCAAAATTTGAGGTTGACCATATTTTGCCCGCAACATATTACAACATCAAAAATCTTGAAGAGGGCGAATATTCAAAACCGTTTGAAACTTACGACGACAAAGGCAATTCGGTCTACAAAATCATTTTGATAAAATCGAAAGTTTTGCCTCATCAAGCCACGATAGAAACTGATTATCAGGAGATTCAGGATATGGCTATGGACAAAAAATACAAAAAGGCATACGACAAATGGATTGCTGAAAAAGCACAATCAACATACATAAGAATAGATAAAAGTTATAAAACTTGTCCGTTTGAATACGACGGCTGGCTTCACACGGAATTAAAAAAATAGAAAAATGGCAGAATACAAAGATGACATTCAAGGCGCGGAAGCACTCAAAACCAAGCATGACGCACTGATAAAGGAAATCGGCAAAGTGGTTTTCGGTCAGAAAGAAATTATAGAACAGGTTTTAACAGTGATGTTTGCCGGCGGACATTGTCTTTTGGTCGGTGTTCCGGGCTTGGCTAAAACGCTGTTAGTCAACACTATATCTAAGGCATTAGACTTAAAATACAAACGTATACAGTTTACGCCCGACTTAATGCCGAGCGACATTACGGGTTCGGAAATTTTGGACGAAAACAAACAGTTTAAGTTTGTCAAAGGTCCCGTTTTTGCCAACATTATTTTGGCTGACGAGATAAACCGTACCCCGCCGAAGACACAGTCTGCGCTTTTGGAGGCAATGCAGGAGCATACTGTAACCGTTTCGGGAAACAATTACAAATTGGAAGAGCCGTTTTTTGTTTTGGCGACACAAAACCCCGTTGAGCAGGAAGGTACTTATCCCCTGCCCGAGGCGCAATTAGACCGTTTTATGTTCAACGTAATTTTGGATTATCCTGACTTGGAAGACGAAATAACAATCGTCAAGAATACGACAAACGATAAGGTTAACGAGGCGAACAAAGTATTGTCGGCAAACGAAATTATTTATTTCCGCGATTTAATAAAACGCGCTCCCGTTACCGACAATGTTATAAGATACGCAGTAAGTTTGGCGGCGAAAACCCGTCCTAAAACTAAAAATTCAGACCCGCTTGCCGACAAATATTTAAACTGGGGAGCAGGTCCGAGAGCCTCTCAATATCTGATAACGGGTGCAAAAACTTACGCGCTTCTTCACGGCAAATTCTCGCCCGATATTGACGATGTCAAAGCCGTTGCTCTGCCGGTGTTAAGACACAGAATAATAAGAAATTATCAAGCCGAAGCAGAAGGTCTTACGGAAGACGAATTAATCAGAAAAATGATGTAAAAAAGGTATAAAAAAGGCTGCTTTTTTAGACAGCCTTTTTTATACCTTTAATTTTTCGACTTCGTCAACAGAAAGCATAGAAATTTCGGCGGTAAGTTCTACGGACATACCTTTTTTTAGCATATTCAAAGCGGTTTTCTCAATGCCGAGTTTTTCTCCTTCTTCACGTCCTTTTTCTATGCCGATTTTTTCTCCTTCTTTTTTACCCTTATCAAAACCTTTCGTTTCTGCATCATTCATAGCGTTAGTTATATCCCACAACGAATGTAAACTTTCTTCGTATTCGGTGTATTCTTCCGGCGTAAAATTCTCGCGGACGTTCTAACAACTTAGAAAGGTTACGCAAAACAAAAAGTCATTTATCATACACCGTAACAAGTTCTGATTCAGTTTTCTGAAATTTCGGCATTTCAAGATAAAAGTAAGCCAACTTGTCATAAAAAACTTTCATTTTGCCGGTGTCATCATCTTTTTTCTCGTCTTTGAAAACAAAATTCAAACGTCAAAAATTGCACGGCGTTCTGAGGCAGAACGTCCGAGTTTTTCGGCATTAAGATATGTTATATCGGTGATTTCATCGGTTACGATGTCTTTGCTTTGTTCAAACAAGGCATTCAAAAAACTTATTAACAGGTCTTTATTTAATTCTGTTCCAAAAAGTTTTTTAAAACCGAAATCTGTATATGGGTTTATGTATTTTGACATAATTTTCTTACAATTAAAGTTTGTTGCAAATTTACGTAATTTTTTCTAAAAACAAACAAGCGAAACCATTATTTCTAACGATTTCGCTTGACTAAAAAATTCCATTTTACTCGGCTTCTTCAAACATGGTTAATTGCTGCGCCGAACCGTACGAACCGACCAAGCGACAGACTTGTAGTCGGTGTCCCCTGAGCCCACGTAGTTCGAAGCGAAGTTCAAACAGAACGCGGAGTTCGTGCCGTACTCGTACTCCGTACCCGACCAATATTTGCCGCCGGAGTGGCCCGGAGTGACCGGAAGAAAAAAACAGGGGTCACCAGAAGTTGTTGAATATTCATGACTTGATGTTTTCGTTCTCTGCTTATCTCCCTCATCGTAAGGCTTAAAGACATAATAGCCATTATTAGTACCATCATTGCCCCATTGCCAATAACAATTGTTGTAAAGTGCTACAAAATCGGCTTTGGTAGGTAATTCTCCACCAGCATTTGTTGCAGCGGTTTTTGCATCTTCCCAATAGTATGTACCTTCTACGTTATTCTGCGCCCAATAAACAGACTTTCCATTATCATCTTTAATGCCGAGGTCAACGTAACCGTCAGGAACGGATGCTGCCGCTTCAATCGTATAAATTGCACCTGCAACCGTCGTATTTTTTGTTTTGCCGTCAGCCGTAACTTTTACTCCTGTCGGAACAATAGCAACTCCTCCCGCAGCCAAAGATTTCGCTTCATTATCTCCAACTTGAACATTTATAGCCGCTGTTTTTTCGTTTTTAACAAAAGCAACATTAATGTTCATTACTACATTACCGCTGAAAGTAACGGTTTCTTCAGAAACGTTTAAAGTAACCTCATTTGAGATTTCGTATGCAGCAGCAAGAGCAGTTGCAAAATCGCTATAAACCTGAACATCTGTCGGGGCTGTACCGATTGTTGCAGTTAAGGCTTTCCCGTTAAGATAACTAAGTTCTTCCGAGGCAGGATAACTCAAATTAACCGTGAAACTTCCGTTTGCGGCAACCGTGGTACTTCCGTGAATTTTACCTTCTTCGTCAGAAAAATCAATTACTTCTGTGCCGTCAAAAGTAATATCTGTTCCATTTGAGGTTGCCAATTTAGAAATACCTGATTTAACGTTTACAGAGCCGCTTACAGAAACGGTTTTCTCTTTTACTACAACGTTTTCTTGTCCGTTATTAACAACGTTGTTGTCATTGTTTTCGTCTTTGCTGCAAGATGTTGCAAACAAAACTGCTACTGCCAAAGGCAGGATTCTTAAAAATGTCTTTTTCATTTTTTCTCCTCCTTTTTAATTAATCCCAACTACCGCCAAAAAGTTGAACACCTTGTGTCGCCTGACCGTTAACGCCAGTTGGATTACCGCTTGCGCTCAAAAGCGGTGCTTCCATATTCAACTCGATTACTTCAAAATAGGGTTTGACGTATTTCTTTTTTGTCGTTACGTCAATAACGACTGATTGAATCTGGTTTTTATCCATGATTAAAAAAATATTTAA
>JAFPZK010000079.1 GCA_017417315.1 Bacteroidales bacterium
AATGCCATCGCAGAACTAATCGCATGCGAAACGTTTGACCTTATCGACTCCATAATTAAAGATAACGAAAAGGTGGAACGCCTAAAAATCGTATTTGACAAATTCAGCAGGGCGGCTTAAATCACTTGCGAAACTTGAGTATTTTAAAAAAGTCAGGGTCAAATCTAAAATTAAGTTTTGTCCCGGCAATTTCCATAGAAATACCCGCTTCGAGTTGTTGCTGAGGTGTTGTGTTTCCGCCACCGCCACTATCTCCTTCTCCGCCTTTTACATGGTCAAACTTATATTTAACCAACGGATTAAATTTGTATTTTCCCATATTAGTTTTTGTTTTTCAAATACTTAACGCCTTTGTAAATACCAAATCCCGCGCTCGATACCAACATTGTTATCAGTATGATTTTTAGTGCTTTTTTGGACTTGATTTTCGGAAAAATTAAAGTCTCCATTTTGCTGCCGCCGGTGGCAATCAACTGGTTGCCCGAATTTTTGCGGACTGTTATGCACGAGTTTTCCAAAGCGGCAAGGTCTTTTGTTTTGTTGACCTGAGCGTTGAAATCCTCCGCGAATTTTTTGAACCAACCTGCACCGTTCCAACAGGCATAATAAAAATGCACCATAATCTTATCGGATTTGTTTGCAATTTTCCATGCTTTTTCGGTGAGGTAAAGTTTTGAATACTTAACAAGGCGGTTGTACATCATTTCGGCGGCAAGGCGTTTGAGTTGATTTTCAAATTTACCGCCTTTAAAGTTCCATTGCCAAGAGGCTGAATTTTGGTCTATGATTGTCCAAAACTTTTTGCCTGAAACAGAATTATTTACATCAGAACCGCCGTGTTTGCGGTCTATGCCGAACATAGTCTCCCCGCTGTCAAGCATTGCGGCGGATTTATGCCTTTCGGGAGAATAATATCCGCCTTCAATGTTTGAGATAATCAAGTCGGCTAAGTTGTAAAATCTGCGTTTCATTTACTTCTTTCCGAGTTTTGCGTTCTCTTTAAATGCCGCACATGGCGTAAATTTCACGGTTTTTGTTTTGCCGCTTTTACCGCCGATTTTGTATTCGCGGACTGAGGTTTTAAAAGAACCTAACTCCGGCATTGACACACAAACTTTGCTGCCTTTTGCAAGGTTGTCAGCGATTGCGCCGCCGATGTAGTAAGCAACTTTTTTGATTTTCTCCAATGAAAGTTTTACACCTTCACGTTGTTCAAGGTCGTTTTGAACGTAATGGATTATTTCGTCAAAAGTTACGTTTTTGCCGTCCGGCGTTTTGCCTTTTTTAAACCCGCTCATACCCGTTGAAAAACCGCTCATCGAAGTAGAGAACTTTTTAGTACCGCCTTTTTTCGCGGTTGACTTTTTCGTGCTTTTTTTAGTTGTTGCCATTTTGTTTAATCTTTTTTATGAATTAACGTTTCAATTTTTTCCAAAACCATTGAAAATCTGTTGATTGCCTGAGTAATTTCTTTAATTGCAGATGAACTTTCCCGGACCGCAGCGGTCAGTTCTATGTGGTTCATCTGCAAATATTGAATGTATTGTTCTCGCAATTTTGCAGCCTCGTCATCTCGTTTATGGTAGTCTTCTAACATTTTTTTTGAACAAAACGCTATTGCCAAAAATAATATCACACTCACCGCAACGGGATAAGCCAATGATTGGAATATACTTACAAATTCTGTTTCCATGTTTTTTAAGGTTCGTAATTGTCGTCGTTTATAGTTGTGTTTTCATCATCGCCCGTGTCGTCATAACCGCCTTGTGTGGGGTCGTCGTTGTTGATAGCGTTAGGGTCGTCATTATCGTCAGTGTTATTTTGGTTTTCGTCAACAACTTCACCCAAAATATTGCCCTTTCCCGGCGGTTGGTTAACGTGAATACGTGGCTCAATCGAGCGTTGAATCACAATATTGTCGCGGTTGTCGTATGTAAATTCATACAAATAAACCTCCGTATCGTCCTCTTTCTGATACGACATAAGCCAAACGTTATCAAAATGCCCTGACGGATTGCCGGCTGCTTTTGTCGCAGGCGGACACCAGTCTGTTTCCGCATAATACGTGCAGACGATTTTGTTGCCGCGTGTTCTGAGCCAGTCGTCCGGCGAAACAACGTTACTTGTATCATCAATCAGTGAAGCGTCCATATAGTATATTTGCTGCCTTTCCGTATCTTTCCAACGGTATGCTTTTTTTGCAACATAATCACACCACCAACCTTCATACGTAAAGATTGTATCAGGAAACTTTATCGGTTTTGATGTCTTATGTTTGACGGGGACTCCGAAATAATGTCCGTCGCTGCCCGCCATAATCGTAGTAACTGTTGTAACTTCTTGATATAATGTTATCACTTCAACCTCCTGATTTTAATGTATCCTAATATTTTGTAACCGTCCATTTCGGTTGCCGTGCGTTCTTTATAAACAACGCCCTGACCGCCGCCTTTGGCATTAGAGTTTCCGCTGATGACGTAATAACCTCCGTTTTGACCTTTTGAAACAAAGATTTCAATATGTCCGTGGCTTGGGTCGCTTTTGCGCTGATAAATTATTAATGCACCTTTGCACGGAGATTTTAAAACTTCGTGGTATTTTGACGGAGTTTGAAAATTTTTCCAAGTTTGCTGAGTACTGCCTGTAAGGGCTTGTTTAAAAAACTCCGACGCTTTGCCTTTTGCGAGTTCCAAAACGAGCATTTTAACAAAGAAATTGCACCATTTCGCGCCTTGATACCACCCTGCGGACTTCATTTTCGCTTCAAAAGTAGCATTGTTCCAGCCGTCGTTGTTGCCTGTTTCCTTAATGCCGACATACTTTTTTGCCGCTGCAATTATCCTGCGGCTTGTATTGCTGACTCTCCGAGCAACCGCCGCCGCTGCCAATAACAAAACCATACCTGAACCTATAAAGACTTCTTTTTTATGTTCCTGATAAAATTTTCTTATTTGCTGACTTATCGGCTTTTTTAGCCCAAGCATCGTAGGCTGTTTCTGTGTCTTTTCCATAAAGTCCGTCTACTTTTAAGTTAGCGTTTGCTTTGGCGTTGAGGTACGTTTGCAGGGCTTTTACTGCTGTTTTTGTCTTACTGCCGTATTTGCCGTCAACTGCCAAATCTGCATTGAAAGTTTGCAAAAAGGCTTTTGCTTCCGCACCGTTTTTGCCCGCTTTTTCGTCTACCAAAAACGCCTGACGTGTAGCGTTGAGGTTGGTTTGCAGCATTATTACTTGCGCAGAAGTAAGTCCGCCTGATGTCGTTGTTGTGCCTTTGCTGCCACCGCCGTCAATTATTACGTTTTGTTCGTCTTGTTTGCGTTGTAACCGCGGTTTTATAACTTTGAAAAAAGCCAAAGTTCCCGTACCCAAAACGCCCGCAATTATTCCTACTATTGCAATCGGTTTCATAATATTTTTACTTTTTTAGTTGTTTATTTTTATATTCCTCCGCCTATTTGTTTGATATGATTAACGCAATTGTCATGTCTGAAAACCATTGAGTTGACTAATGCCGGCAAACCTTTGCCGTCGTAAGAGCCAAAACATTTTTGTAAATAGTTCCAATCGTTTACGTTTTTCAACTGCAAAATAATACTTTCGATTGTTTCACTGTCAAAAGTCATTATAGCATTAAATGCGGTTTTCAAACTGTTTGCGGCGTTGGTGTACCATGCTTTGTCGTAACTCAAAGCATTTTTGTCGACGGTTAATTGTCGTGCGCCCTTGTTAGCATGTATTTTTTTTACGACTGCCCGGACACCGAAAAACAACACCGTACAACCGACTAAAACTCCGCCGACTTTTATTGCCGTTGATGTTGCGGAATCCGTATTGGTGTCGCCCAATCTGACTATTTCAAATTTCTTTGCCATAACTTCTTAATCATCAAATAACGGAATAATTCTGATAAATTCAAGCCTGAACGGAACAAACTGCGCACTGTTACCTACGTAGACGTTCATATTTTTAGCATCTGCCGTTTGGTTATCAATTTGCGAAACCTTAATTTCAAGGTTTTGACTAAAAAACTGATATTGCGACATAAAAGATGTTTGCAGAACCGTTTTCGTAAAAACATAATAGTTGTCAAAAGACATTAATTCTACCTTTACGGGTATCTGTACGTCAATATCTTTGCTGATAAACAAATAGATGTTTTTCGTTAAATCTATTTGAGTATTAGCATGGTAAATGTTTACGTGTTCGGGAACGTATTTATACTTAAATATTCCCCGCGCGTTCATCTCTTGCTTTATATAGTCGTTTAAATTAAACATCTTCTTCGTACTCTATTATGATTTTCAACGTACAAATTGTATCGTAAATATTCTTCGGGTCTTGATTCTGCTGTAATACCCATTTACCCTTATCGTCAGTATACTCTTTGCCTTCGTAGACAGACGAACTACGATTATCATAAGCCCCTCCACCGACAAGGCTATAACGGTAATCAAACCATGCAACCGATTCTCCTGCTTTTGCGTGGTCATACAACAAACTTTTTGATACTCCGATTGTTTTCTTATCTCTAAAAATCTTAGAGAGTTTCAGGATAAATTTGATGTCTGAATTATCAGGTGTTACACTGACGTCAACTTTTTTGGAGTTAATGTGCATTTTATCATCTTCAATGCGCATTTCGTTTAAGATTTGCTCCTCGTCAAGTTCTTTCAGGAGAGAAATATATCCTTCCGCGTTATGCAACACGGGACAGACCGATTTTATATTCTTCACATTGCGGGGTATAGGAATATACCCCTTATGTGCAGAATAATTGGAATCAATCGTAGTAGTATAAGCATATATCCGTGTGCGTTTCATTTTATTTACAGTCCTTTATTGTTTTGTGCCAATGTTTTTTGAACACTCCAAAGGTAGAGTTTTACGGTGTAGTAATACTCGCCGTCATTTGCACCGCGTTTTGCGTTAGGGTGTGTTTCAAGCCATTTCAGAGCGTCAGGCAAAAGTCCGCCGCCGACGTATGTTCCTTTTATCAAAGAACCGTTGGCCCTTTCGTTAAGGCGGTACATATTTTTATAGAAGCCAACATCTTTTTTTGCGGTAATGAGGCTGCAATCAAACGATTCGGGCAGTATTTCCTCGTTGTCAATACTGAGTTGGATTGTACTTTCGTTTAACGCCTCTTCAAAATCTGAGTGCAGGGTAATACCGATAATGCGTTCGTTGGTCTTGTGCGCAGTGGTTTCAAAAGGCTTACGGTAATGTGAAATTTTTGTAACCTCTACTGAGTTTGTTGAATCTATCGTAGCCTTAATATCAAACGGTATTTGCAACGTTATTATCTGCCATTTGAGTTTGCGTTTTCCGAGCGGTTCTGCAAGCATTTGAATACCCGCTTGGGTGATACTGTCCTGACCGTTCATAAGGGTTTCTATTTCGTTCATTTTCTTTCCTATTTAAAAATTTTCAACATCGGATTGTTTACGACTTGTTTGAAAAACAAGGGATTTTTTATAATTTTTGGATACAAGGTGTTAGCAATAGAATCCGAGGGGACGTTCTGCGCAATGTTTCGCAAAACGGCTGTTACCTTTTGCAAATCCTCGTCGTTTTCTGCGCTAATCTGTATCGTTATTACTTTCTGTGCCATTTTGTTTGTTTTGTTGAGTTCTACAATATTCAAACACTTGTGCAAGATGTCGCGGAGATTGTCCCGCGTATTGCACTATACCTGCTATCAGACCGATTTTTTGGTCATCAAGCGAATAACAATAATCAACGATTGCGTCAATGTATTGCTGTTTTTCTGAGTTTTCAACCTGATGTTGCGGTTCGGCTGCTTGTTGTTGCGGCTGTTGTTGTGATGTTTCAGGTTCGGTTGTGCCGTTTAATCCTAAAAATCCAGAAAGTTTTTCAGGTGTAACGCCCAACTGTGAGCCTACGAAACCTACAATACCGTTTGCAGCGAGTTGCAACACGTTTGTTCTTTGTTCGTAATTGTTTTTCTGATAGCCCATATCACGTTCTAAATCGTGAACTTGGTCTTTCAATGCCTTAATTTGTTCGCGGAGTTCCTCATTTTTTGCGGTAAGGCTTTCGTTTTTTGTTTCAAGTGCTACAATTTGCGATTCCGCTTTGCTCAGGTCGCGGCGTGCATATTGAAGGTCTAACTGGTTACCGATTTGATTCCGGGTTTCGTTCATAAAGCCGCCCAAACCTCCGAAACTTTGAAAAAACCTGTCCGCTTCGTTTGCGGTTGTATTTTGTTGTACCGCCGGAGTTTCAACGCCTGAAAGGTCGTTGCGTTCACTTTCAAACAAAGGAATGTCATATTCAGAAATTTTCTCCTTTGCTTGTTTGTTTTTGTACAAAACGATGTGCAAAGTTTCAAATTCGTTTTCTTTTGCATAGTCGGCTGCACGTTGCAGGGTTTCTGCGCCTGATTTTTTCATAATCAGGTCTACGCTTTCCATGCCGGACCCAATCCTGCGGTTGGCGGTGATGTCAAAAACGTATTTGTCTGAATTATCGTCTCTGAATTTTACCGCACTAATTGCTTTTTCGAGTTCTGTTTTTGCCATTTTATACGATTTTTTTTTGAAGGTTAAAGGATTGATTTTTAATTAAAAAAAGGGACGGTTACGGTTTAGAAAGCCGACCGTCCCCTTAAATTAAATCAAAAATCGAATAAAAATATGCAAAACGTGATTACGCTTTCATAGTTCTAACACCCTTGATTTCAACGCGCATCCAAGTATTTGCAGGAGCAGGTGCGCCGAAGTCGAACTCCCAACGCAATGTACGTTGCGGGTAGAACATCTTGGGAGCCTCCAATCTGTACTCACCAACATTGACGTCCGTTCTGTTGGGGTTGTAGAAAATGTTTGCAGAGGTCTTTTCCATGTAAACGGTAGATTCCTGACCGAGTTTGAACTCACCGTTTACAACTGCGTCTGCGGGTAAACCGAAATGCAAGCCTTTGCCGTCTGCCGGTGCGGTTGCGCCTTCTGCTACTTCTACCGTAGAGGTAAGAACCCTCAAACCTGTTGCAAGGAAATGGTCTTCGGGGAACATACGACCCTGAACAACGTTAGTCGTTGCAATGCTCGTGATGTCGCCGTCCTCAAACATCTTAATGTTCGTAACGCCGGAAATGTTTTTAACTGCGTAGAAAGACCAGTCGCAAATTTGTAATTCACCGCGTTTGAGTTTCTCAACGATGTCCTTGTTGAGTTGTGAAAGGCGGTTTTCAAACAACGCTTTGTCAGTCAAAAAGCGTGATTCGCCGTTGATGTTATTGGTTCTCGGTACGCTCATCGCACCTTTTTTGCCGTGTTTGCGGGCGATTGCACCCGTAAGTCTTGCGTGTGCTTTTGATTTTACCGCTACGGTGTTAGCGTCAGTAGCACCAATGCCTTCTACCTGCGCGAGATAACCGATAAGTTCGGTGTCAGAAAGTCCTTCCAAATCTTCCAACTCTGCACTTGCGAGTTGTCCTAATGTTCCAAAATTCATTGTTTTACTTTTTTTAGTTGTTAATAAATTCGTTAATTACAAGAGGTTAATGTCTTCACCGAAATTAATCGGTTCGGGAAATACCTCACGCCTTCCCGGAGTTTTTGAAGGTAACAAGTCGCCTATGTTGCCTTCCATCTGTTTTACTTCCGACTGTGCAACGTTAAGTTTGATGTCGGTTGCGGCGGGTAATGCCGCAATCGGAGTCGTTACAGTGCCATCTTCCGGCTCTGTTTCACCAAGACCTTTGAGGCGTTCGTCATCATCGTCTTCCGTATCGCCCAAATCGTCCTCGTCTTCCGTATCGCCTAAATCGTCCTCGTCGTCGTAGCCGTCAAGGTCTTCGGGATCGTCGAGCAAACTACCTAAAAATCCGTCAAGTCCTGATAAGGGGTTTTTGTTCCACAATACTTGCATACCAATATTGACAGGACCGGAAATTGCCATACCCGCGCCTAAGTTCTTTACAAGTTCGTCTTTGCTTGAAAGATTGATTGCTACGCCAACTCCCGTTACGATTGCCGGAGAAACGTATTTTTTCAAGTTCGTTGCGGTAGTTTCGCCCATAAGTCCGCTTGTACCTGCGTAACCGATAGCCTTGTTTACCACCTTTTGTGCCATAAAACCGAGCAGAACGCCTACGCCGATGACAGCCGGCGTTTTACTCTCTTTTACGACATTGTTTACAGTTACTTCTGCCATAATAAAAAACTTCTTTTTTTAGTTGTTATACTTCAATTACTTATTTTCTGTTGTTAATCCTTGCGCGTTGCAAGGTAAATGCCGCCGCCTAACAGTGCTAAACCGCCGCCTATTACCAATCCCTTATGCTCAGAGAGCCAAGATTTTTTCTCCGTCGGCGTTTGTTTGCCGGCTGAGGTCTTCTGCGGTTGAGTGTTGCTGTTGGTTGTTTGCGGCGTTGTCGTATTGTTGCCGCCGGAGTATTTCTCCAACGCAGCACCCGCTTTTTGTATAGCGGCGTTTTGTGCCGTGTTGATTAACCGCTGCCCGGTTTCCGACTGCATAAAATTCTGTGCAACTTGTTTTACCCTGCCGGTTCTCTGTTGTTGTGAACTTGCCGCTGATGTCGTTGTTGTTTGTGTTTTTTTGTTTTTCTTTGACGCTTTTTTCGCGGCTTTTTTTGTTTGCTTTTTGGCTTTTTTATCCGCCTTTTTTTGCTTTTTAGCAGCCTTTTTGGTCGCTCTTTTTTTCTTAACCTTTGACACGGTATTTTTTATACCGCTTGCAAGTTTCTTGAAAAGACCTGCGCCCAAAGTACCGCCTAAACCGTCTGAAAGTTCGTCTACACATAAAACTTCATCGTAATCAGGGTTGCCGAATCCGAAAAATCCCTCTACATTTTCGTCTTCTTCTTCACCTTCTGTATCTTCGATTTCTTCCCCTTCTTCACTGTTTTCAACGTCGCCGCCTTCTGCCTCGTCTTCGTTGACATATTCCGCTTCAACGTCAATTACATTGCTGTCTGCGTATTCCTCCGAAACAGGTTGCAGTTCAATCTCTTCGGCATTTTGCGCTTGTTGTTCCGCTTGTTGCATTGCCTCTTCCTCACCTTCGGCAATATCCTCTGTTTCAACGGTTACATCAGAATCCTCGTCTACTGTTTCAACATCTTCGCCTTGTGCCTCTTCTGCGGTTTCAGGAACTTTTTCTCCATTTCTGCAAGCATTTTAACAACCTTAACTATAATAGGTGTTGCGCTTGCTATTGCCGCCGCAGTGGTGGTTGTCGGTTCTACGCCCAATTCTCCGAGTTTCTCCTCCGTAAAAATATCTCCGAGGGTGTACTCGCCTACATGACCGTAATTCCATTCGTCCAAAACTGCTCCGAGTTGCTTCAACTGCAATTCGGTAAAGCCTTTGAGTTTTTTACTACCGAAAAGTGCTTTTTTGTTTTTGCCTTTTTCAACGGCTTTTTGCCATGATTTTGTTTTTCCGCCGAGTTTTCGCCATAAGGTTTTGAATTTTTCGCGGGCTTTTTCGTTATTGGCAAGTTTTTTTGCCAAGCCTCTGAAATTCAGTCTCAAAAGTAAACAAAACATTGTGCGCGGAATTTGCATTGAGGTTGCAACTGTAAAGCGGGCAATACCTTTACCTACTTTTTTTACAGCCCTTACAATGCCGCCTCTGTTTGCTTTAAGTTTCTTTTTAGCCGCTTTTTTGCGGGCTTTTGCTGCCTTCAACGCCGCTTTGTCGCCACTCTTTTTGGCTTTACGTATTGCTTTTTTAGCGGCTTTTTTCTCTTTACGTGCCGCCTTTCTTGCTGCTTTTCTCGCTTTTCTTGCCGCTTTCCTTGCTTTACGTTTTTTACGACCGTTCAATTCTCCCAAACCGCCGTCAGGATTTTCAACGTATTCGTGTACGTTTTCCCCCAAGCCGGAAAGCATAATTATATCAGTTCCGTTCAAACTCATAGGAAATGTTTTTTGTATTTCGTATTTTTTTTCTCTGTCAAATTCATAATAAACCGGGTCGCAAATTATTTCTTTTCCGTTATCATACGCTATCGTGTAGACGTGCTGAAATCCCCTGCAAAATCCCAAACTGTCAGCGTAACCGGTAACCCTGAACGAAAACGGAATTTTCATCTCTTTGAAACAGCAACCGCAGAAGATACTCATACAGTCGCAGTCCGCTCCGAGTTTTTCGTCTTCTGGATTCTGACGTTTCAAAACCTGAGCCTCATACCAAGTATATGCCGGTGTTCTGAGTTTTTCTCCGTCCTCGATTTGGTATTTAATGTAGTCGTAAACAAAGTCGTAAACGTTTTTAACGCTTTGTCTTACCGTGTCGGTTTTCAGTTTTTTGCAAAGTTCGCGGACTTGCCAAGAATAATCAATGACGATTTGCCGCATTTTAGCAACCGTGTCCTCTACTTCGCCGTCGCGTTTGAGCAACGTTTTTTTTAGGTCAGGTTTCGGGAAAAGGTTGTCAAAACGGCTGCCGTCCTTGATTTTTCTTTCCCTTGCCGATAATGGCGAATATCCTATATCCGTACTTTTTAACAGTTTCATATTATTCCTCCGTTGTTGTCATAGTTTCTTCTGCCGCAAGTGATGTCGTGTACTCAATCGGTGTTTGTCCTATGTAAGTTTTTATTTGCACCGAAATAAGCGGTAACAAATCTTTTGCATTTGTAATAATTTGCGAAACGATTTTGTCCTGCGTGTTAAGGTTAGAGAAAACACGTTTGCCCATATCCATAAACAATGATATATTGCTTGCCATCGGAATTTTGAGCGCAATGTTTTTGATAAATGTAGAGCCTTGCGGTTCAAGTTTTATCTTGTCGGTGCTTTGAATTGACTGCGCTAAGGTTTTGCCGTCGTAATATGCCCAAACCGTCGGTTTTTCAAACGAAATAGAAAGTTTTGTCGGGTTGATGATTTCGACGGTCAAATATATGGTAACGGTAGTCGGGATTCCCAAAACCTTGTTTGAGAATTTGACTTTTGAAACGCTTATGTTGAAACTTACGTTTTTTGCGAGCGAACTGACATCAGCCGCACGGGATACCCCCCAATATATCCCGTATCCGACGAAACCGACCGCTGCCGTTATACCTAATATTTTACCTAAACTTGCCATTTTTAGTTGTTTATAATTTTCAAAAAAAAACGGGGCGACGGACAATGAAACTTCTTTTATCTCATACAAATCGGAAATACCGACATTTTTACGCTGTCTTATTATGGTCAAAAATACCTGACCGCAACCGCAGCCCCAAAAAGCCTACAAATGATAGATTTCATTTCGGTTGCAAAGTTATGACATTGTTACAGTGTGATTTTTCCTATCTTTTTCTATCTTACCCTATCTTTTTCTATCTTTTCCTATCTTACGCTATCTTTCCCTATCTTTGTCTATCTTTTTCTATCTTACCATAAACAATAAAAAACCCCTCAAAAAGAGGGGTAAAACCTAATAAAAAATTAAAAATGAATAGAGAATTTGTTTGTAAAGTCAGTGTTTTTAATGTTTTTCCGTTTATTTTTCTTATATTTGTTGTTGTTTTTTTGTTTTGTTTGGCGGAAAATCAGCCATTTCCGCCAACCTTCTAAGGCGGACTCGTAATAAACCGGTCCGAACTCTTCAAAAATTTGCTTTGTTTCGGCTGCGGTATACATTTTTGCGTTCTTGTTGTCTTCTGCGATTCCTTTTCGTTGAAGTTGTGCGCGGAAAGTCGGCGGAGTACATTCGTAAAAATACGCCAAAACGCCTTTTTCTATGTTTCGCGGTTCTAAGATTCCGTCCCGAAAGATATATTTCCCGATTTTTGTTATGTTACTCATATTACAAAAACTTCTTTTGTTAGTTGTTTTGAACGCAAAATAATACTTTTGTATATAGATAACCAAATTTTTGGGACATTTGGGACAAAAAAAGGGAAACACCGTTTGATGTTTCCCGATTGCTGCGAAAAATGTTACGTTACTGAACTATGCGGGTAAGCATAGCAATAATGGTTTGGATTTCATCACGGCAAAGTCGCAACTCTATGCTTTTGTCGTCAATGCAATTATCGGCTTCAATCGTGAAAAACGAATCCGAAACTTTTCCGTCAATAATTTCGTCTTGCCGTTCTACGCCGAAATTTGCACGAAGGTTATTGGAGTTGAATTTTGAGAAAAACGAAACGGTAAGATAAGTTTCGTTTACTTGACCGAATGTTACGCCTTTTAATGCGCGGTCTTTTACCGCTACATCAGTGGCGGTGATTGTTGATTTTCTGATTTTTGTTGACATGTTTTTTTTTGATTGTTTTTAGGCAAGAAAATAGCGTTTGCCTAACCCGCTGTCAATACCAATCAGAATAATAAGGTATGTACATACCATTACAATATGCACACGGAGGGCAAACGCCTAAATTTTTTCTATCTGATTTTTATTGACACCGCAAAATTAAAGCGAAAAAACAGAATTTGCAAGTTTTTTTGAAGGAATTTTTGTTGAGGTGTCAATTTTCTCAGACATTGTTTTTAAAGGACACTCGGTAACGTCGCAATTCCCGCCGAAGTGTTTACCGTTGCAGCAACGGTTCAAATTGTTGTTGTAACGGCAACAATTTTGTAAAACGTCAAAATCAATTTCTATTTTCATCTTCTTTATATCCGTTATCTTCTATTATTTCGTCGAAAAAATATCCTTCACGTGTTGGTTTGCCGCTTAGTAAATGCCGGTTGATTGTGCGCACCGAAATATGTAATTTCAATGCGCACTCAGCCTTTGAAAGTACCATGTAACTATTTTTGTCTGTAAAGATGATAATTTTTCGTTTCATATCTTAACAAGTAATAGACAAAAATACAGAAAAGAAATTTTTTATTAGAAATTTCGCACAAAAACGGTTGTAATTTTCGCACAAAACCGCTATTTTTGTGCGAAAATTACAATTTAATTACAATGTGAGGTGAAAAAGGCTATAAAAATATGATTTTTAAGGAGTTAGGGAAAAACACTTAGTCCCCCTCTCTCCGCATTTTCAAGTGTATTTGCGCATATTGTTTTACTTCGCCGTTAAAGGCTTCTTGTCTGTCGGAATTTTTAACCTTCTCTCTTAGTTGTATTCCGTTGTTTATTCTTTTCTGTAACATGTATTTTTTTTAAGTTAATAAATTTATTGAAAATTGTTAAAAAATAATCAATCACTATGCCAATGCTTGTTTTTATGACAAAATGTCAGAACTTGACAGAAAAATACTGATATAGGAAGTTTGTTAGTGTCAAAATGTCAGAATCTTTCTTTCTTGTTAAAAATTTCTAAAAACATAACTTGACTATATTTTATGTTTGGAAAACCGAAAGAAATATTTACATTTGTCCGAAAATCAATTTAATTGTCAGAGTATGAAAATATACGATTTTAACGTTACGGCAAGAGACAAACATGAAGTTTCTTTGAGAGAGTTTCAGGGAAAAGTTTTACTTGTTGTTAATACGGCTACTGCCTGCGGTTTTACGCCGCAATACGACGAACTCGAAGCGTTATATGCCAAATATAAAGACCAAGGTTTTGAAATATTGGATTTTCCGTGCAATCAGTTCGGAAATCAGGCGCAAGGTACTGACGAAGAAATTCATCAATATTGTCAACTAAGATTTCAAACCCGGTTTACGAGATTCGCTAAAACGGAGGTCAACGGTGAAAATCAAGAGCCGCTGTTTTTGTGGCTAAAAAGTCAGTTGGAGTTCAGAGGCTTTAATCAGTCTGACCCTGCGGCAAAAAAATTGGAAGAAATTGTCTCTAAAATTGATCCCGATTACAAACACAACAGCGACATTAAATGGAACTTTACAAAGTTTCTCATCGACCGAAACGGTAATGCCGTTGAACGTTTTGAGCCGCCAGTTACTGCTCAATATATTGAACCTGCAATCAAAAAGTTATTGTAATTGAACGATTTATAGTGTCAATCACCCGTAAAATATTTTTTTTGATTTTTGCATTTGTGCTGACGGCTTTTCAAAAAGCCGCCGCACAACTTTCCGTACAGCAGCAAATCGACAGCCTTTTGCATCTTATTACTCCCGAAACGCCGAATAATTTCAGAGCAAAGTATTACAACGAAATTGTCGGAATTTCTCAAAATATTGACGAAAAAATCAATTAATGTCAGTGACAGCGCATTTAAGTATATGAACACGGCGTTGGAGGTCGCTATAAATGAAAATGATACGGCTTTGATGGCTGAATGTTACAGAGATTTAGGTGTTTTGTACAACAATTCGTTAAGCGAGGAGGGCGACAAATATCTTAAAAAAGCCCTCGAATTGGATTCTTTTTTTGAAACAAAAGGAAAAAGTTGACGAAACTGTTTCTAATTGGCGGGGTTTACGACCTCAGACCGATGATATAACCTTTGTCGGAATAAGAGTAATAAAAAAGCCGGATTAAAAATCAATCCGGCTTTTTTATTATTTCAAAATCCTTATTTCATAAACTCTTGCGGTTTCTTTGTCCTTTTCGGGACGGAACTCTAACGTGAAATCCTCGTTTAGACCTTCCGGCAAAGCGGCTTCAAACTGTCCGTTGTTATAAAAATCAAACTTTCCTAACTCTTTGCCGTCAATTAAAACTATGATTTTTCTGCCTTCGTTAAACCCTTTGACAAGAAGTTTTTTAGCATTTTTTCCGTGCATTTGATAGCCGAATTTTACACGTGCGGTGCGCCAGTGAATACCGCCGTCAGCACCGTTCCAAGACCATTCTGACTGAATGAAATGGTCGCTTTCGGACTGCTGTTCGCCGCAGAAAACTTTGTCTAACGTGTTTTGTTCCAACTCCATAGCGGCTTTTTCCATAGCGGCTATTTCTTGCTTTTTCGTTCCCCACTCGTCAGAGGAATAAAGCGGGAAATAAATCTGGTAACGGCACTCGTAAAGCGTGTAAAAAGGTACTAAATTCATGCCTTCAAACTGCGGTAACGACAAGCCCGTAAGCGCAAAAGTCATCGGTTTACCGTCAACGGGTTTTAAATGTGAGAGAACCGAATTTTTATCGCCGATGATTGTAGGCATTTGATACTGAGGAATTTGCGGACCGTTAGCGATGTGTCCGCCGCGTGAATCGTCAGCATACATACCTTCCTGACGGTCTGTTCCCGTTTTTGCCGCTAAAACCACCGGGCCGTAAAGAAACGAATACTGTGGTTTTCCATCGGGAGTCGTCTCCGCAGAAAGGTGCATAGGAAGGTCAACGTGAAGTTTGTCGCCGCCAGACCATTTGCGCGAAACAACTAAATAACCGTTTTCTTCCTTAACGTCTGTCTTTGAACCGTTTACAGTTACCGTAACGTTATCGCACCAAGACGGTTTACGTACTCTTACGGCAAATTTTTTAGTGGTTTTAACACCGATTTCTATGTCGGTTGACGGTGTTTGCGGAAAATTGTTTGTTTGTGTTAACGTTACATCGCCGAAAGTCAAAACTGACGGAATAAACAAGTTGACAATCACGTCGTTACCTTCGTGAGCATAAATCATTTCGCCGTAACGGGCAGGATTTTCAAGACCCGTTCCAACGCAACACCACATTGAGGTTTGCGGTTGAGAATAAACTCTGTAATGTCCTGACCTCATGGGCGTAAAATATACGAAACCGCCTTGAACGGGGTTCAAAATAGAGAGGATATGGTTGTAAAGCGCACGCTCGTAATAGTCCATATAATTTTTGTCGGCAGAGGTTTGATAAAGCATTTTTGTCAGGCGCAACATATTGTAAGTGTTGCAACTTTCAGGACCTTGTTCCGAAGCCAAAAGTGCTGAAAAATCGTTCGTCGGGTTGAAATGTTCTCTCATCGAATTGCCGCCGATTGAAACGCTGCGTTGTTTTATGACAACGTCCCAAAAGAATTTTGAGGCTTTGTCCCAGTCGTTAAGACCTTCTAAATCAGCGATTCTTTTATAACCGATAATCTTAGGAATCTGAGTGTTAGCGTGTTTGCCGGTTAAGTTGTCTTCTTCTTTCAAAAGCGGGTCAAGCATTTTTTTGTCAGAAAACTGATGAGCGAGTTTTAAATATTTTTTGTCGCCTGTTATGCCGTAAACGTCAGCAAAAGTCTCGTTTAAGCCGCCGTGTTCCGAAACGAGCATTTTTTGAATATCCTCGTCAGAGAGTTTTTCTACGACAGAAATCATCCAATCGGTAAGGCGGATAAGCATTTGTTTTGCATCTTGCTTACCTGCAATAAGATATGCGTCGCGTAAACCGGCAAAAATTTTATGAATGTTGTAAAGCGGAACCCAACGGTCGTTCAAGCCGAAAGAGTTAGCGCGGATATTTCCGTCGTGAAGTTCCTGCCAAATTTTTTTGCCGCCCGGCACTCCTGAAAGATAGCCGTCAGAGTCCTGACAGCGTTTTAACTCTGACAAGAAATAATCCAATCTTGTGCCGATTTCAGGGTTTTGCGTTGCGGCGTACATATACGAAAGAGCGGAAAGATAATGTCCGCCGATATGACCGTCAAGACCGGTATTTTCCCAGTTTGTGTAGTTTTCGGCTTTTGGTTTCAAGCCCGCCTCTTTCATGTAGGGGGCTAACAAGCGGTCGGCATCAAGACCGAGAATGTAGTGAATGTCAGCGTTTTGATTTTTTAAGAACTGACTTTCCGTGAGTTTTACGTCCGAAATTTTGAACGCGGAAATTTTTTCGGGGATTTGCGCCGAGGAAAGTCCTGCTGAAAGCGCAAATACGGAAATTAACAAAAATTTTTTCATTTTTAATAGTTTAATAAATATTGTAACTGCACAAAATTTTTATCCTTACTTTTCACATTCCACTATTTCGCAGGTGTGTTTTTTCTTCTCGTCGTAATTGATACCGACGAAAAGAATACGACCGCAGTAGAAGTCAAAAGCGTGGAAATATTCCTTGTTTTTGATTTGGCTGACGGCGCGGCTTGCGGTTTTGTTGGATTTGAGTTCGATAATCATCGGCGGATATTTGCCGCCGGCGTGCAGCGGGGTGTATATCAAGTCGGCGATTCCGTTGCCGGCAGAAGTTTCTTTTACCACCGTGTAATAGTTGAGTGCGTCGATAAAAGCAAGATAAACCGCCGAGGCAAGAGCCTGTTCATTGTTGTAATTGCGGTGAGAGGCAACATGTATATGACTGCGGTTCAACGCCTTGGCGACTTCTTCGCCATTAAGTTGCAAAGCCTGTTCGAGCAGGTTTTCCGAATCCTTGACGATTTGGTCGGTAACCTTATAGTCTTTCATCACCGAAATCGCCCTGAACCATTCCTGACGCACTTCCTTATTGGGTATGCGGCAGGTTTGGTTTTCAAAATCGTATGCCAAATATCCGAGGTGTATCAGGTACGTAAACGCATCGTCCTTTGTTACGAAATCGGTCATAGTGTTGAGATACAAACCAACATCTACCTTGATGTTTTCGCCCGAAACCATACGAATAACATCGTCCCTCATTCCCTCAAAATTCTTTTTCAGACGGTCAACAATCACCGAATACGACGAAGTCTTGTTCCAATGACCTGCGAAACGGCGGTCTTTTATGCATTTAACCACAGATTCGGGATTATAAACGTCAAATCCGTCCAACTTGTAACCTTGATACCAATTTTTACATTCGGTATGGTTGATTTGATATTTTTCGCATAGGATGGCGACTTCCTCGTCAGTAAACCCAACAAATTCAGAAAGTTCCTTGGAATCCAGAATCGTATATTCTTCAAAATTGTTGAGTTTGCTTTGAACCTTGTCCCTCACCACGGGCAGGATGCCGGTGATGTAAGCAAGCGAGATGGCGGGGCGCAGAGTGTCATTTTTGAAAAGTCCGTTGAGGAACATCAAATAATCGTCAAAAAGATGTTTCGGAATTTCCATACGAACCAACGAATCGTACTCGTCGAGGATAATGACGAATGTCTCGCCTGTGGCAACGTAAACTTCCAACATACAGTCCGCAATGCTTTCACAGTCTGAAAAATCAACGTCAACAAACTGACTTACAAACTCTTTCTTAACCCTTTTCGTCAACTTGTCCAACATTTTATCCTTATCCTTTGCGGTCTGGTACTCTCCTGCAACGTCAATCTTTATGAAATTGAGTTTGTTGAGGTATTTTTCGTAATTGTCGGCTTTGGAAATCTTCAAATCCTTGAAAATATCTCTCGAATCACAGCCTTTTGAATAGTAAGCGCACAGCATATTTGCGGCGATTGTCTTTCCGAACCGTCGCGGACGTGATACGCAGATATATTGGTTTCCTTTGTCGATAAACTTGTTTAATTCACTGATTAACATTGTTTTATCGACGTAAATGTCGGCTGACAAAATCTTTTCGAAGCCGACTTTGCCCGGATTGAGATATAAGCCCATGATTAAAGCGGTTTTTAGTTTTTGACAAAGATAATAAAAAGTTTTTAATTCTAAAAAAAACAAATGTTTTCCTTATTATTTTTCGTCCAAAATTTTTTACATTTGCACCGAAAAAATAACCCCTTTATATTATGAAAAAAATATTTATTATTCTCGCCGCATTGACGCTCCTTGTCTCCTGCGGCAAAAATGATGGCGGTTTCAACATCGCCAAAGACGGCAAAACCGCCTGCATCGTCATCGACCAAAACGATTGGAAAGGCGTAATCCGTGCCGCCCAAGACCTCGGCGACGACGTTAAGAAGGTGTCGGGCAAAACGTCAGAAGTAAAGAACGCTTTACCGCAACCCGACGGCAACATCATCGCCGGCACTATCGGCAAAAGCCGCCTTATCGACAGCCTCGTTAACGCCAAAAGAATTGACGTTTCCAAAACCAAAGGTCAGTGGGAGGCGTACCAAATTGAGGTCGTTGACGGCAACCTCGTAATCATGGGAAGCGACAAGCGCGGCACGATTTATGGCATTTACGAAATTTCAAAACAGATTGGCGTTTCGCCGTGGTATTGGTGGGCTGACGTTCCCGTAAAACATTCGGAAACAATCGTTTATAACAACGGAAAAATCGTTCAGCCGTCGCCGAAGGTCAAGTATCGCGGCATTTTCATCAACGACGAATGGCCCTCGTTTGGCGGCTGGGCGACCAACAATTTCGGCGGAATCAATTCCAAGATGTATTCCAAGATGTTTGAACTCATTTTGCGCCTGAAAGCCAATTACTTGTGGCCCGCGATGTGGGGAAGCCGTTTCAACGAGGACGACCCCGAAAGTCCGCGCCTTGCCGACGAATACGGCATTGTGATGGGCACGAGCCACCACGAGCCGATGATGAGGGCGCACCGCGAATACGTAACGCGCAAGGACAGCATTGGCGCGTGGGATTATTCCGTCAACAAGGACAACCTCGATCAATTTTTCCGCGACGGAATCGCCCGCAACAAGGATTTCGACAACCTCGTAACAATTGGAATGCGCGGCGACGGCGACGTGGCTATGGGCAAGGGCGACGACGCAGACAATATGAAGACCCTCGGCGAGGTCATCAAGGGTCAGAGGGAGATTTTGAAGGACATCTACGGCAGGGATGATTCAGTGCCGCAGTTGTGGGCGATTTTTACGGAGGTTCAGCGGTATTATGACGCGGGATTCACTGTGCCTGACGACGTTACGCTTCTCCTCTGCGACAACAATTGGGGCTACATACGCCGCATCGGTCGCGATTTTGAACGCAAACGCAAGGGCGGTCTCGGTCTTTATTACCACATTGATATGAACGGCGGCCCCTGGAACGACCGTTGGGTCAACACAACCACAATCCCAAAACTCCGCGAACAACTCTCGCTCGCTTACAAGACGGGGCTCGACAGGATTTGGATTATCAATGTCGGCGACCTCAAACCCAAGGAAGTGCCGATTGACTTCATAATGGATTTTGCGTGGAATCCCGACGTCGTAAAGCCGGGCGACGAACAGAAATGGCTCGAAAATTTTACACGCTCCATTTTCGGCGAACAATTCGCCAAGGAGACCGCCGACCTCATCGCCAAATATTCCAAATACAACCTTTGGCGCAAGGCTGAGGTGCAGGTGCCGGGCGTTTTCAACAAGGACGAAATGGCTATGACCGACAGTCTCTGGACGTCGCTTGTCAGCCGTGCCGAAACCCTCAAAACTCAACTCCCCGCCGAAATGCAAGACGCTTATTTTCAATTGGTTTATTATCCGCTGAAAGGCAGCGCGGGCGTGGCTCAGATTTACAACGCCGCCACACGGGGCGACAATTCCAAAATTGAAGCCCTTATGCAAGAGGATTCCATTTTGACGGCCTATTATAACAGCGAAAATCTTGCAGGCGGCAAGTGGAAAGGTATGATGCAGGACAAGCACATCGGTTATACACAATGGTTTATGCCCGAGAGTAACATCAATCCGTTGACCTTGGGCTTTGACGTCAGCCACATTTCTTCGGGTGACGACGACACCAAAGAGTATTCGATTCCCGCACACAAATTTTCGCGCAAGACCGGCGGCAAGTCAGCCGAATGGATTTTCCTTCCAGACTTAGGACGCGGCGAGGGCTGTATGGGCAGCAGCGATGTCCTTGCGCAAAACAGCGGCGCAACACTCGAATACGACATTGACCTGACCGCCGACGGCAAAGTTGCCATCGGAATACTTCCCACGCAGGACATTATGCCTGAGCGCGGACTTCGCATCGGTGTTCAGATTGACAATCAGCCTGTGCAGACAATCGACGCACGGCGCGGCATTGTCGATACTTTTTCGGAGTACAATCCGCAAAACATCGCCCGTTCAAAAGTCATGAAACCCTTGCCGCCACGCAGCCGCCTTGCACTGAGCGGTTTTTGGCAGGGACGACCACTCCCTATGCGCAATGAAGTTTTTGACAACATCCGCTGGCTCGATGCCACTTTCGACGGCGTTTCTGCGGGCAAACACACTCTCAAAATCATTATGATAGACCCCGAAATCGTTGTTGAACAGATTGTTGTAAATCCCGACGACAATCATTATAGTTATTTTGGAGCAAAATAAAATTAAACCTATTATGAAAAGACTTTTTATCATCCTCGCCACATTGACTTTTCTTGCATCGTCCTGCGGCAACAATGGCGGTTTCCACATCGCCAAGGACGGCAAGACCGCCTGCATCGTCATCGACCAAAACGATTGGAAAGGCGTAATCCGCGCCGCACAAGACCTCGGCGATGACGTTAAGAAAGTGTCGGGCAAACCGTCAGAAGTAAAGAACGCTTTACCGCAACCTGACGGCAACATCATCGTCGGCACTATCGGCAAAAGCCGCCTAATAGACAGCCTCGTTAACGCCCAAAAAATCGACGTTTCCAAAATCAAAGGTCAGTGGGAGGCGTACCAAATCGTGGTCGTTGACGGCAACCTTGTAATCGCAGGAAGCGACAAGCGCGGCACAATTTACGGCATTTACGAAATTTCAAAGCAGATAGGCGTTTCGCCGTGGTATTGGTGGGCTGACGTTCCAGTAAAACATTCTGAAACAGTTGTTTACAACGGCGGCAAAATCGTTCAGCCGTCGCCGAAAGTAAAATATCGCGGCATTTTTATCAACGATGAGGATTGGGGATTGAAACCTTGGTCGTCAAAAAACTTTGAAAAAGACCTCGGCGACATCGGTCCGAAAACTTACGCAAAAGTTTGCGAACTGCTTTTACGCCTAAGAGCCAATATGTTAGCACCGGCAATGCACTCTTGTACCGGCGCGTTTTATTCTCATAAAGAAAGCAAAGCGGTTTGCGATTCATTCGGCATTATCATCACGACTTCTCATTGTGAACCGCTTTTGCTCAACAATGCCGCTGACAGCGAATGGAATCAGGAGCGCGACGGCGAGTGGAATTTCAAGACCAACCGCGAAACTATCTTAAAAAAATGGGACGACAGACTATCTGAGGCGTCAATGTACGAAAATATTTACACCGTGGCAATGCGCGGGGTTCACGATGAAGGTCTTCGCGGAAATATGCCGATTCAGGAACGAGTGCCGCTTCTTGACACCGTGATTCAAATGCAGCGCGCACTTTTGGCGCAGCATATCGGCAAACAAGCGACTGAAATTCCGCAGATTTTTGTCCCGTACAAAGAGACGATGGACATTTACGAAAACGGTCTTAAAGTTCCCGACGACATTATTCTTGTTTGGGTTGACGACAATTACGGCTATATGAAGCGCGTCGCTGACCCTGAGGAGCAGAAACGCAGCGGCGGTTCGGGCGTTTATTATCATCTTTCGTACCTTGGTGCGCCTCACGATTATCTGTGGCTGAACACAACGCCGCCCGTCCTGATGTATGAAGAACTCAAAAAAGCCTACGATAACGGCGCAAACCGTTATTGGCTGCTCAATGTCGGCGACATTAAACCTATGGAAACGGGTTTGCAGACTTTTATTGACTTGGCTTGGAATATCGACAAGTTTGATTATGAGAGTGTTAACTCTCATCAGGCAAAATTTTTGGCAAGCATTTTCGGTGCTGACAAAGAGAAAGATTTTCAGGACATTCTTGACGACTATTACCGTCTTGCGTGGGCGCGAAAACCCGAATATATGGGCTTTGAATACGAATGGGACGACCCCGCACACACGGGATTAAAGCCGACAGAATTTTCTATTGACAATTATGACGAGTTTCAGCAGCGTTTGGCTGATTATCAGCGGATTAGCGACCTCGTTGAAAAACTTGACGACCACTCGGCTGCCTATTACGAATTGGTGAAATTTCCTACTCAGGCGGCTTTTCAGATGAACCGAAAGTTTATGATGGCGCAGTTAAACGGTTATTATTATGACAAAGGTGATTTTGAGACGGCTAACTGGGCAGCAAAACAGTCGCAATCGGCTTTTGACAGTATTAACGCTCTTAACAATCATTATAACAGTTTGTTAGACGGTAAATGGAATTATATGATGAGTGTTCCGCCCGGATTTTGTGCGCTTTATCAGCAAATGCCCGAACTCAAAATCACAGAAAATTCAGGCGAAAAACCGGCGGATTTGTCGTTAAAAAAACAACCCGTCGAAGGTTGCAGCGTGATTGACTTGTCAGCGTTTAAGACCAAAAGCCAAGATGCAGCATTGATAAAAGGTATCGGTTATGACAATCAGGTTATGCAGTTGGGTGAAGTTACGTATAACTTTGAGGCTCAGGGCGTTGACAGTGTTGAAATTATTGTCTGGACAGTTCCTTTTTGGCCTCTTTACAAAGGGAAAACCAATGCGATAGAAATTTCTGTTGACGGCGGCACGGTTCAAGTTTTTGACAATGTTTTCAAGGAATATTCGCGTTCATGGAAAGACCAAGTGATGCGAAACGGCATTTCTTGCAAGATGAGGTTTGTTGTTGACAAATCACAAAACACTCACACGTTGACTTTCAAAGCCAATAGTACGCTGCAGATGTTGCAGAAAATAATCGTTGACTACGGCGGAATGAAAGAAAGTTATTTAGGACCGAAAAAATGAGGATAATTACCCAATAAAATTGTCCAATACTTTTTCCAAAATTCCGACATAATAAAACGGCAGGTTTACCAAACGGAACTCCTTGCCGTTTTGTGTTTTTACTTTGTCAACAGAAAACGGTTCTGGCCAAACTCTTACGGCAATGTCATGCGATACTCCGTCCATAAAAATATGTAACGATTTGAGTTTTGAATTGTTGCCTGATTTTACTTCAACAGGTATCATCATGTTTTTCCAACGGAATACAAAATCTACTTCGGCAGAAGAATTTTCTTTGTCTCTGACCCAAAAAAAACGCCGTGATGAAAATTCAAAATCATTTGCGATAAGTTCTTGTGCTGTAATATGTTCTGCAATTCGTCCCTTATTCAGATACAGATAACAGTCAAATTCTTTTGAAAATTGGTTGACAAGAGTAGTTTTTCCAACCTGACGTGCGCCTCGTATGATAAGAGTTTTTCTATCGGCGGAATTTTTCCACCCCCTAAGTCTTTCTATTGCAGTGCGTTCCATAATATTTTTGTTTCAAACCCAAGGCAAAATTAAACAATTTTTGTATCAAAACCAAGGTAAAATTAAACAATTTTTGTATCAAACCGAAGGTAACAACTTTTTTTTGAAACATTTTTATAAAAATTTGAAACATTTTTATACCTTTTTTGTCGCCTAAAATATTTATTTTTGCCTTAATAAATCTTTAACAATTATATTATGAAAAAAATTCTGACTTTTTTGGCGGCTGCTTGTATCGCCGTTAATCTTTCCGCTCAGGAAAAAATTGAAAATCCTATGCTTTGGGCTGACGTTCCCGACCCTGATGTTATTTGCGTTAACGACACATTCTATCTTGTCAGCACCACTATGCACCTTATGCCGGGTGCGCCGGTTATGCAGTCAACTGACCTTAAAAACTGGGAAACAGTAAGTTACGTTTTCGACAAATTAACCGATTCGCCAAAATACGATATGCAGGAAGGCACGGTTTACGGTCGTGGTCAGTGGGCTACATCGCTGAAATATCACAACGGAAAATTCTACGCGCTTTTTGCCCCTAACGAAGCCGGAAACATGGGCGACACGTACATCTGCTCCGCCGAAACCGCCAAAGGTCCTTGGAAATTGGTGTCAAGAATGAGACATTTTCACGATTGTTCTTTATTTTTTGACGATGATGACCGCGTTTATGTCATCTACGGCACGGGCGAAATGATGGAACTCAAAAAAGACTTATCTGACGTTATCGAAGGCACTCATACTCAACTTTTTAAGCGCGAGGCTGACGAAACGGGACTTCTTGAAGGCAGCCGCATGATTAAAAAGGACGGCAAATATTATCTTTTGATGATTTCTCACGTTTGGGCTCCGGGCAGACACCGCCGCGAGGTTTGTTACCGCGCTGACAACATTAAAGGTCCTTACGAAAAAACTACGATTTTAGAATCGGATTTCGGCGGATTTCCGTATGTCGGACAAGGAACGATTGTTCAGGCAGGCAGCGGCGATTGGTACGGAATTATTTTTCAAGACCGAGGCGGCGTGGGACGTGTTTTGACGCTTTCTCCCTGCCGTTGGATTGACGGTTGGCCTATGATTGGCGACGAAAACGGTAAAGTCCCTGAAACTATGCGCCCGTATCGTAGCAATCAGCCCGAAAAAGCAATCGTTTTGAGCGACGATTTTTCGGCTTCTAAACTCGGACTTCAATGGCAGTGGAATCATAATCCGGTGGTCAATGCGTGGTCTTTGACTGAGCGTCCCGGATTTTTAAGATTGAAAACTTCCAAAGTTGTCAGCAGTATTTTTACTGCGCCTAACACTTTGACACAGAGAATGGAAGGTCCTACTTGCAGCGGCGTTATAAAACTTGACCTCTCAAAAATGAAGGACGGCGATTGTGCGGGATTTTCGGCTTTTAACGGCAATTCAGGCGTTTTGACGATAAAAAAACTCGGCAAAAAACTCGTTCTTGAAACCTCAGAACAAATCGTCGCCTTAAACGAGAAAACCAAAGCCGTCGAAAACGTGGAAACCAAAGTCGTTAACACTACCGACTTGAATGTCAGCGAGATATGGCTTAGAATTGACGGCGATTTCCGTCCGGGTAAAAACGATGTTGCAACGTTTTATTACAGTCTTGATGGCAAAACATGGACGAAAACCCTTGAAAATTACCGCATGATTTTTGACTACCGCAGATTCTTTATGGGGTCAAAATTCGCGATTTTCAATTATGCCACCAAAAAAGCGGGCGGAATGGTTGACGTTGATTTTTTCCAATATACCAAGGAGGAAAAATAATTTCGTTCTATTTCAAAAAACGGATATTCTGTTTTTGAAATGAGGCGTTGCTGCATAAGTTCGTTGTCAGGGTTAATGTATATTCCCATATCGAAAAGGTTTTTAGTTTTGCAAAAGTAACGAAAAAAATGATTGTTAACAAAAGTATTTTATTAATTTTGCGAATAATGATTGAGTATGATGGGAAAACATTAATATGACGTTATACTATTTTTTGATAAAAAGTTCAAAAAATTGTAGAATTTGCTTGCAAGAAATCTAAAAATGTTATAAATTTATGCGCAGAATCAATAAATTTAAGTGTTATGTCATTTGATTATTTATCAGATATTTACGGTAAATACCGTGTAAACAAAGAAAATCGTTTCTCTAATGTTGAAACGAAAGCTGTCGGACTTATAAAGTTGTTTGTTGACAGTGCAATTAACAATAAAGAATTTATGGATTCGTTTCTTGAAGTTAGAGACGAATTTATGAAATTGCTACAATCAGATGGTCAAATGGTTATTGACCAAGATACTCCGTTGTGGTTGAACAAATTTTTAGGTTTTCAATTTGTGGATTGGTTCAAGGTAGAGCATTACAAGTGGCAGATAGAAGAACAAGCCGCCGAACATCCCGAACAAGTAACCGATGAAATTAGAGAGATTCAAAACAATATTAAAAATTTTGAAGCAAGATTTGTTGAAGTTTGTAAAAATGTTTTGACTGCGTTGGAGAAAAAGTAGCAGATTTTTTTATACGGACTTTTTAAACGGCGGTGTGAAAAATTAATTTTTTTTTACATCGCCCGTTGTTATTTATGGTGAGAAGTATTTTACGCCAAGACATTTGGTGCCGTACCAAATTTCGTAACGGTAGTCGTCGGAAGACCAAGAATTGTCGCAGTCATCACACCATACACTTATTTCATAATTCGAATAATGATAGGCATTGTTATGTATTACGAATGTATTAATCGCCCTAACTATATTATTACAAAATATTCTGTATTCTAATGTAATATCTTGATTTATAATACTATAATAGTAAATTTCAAAAATCAAAGTATTGTTATAATTTTCTTGTGAAATTTTTGATATTACAATTGGTAAAT
>JAFPZK010000080.1 GCA_017417315.1 Bacteroidales bacterium
GGAACAAAAATCTTACGAAAAGTATCAGAATAACTTTACGTTAGAAAAAATGTGGGAAGGGTATAAGGCAATTTATGAAGGATTGATGAAATAATTTTTGCGCAAATAACAAAACTTTTTTACTTTTGCGGAAAAGAAAAAATGTATGTTGCCGAGCGAAATTCAAAATATATTAACCCGAAAAGAAGGTATTGAAATCGAATATAAATCTGCAAAAGGTGGATTTCCATTATCGTTTTGGGAAACATTTTCGGCTTTCGCGAATACTGACGGCGGCATAATTATACTTGGAATCAAAGAAAAAAACGGACAATTTTTCCCTGACGGTTTATCTGAAAATCAAGTAACGGAATTAAAGAAAAAGTTTTGGGATAATATTCATAATCCTAACAAAATCAGTCAAGTAACATTAGATGACAAAAACGTTTACGAACAAAAAATTTCTGATAATGATTGGGTGTTAATAGTTGAAGTTCAACGCGCTAAGTACAATCAAAAACCTGTATTTTTAAACGGTACACCGCTCGGAAATACTTTCAAACGCAGACACGAAGGCGATTATCATTGCAGCGATGACGAAATAAGACAAATGTTTGCTGATTCAAATTTGCACGTTCAGTCTTCTGATGCTCGTATTTTGAAAGGATATACAATCGAAGATATTGATTTACAAACACTTAAACTTTATCGTAGAAATTATAACGCAAGGCATGAGGGACATCCTTGGACAGGATTGTCCGATATGGATTTTTTGTCTAAAATAGAGGCTTTCAGAAAAGACAGAGCAAGCGGAGAAAAGGGGTTTACGGTTGCAGGAATGTTAATGTTTGGAAAAACATCAAGCATAACCGACCAAGAATGTTTGCCTTGGTTTTTCCCTGATTATAGGGAACATTTTTCTGCGGAAAGATGGAGCGACCGATTATATCCTGACGGAACTTGGCAAGCAAACTTATATCAGTTTTTTACAAATGTGTTTATAAAAATGTCAAGATTACTTCCTAAGCCATTTGTATTGGCAGATGATGGAAAAACACGTCTTGAATATACTTCTGCACATATCGCTTTACGTGAAGCATTGGTAAACGCTTGTGTTCATGCATCTTATACTCAAATCGGAGGCATAACGATAGATTGTTATCTTGATAAAATATTGATATGCAATCAAGGAAGTATGTTGGTTTCCGTTGAAGAGTTTTATGAAGGCAATCATAGCATTTGTCGAAATCCTATTTTGCAGAAAATGTTTGTTTTCTTAGGACTTGGAGAAAAAGCGGGCAGTGGGGCAGACATAATTTTGAAAGGTTGGTCAGAAAACAATTGGGAACGTCCGGTTATTACCCAACATAATGATCCTCAATATGTTGAGTTAATGCTTCAAATGCCGTCAATTTCGCCAACAGGGACTAAGCAGGGACTAAGTAGGGAGCAAGTAGAAAAACAAAGCGGACTAAGTTGGTCAATAATTGAGCAATTATTAAAAGCCGTTCAAGAACCGATTTCTTCTTCTGAGTTAAGACAGTTAATGCGGTTTTCAAATGCTACTAAATTCAAACATCGTTATCTTAATCCCTTATTAACTATGCAGTTAGTCACGATGACACAACCTGATTCACCCAAAAGTCCTACACAAAAATATGTTTTAACAACATTAGGAAAGACATTACTTCATTAATTTTCGGCATCACTTTTCTTATCAAGAGTGATGCTTTCTTTTTTGTATAAATCCATTTTTACTTTATGAACATAACGATTTTTGGCGGTTCGGGCTTTGTCGGAACGCGCCTTGTTAAACGTTTGCTTTCTGATGGACAC
>JAFPZK010000081.1 GCA_017417315.1 Bacteroidales bacterium
GGAACAAAAATCTTACGAAAAGTATCAGAATAACTTTACGTTAGAAAAAATGTGGGAAGGGTATAAGGCAATTTATGAAGGATTGATGAAATAATTTTTGCGCAAATAACAAAACTTTTTTACTTTTGCGGAAAAGAAAAAGTGAAAAGTTATGGCAGAAAAGATTACCGCAAATAATATATACGCCTTTCTTTCTGATGGTGAACGTATTAACTTGGAATGCAAAAAAGCGCAAAATAGTCTTCCAAATTCTTTTTGGGAAACATATTCAGCTTTTGCTAACACAAATGGCGGAATAATTCTTTTGGGCGTTTCTGAAAATGTTCAACAAAAAACCTTCGATATATGCGGTGTCGAAAATGCTGAAAAAATTGTCAAAAATATTTGGAATACAATCAACAATCCCGAAAAAGTCAATATTAACTTATTAAAAGATAGTAATATACGAGTTTTATCCATTGACGGCAAAAATATTGTTGCAGTTGATGTCCCTCGTGCTGATTATAATATCCGACCTGTATTTATCAACAATAATCTTTCACGCGGAACTTATAAACGCAATCATGAAGGCGATTATCATTGTTCAGAATCTGAATTGAGAATGTTGCTTCGGGATGCGAACGAACAAGGCAACGACCGAATGATTTTAGAAGATTATACGATGGACGATATTGACATTCCTACATTGGAAAAATATCGGGTTATGTTTAAAACGAGTAATCCCGAACACGTTTGGAATGCTTTGACTCATAAAGAGTTTCTGCGACAACTCGGCGGTTATTCCGAGGATAGAAAAGAACACATAGAAGGTCTGACAATCGCCGGATTATTGATGTTTGGTAAAGGTCTTGTTATTCGCGACCGTTTTGATAATTTACGGTTAGATTATATTGACAAATCTAATTTAATCGGCGACCAACGTTACAGCGACCGCTTGACATACGACGGCACTTGGGAAAACAATTTGTTCAATTTTATTCGTATCGTGATTCCGCGTTTGACAAGCGGTTTGCCGAAACCTTTTAAGATGGAAGGTATTTTGAGAGTTGACGATACATTGCAGCATAAAGCAGTAAGAGAGGCTCTTACTAATGCAATTATCCATGCCGATTTTATGATTAACGGTATACTGAAAGTTGAAAAATTTGATGATTGTTTTGTTCTGACAAATCCGGGGTTATTAAAACTGCCCGTTGCGCAGATTTATTCAGGCGGTGAATCCCGCGCCCGCAATCAACGCATTCAGTCGATGCTGAGGATGATAGGATACGGTGAAAACCTTGGCTCTGGTTTTCCGCTGATTCTACACGCTTGGGACGAAAAACACTGGCTAAAACCCGAACTTATTGAACAACCTGATTTGTTGCAAGTTAAATTGGTTTTGAAAATTGAAAAATCGTTAACTTCTAATAATGAAACCAAAGATGATGTCGTAAAAGATGTCGTAAAAGATGTCGTAAAAGAACTATCTGACAGACAGCAATTTATTTTGCAGGAGTTAACCAAAGACGGCACTTTGAGCGCAGAGATTTTGTCGCAAAAGACAAACCTAACATTACGAACAATTCAAAGAGATTTTCAAAAACTGCAATCGTTAGGCTTAATTATGCGTGAAGGCGGTCGCAAAGAAGGTCGTTGGATATCCAAAATCTAATTCTTTATAACACACACATTTTCGGCATCACTTTTCTTATCAAGAGTGATGCTTTCTTTTTTGTATAAATCCATTTTTACTTTATGAACATAACGATTTTTGGCGGTTCGGGCTTTGTCGGAACGCGCCTTGTTAAACGTTTGCTTTCTGATGGACAC
>JAFPZK010000082.1 GCA_017417315.1 Bacteroidales bacterium
ACATTATGGCTACCACAACACAATATCGAGAATATATTTGGCTGATTAACACCATAAAACGGGCTGGACATATCACTTTTGCTGAACTAAGTCAAAAATGGGCAGAAAGTGAATTAAGCGGCGGAATCGAACTCAGCCGCACTACCTTCAACCGTCATCGCGTTGCTGTTTTGGATATGTTTGGGATAGTTATCGACTGCGATAAGCGCGATAATTATTCGTATTATATTGCTAATCAAGAAGTTCTTGATGAGAATACGGTTCAAAATTGGATGTTTTCAACAATCAGTGTTGGCAATATTCTCAGCGATGGTTTGAGCGTTCAAAACCGAATTTTGCTCGAAAATGTTCCCTCGGGCGGGGCGCATTTGCAAACCGTTATCAAGGCGATGAAAGAGAGTTTGATGATTTCTGCCGAATACCGCCGTTATGGTGCTGAGGAACCGAAGAAGTTTTTGATGATGCCATATTGTGTAAAACTTTTTCGTCAGCGGTGGTATGCTCTTTTCCGTCACAGAAACGGATTATTTGGCGTGTTTTCGTTGGATAGATTTGTGCGCGTGGAGGTTTCGGATCAACATTTTGAAATCGACCCGGATTTTGACGCGGCGGAATATTTCAGCGAATGTTTCGGCATTGTCAGCGAGGTTAATGCACCGGCGGAGAGGATTGTTTTGAGGGCATACGAAAGTGAGCGTTATTTTTTGCGCGACCTTCCGCTTCATCATACACAACAAGAAATCGTTACCGAAGAAAATTATTCTGATTTTGAAATTTTCATGCGTCCGACGTTTGATTTTTCAGCGCATTTACTGTCTCGCGGTATAATGTTAAAAGTTCTTGAACCTCAATGGCTTGCTGACGAAATTTATAATATGCACGTTGAGGCAGCAGAGATGTATGAGGAGTAATTATAATTCAAATATTTTTTTTGCAATAGTCATAATACTTTTGTAAATTTGCGCAAACAAATTCATGGCAAATGAACCGCATACCGACATATTTACATTCGACGGCAGCAAAAGCCGCCCACAGACATTTTCTAATCGAAAAACTGAGAGAGGAAAAATGTTTTTGGAGTTATGCGCCCGATTTTGCCGAGAGCGACGTACCCGACGAGATAATCATCGAAAAGACCCTTATTTACTTAGATTTAGACGAAATAAAGACACTCTTTGAACTCTACGGGAAGCAAAAAGTAAAGCGTATTTGGCTCGAAAGACTCGTACCGCAAGGCGACTACCTCTACACCCTCAACAGATTTTTCGCGTGGTATTACTTTAAAGTAAAACAGCCGGATAAGTATGTTAAGTCGATGGAAACAAGAATTTTAAACAAGAGATTAAAATGAAAGGTTTATCAGCAAAAACGTTTAAAATATTTGAAGCCGTTTCAAAAGCCGAATGTATCAAACCTTACGTCTTGGTTGGTGGCACGGCTCTCAACTTGCAAATCGGCGCAAGAGAAAGCGAGGATTTGGATTTTATGCGGTGGAGAAAACGTCCCGATGACAAACTCGAAGTGGATTGGCCAGTCATAAAAAGAGAGTTTTCGCAATTTGCCGATGTTCAAAACGTTGATATTCTTGATATTGACCACATAGAATTTTTGGTGGACGACGTAAAAATCTCGTTTTACGCCGCCGACAAATATGCGCCTGAAATGTCCCCGATAAGTTTTCTCAACAACTTGAAACTTGCCGACATCAATGCCATTGGCGCAATGAAGATGGAAGTTTTACTCCGTCGCAGCAATTTCAGGGATTATTACGACATCTATTCGATATTGCGAACAGGTGTGAACATAAAAACACTTATTGATAACGCTTTAAGATATTCGCGACATCGCTTAAAAACCAAAAATCTCATTTCGATGCTCACCAACGGACAGAGGTTCAGAGTGGAAAGCAATTTTCCACAACTGAACCCCATATATAACGTTACGGCAGAAGAAATCGAGAATTACATCAAAGAACAGTTGGTGGTTTTATAAATCTTTTTCGCCATAGCAAACGTGTTATCGTCAAAAATAGTCATATAAACGGTGATTCCCTTGTCGTATGAACTCAAAAAATCGTTAATGGATTTTATTGCGGTACACAACGCTTTGTCGAGAGGATAACCGTAAATACCTGCCGAAATCAGCGGAAAGGCAATTGATTTCAAATCCTTTTCTGCGGCAAGTTTCAAGGAGTTGTAATAACAGTCATAAAGTTGTTTCTCCTGCTGAGAATTGCCCTCGCTGTAAATCGGTCCAGCCGTATGAATAATGTATTTCGCCTTGGAATTGAAACCGTCTGTAATCACTGCCTCGCCGGTTTTTATCGGTGCTAACTTGTTGCACGCCTCTTGAAGTTTTTCAGCTCCGGCAGCACGAAAAATCGCACCGCAGACCCCGCCGCCCATTCTTAAATCCGTATTTGCAGCGTTAACAATAGCATCGGCTTTTATATTGGTAATATCGTCTTTGATTATCTGTAATGGCATAATTATAACGTTTTTATTATTAAAACTAATTTTTTATTCCTTGACGAGCGTTTTGCCGTTCCAAACATAATCGTCGAAACCGTCTGTCTTTTTCCACGCTCTAAACTTTTTGCCGTCGTCTATAAACCAAAACTCTTTGTATTCTTCCAACGAAAATTCATCGTCTAACATACTGATTTTTCCGTCTTTATATTCAAACGTATACAAGAAAAAACCGTCGTCAGTGGTATTGTCAATATAATAGATTTTGTAACCGTCCTTTACTTGAAAACAATACAACTCGCCCAAATTTGCACCTTTACTTGACAATTGCTCAAAATAAGGAATCTGGGCATCGTCGTGATATTCAATAGTCCAACAATCAGCGCAAAGTCCCATATCTTCTTCTCTTGAATACTCAATTATTTTGTTCCAAATTTCGCGTACACTTATTTTTTCGCAGCCTTCAAAATACGCTATATCCTCCTCCAACGGCTTATTTTCGGGATTGCGGACAAATTTTTCACCGTCCCAAGTATATGAAATTACGGGAACGCGCTGTCCTTCTTTTGCCGCCAAACCTAAAATCGGCTCTGCTAAACGTATTTCGGGATTGTCCTCGTTACAACAATGAGGGTCAAAAGTTACGGTTAATGCTCCGCTGTCGTAATAATAACGAGTTTTTGTTAAAATCTTTTCTTCCAATTCTTTACGAGCCGCTTCGGGGAATTTGTCGGCATTGGAATAATAATCGTTGATTTTCGGACAAGGAAGAAGTACATTATTCGGTTTGATTTCCGATTTTGAATAAACGTAACTGCCGTAAGTTTCGTATTCGCAATTATCCATTATCATATCTGTTTTGATAACGAAATAACCGCCTGATTTCAAGGGGAAACAATCCAACCGCATACCTTCGTAACTGATATGTTCTTGATATTTCCAGTCGTCGTTTTTGGCTCCGAGAGTGGCATTTAATGCACCGTAAAATTCTTCGCCGATACTTTTTGCGATTTCAGCGGCGAAGGGTATTTTTTCTACGGGTTGTTCGGCTTGCGGCGTTGTGGCGGTTTTATTCGCAGCAGAATCAACCGTCGTGTTATTTTGCTGTTGTGTTGACGTTCCTCCTCCGCATGCACACAATGTCAATGCCGAAAGAGAGAAAATTATAAATTGACGTTTCATATAATTAAGGTTTAAATTGTTTGCACAAAGATAGTTAATTATTTAGAATTTTCAATACAATTCTTTCCGCATATACACCAACTTCTGAAACCCCGAAATTCTCGAATTGAACCCTAACGGATTGCGCCCGAACTCCACAAAACCAATTTTTTTATAAAGGTCTAACGCCTTTTGATTTTCGGCTATACATTCGAGTTCCAACTGCTTGTAACCGGCATTTTTTGCACATTCAATGCAGGCTTCTGTGAGTGCCGAGCCGATGCCCAATCCCCAATATTTTTCGTCAATGCCAATGCCAAAATCCGCACGGTGGCACACTTTGAAATTCCGTCCAATTTTTGAAATGCCCGCCGTGCCAACCACTTTGCCGTCAATTTCAGCGAGGATTTCGATTTCGTCAGGACTGTCGGACTTTTCTTTGAGATAACGTGCCTCGTCTTCGGCAGTGAAAGTGTTTTCGTCCGCGTATGACAACAAAAAATCCGTCTGACGGTGTGTCAAGAGAAAAACGTCAAGCACCGCCGCACCGTCAGCGAAATCGGCGTTGCGGAGTGTGCAGGTGGCAGAGTTTTTTAGGGTGATAGTTTTGTGGTAATGCATAATTATAGTTTTTCATAAATTGCTACAAACTTTTTGTAATTACTTACAGCACAAGACATTATGAAATCCATATTGTTATCGTAAGAACTACGGGACGAAATATGTTCGCAGCAACTAAAAATATAGGCTCTTAACAAAATATCAATGTCTTGTCCGATGTCCTGTGGCGCATTTCCAGTGAAAAAATATAAAGTTTCAGTGTCTCTTTGTTTATCTCCCTCGCTTACAAACTTTTCGGCATACCAAAGATAAACCTTGGCAAAACTTTCATCTGTGCCATAGTCGAAAGGACATTCGGATTCGTTATGAAATAGTTTGAATTGAACCGTACTTGTTTCGCCTTGTCGTATTATTTTGGTAAGTTCTTTTGCATCCATAATTTGTTTCGATTCGTTAGGGCATTGTTGGAACAAAAATCGCGATTCTTATTTTTGTCGTTAAGTAACGAGAATCGCGATATTTTTTGTATTTCGTTTTAAATTAATTCAAAAAACTTGTCAGCGGCGACGAAGCCTCTGCTTTGGAGTCAGTCGCAACCTCGCCTAAACCTGCTAAAAATGCCTCTCTGCCAGCTTCAACCGCTTTTTTGAACGCAACAGCCATTTTTTCAGGGTCGTTAGCAACGGCAATCGCTGTGTTGACAAGACACGCCGAAGCACCAAGTTCCATAGCCCATGCTGCATGTGAAGGCGCACCGATTCCGGCATCAACAACCACAGGAACGGTTGCCTGCTCAATAATAATCTTCAAGAAATCAACAGTCCGCAAACCTCTGTTAGTGCCTATCGGCGCACCCAAAGGCATAACGGCAGCCGCTCCCGCTTCTTCCAACTGTTTGCACAAAACAGGGTCTGCCTGACAATACGGCAAAACTACAAAGCCTTGTTTTACAAGTTCTTGTGTCGCTTTCAAAGTTTCAACCGTGTCGGGTAACAAATAACGAGGGTCAGGGTGAATTTCAAGTTTCAACCAATTTGTGCCGAAAGCCTCACGCGACATTTGTGCCGCAAAAACCGCCTCCTTTGCATCTCTTACTCCCGAAGTGTTCGGAAGAAGTTGAATGTTTTTATCTTTGATGATATTGTTTAACAAATCGTCATTTTCATCGTTTAATTCTACACGTTTCATTGCCACCGTTACCATCTGAGTTTCAGAGGCTTTGATTGATGCAGCCATGAGGCTGTTAGAGTTGAATTTTCCCGTGCCGAGAAAGAGTCTTGACGAAAATTCTTTTCCGCCGATTATTAATTTATCGTTCATTTTTCCAATATTTTTATAATAGTTTTCATTTCGCTGACAGGGTCTAAGGCGTTAAGCACCGCACCCGAAAGCGCGATTCCGCTAATTCCCGTCGACATTATTTCCGAAATATCCTCTTTTAAGATTCCGCCTATCGCAACTATCGGAATATTAATGTTTTGCGCCCTTTTGCGGCTGACAATCTGCCGGTAGCCGTCAAGCCCCAAAACAGGACTTAAATTCTTTTTCGTAGTCGTAAACCTGAAAGGCCCGCAACCGATATAATTTGCACCTTTATTATAAGCGTTCAACACGTCGTCAAAAGTGTTAGCCGTAGCCCCGATAATGGAATCCTGTCCGAGAATCCTACGGGCGGTGTCAACGGGCATATCGTTTTTGCCGAGATGAACGCCGTCAGCACCGATAACTTTTACTAACCCGACATGGTCGTCAACAATAAAAGTGGCGTGATATTGTTCGCAAAGTTTTTTTACCTCTTTTCCGAGACTGACAATTTCGTCTTCCGAAGAGTCCTTCATACGGAGTTGAATCCAACGGCAACCGCCTTCAAGGGCAAGTTTTATGCCGTCAAGGTATGAATATTTTGCGTTTTGGTGTGAAATAAATTGTATCATCATCCGCCCGAAGCCGCTTTAATAATTAATATATCGTCGTTTTCTTTAAGGAGTTTTTCCTGCCATTTATCCCTCGGAATCATCTCCGAATTAACGGCAAGTGCAACACCTAAGTCAGGCAAATTCAACTCTTTCGCGAGTTCTGCAACGGTTTTTGAAACCGTTTCCTGAGTCTTGGAATTAATAATTATTTTCATAATAAACCTTTTTTTTTAAAGGTAACAAAGGTAAGAATTTTTTTTTCAACAAAAAAAATATTTGCACCGTTCAAAGTTTTTTTCTAAATTTGGCACTTAAAAAGAGGGCTAAAATATGATTACGATAAAAGATTTTGATCAAAATTTCAAAACACGTCTTTACAATTTAGTAAGCGAAATAGAAAACAACACTGATACGGAAGCAGTTGTTATGATAAAACAGTCGTCAGGACAATATTTTATATATTCCTTGGCAGCCTCAGGGATATTTTTTGTGGTATTGCTGACATATTTTATGCTTTCCCCAATCGAATACGACCCGTATTTGATGTATACATTTTCGTTTTTTGCGTCAGCGGCTTTGCTTGCTGCTTTTATCTTTATTCCTGATTTTCAACGGATTATAATTCCTAAAAAAATCCGCAAAAAAAATGTTGAAATACATGCAAGAGCAATTTTTCAAAAAGCAGGAATGTATAAAACGGTGAAAAATTCGGCGTTTTTGGTTTATTATTCGCTCAAAGAAAAAGAAGTCTGTTTTTTGCCTGATGTGGGAATTTCGCTCGTAATGGAAGACAACGCAATCAAAGAAATTGAAAAAATATTAAAACAACCGTTTGAAACTTCCGCTTCAAAAGAGGAAATTTTGAACGCCTTGAACAAAATAATTCCTATACTTGCAAAATATTTACCGTCAAAAGGCAAGGAGATTAACGAATTGCCCGATGATTTGGACATAGAATTATAACAATAACTAAATAAAAATAATTATGAAATTAAACAAAAGAACGGTTGCCGCATTTTTGATTTGCGGTGTAATGGCTATGTCGGCGTGCAGCGGCAACGGCGGCAAATCGGCTGCGGAACAAAACGTTAATCAAAAAGCAACTCAAAACGTACCCGAAGAGGCTATGACTCCGAGAAGAATCGTTAACGACGGAGAGGCTCTTTTAGACAAAGAAATTGTCGTTATGGGCAAAGTAAAGCACGTTTGTATGAGAAGCGGTAAAAAATGTTTTCTTCAAGCCGAAGATGATACAACGCTGACAATGCAGGTGTTTGCCGGCGGTGAAATTGATACTTTTCCCCGCGAGTTGATGTACAAACAACTTTTAGTAAAAGGTGTTGTAAAAGTCAACAAAATCTCGAAAGAAAGTATCTTGAAAAGCGAACAAAATGCGTTGGAAAAAATGCCGACAGATACTTCTACACAAGAAAACTGCATGATTATGGAACGCTGCCACAGCGTTATGAATCAGACTGCTCAAATGAAGGCATATATGGAAAAGCATAATACGGATTATTATCCCGTTTATTACATTGAAGGCAGAAAATTCCTTAACTAAAACTTTTTTTTAATTCCTGAGATGGAACACATAATAGAATGTAACAATCTTACCCATTATTACGGTAAAAGATTGATTTACAAAGATTTGAATTTTAATGTACCCAAAGGACGCATTCTCGGTCTGTTGGGCAAAAACGGTACGGGCAAAACCACGACGATAAACATTTTGAGCGGGTATTTAAAGCCGTACAGCGGAGAATGTCTGATTTTTAATCAGCCTGCTAACGCAATAGACCCGATAGTCAGAAAAAAAATCGGGCTGTTGATAGAAGGGCATGTTCAGTATCAGTTTATGAATATTGAACAGATTGAAAAATTTTATTCGGCATTTTTTCCGGGTCAGTGGAAAAAAGAGGCGTATTACGAACTGATGAAGAAACTCAAAGTTGCTCCTAAGCAGAAAATCAACAAAATGAGTAACGGACAGCGTTCGCAAGTGGCTCTTGGTCTGATACTTGCACAAAATCCGGAATTATTGGTGCTTGACGATTTTTCGTTAGGACTTGACCCCGGATACCGCCGTCTTTTTGTGGAATATCTCAGGGATTATGCCAAAAGCGAAAACAAAACCGTCTTCCTGACATCGCATATAATTCAGGATATGGAGCAACTCATAGATGACTGTATTATAATGGATTACGGGAAAATTTTGGTTCAAATGCCGGTCAACGAACTCCTGACGAAAATCAAGAAATACAGATGTTATGTTTCTGAAAAGCAGGAAGTGCCTGAGACTATTGACGGACTTTTCCACCCTGAAAAAAACAAAATCATTCTTGAATTTTACTCGTTTGAAAATCAAGAAGATACAGAAGAAATTCTTTGGCAGCAGAAAATCGAGTTCAAGGGTCTGAGAAGCGAAAGTGTCAATTTGGAAGACGCTTTTATCGGTTTGACCGGCAAGTATTAGTTTTAGAACGTTTTGTTCGACAATTTGCGGGTTTTGTCTTTCGGCGAAAAGAGTTTCTTTTCGAGCGGAAACAGCCAATACGCCAATTCTGCGGAAAGTATGCCAAAACCCGCTCCGGCAACAACGTCATTAAACCAGTGCCTGTTGTTATGAATCCTCAGACAACCGACCGTAACGGCTGTAAGATAGGCGGGAATCGTGATTTTTTTGCCGTAACCGCCGAGTCTTAACAATTCGGCACCCATAAAAGCGGTGGCGGTATGTCCTGACGGAAATGAATTATCTGATTGGAAATCAGGACGTAATTCGCCTGCTTTTGCTTTTACCGGCATTATAAGCCCCCAAACCAAAAGGGAAGCGGTTGTAGTAACCATAAATCTTTCTCCGAAATTTTCTCTGCCACTTATCGACAAATATGCTAACAAAGGCGTGTATTGCAAAAAGTCGTCAACATGAATATGTCTGCCTTCAAGAGTTTCATTAAAAACAAATTTTGCAGGAGAATTAAAAGCGTTAGGTTCTTCGCCACGGTTAAAGCCGAATACGCCGACTGAAATTAAACTCACGGGCAAAGCTAATTTGGTTACATAAGTTTTTATCTTGGAATCTTGTTTTAAGAAATTATATTTGCTTTTATGTTGTGCCATCGCAGCACCGGCAAATAACAAAACCATAAAGGTAATTAGGTATTTCATACTGTTAATTATTTGTTTGAAAGTTTTTGTGTTTTAAAATCGCGGCAAAATTATAAAACATTTCTGAATTAAAAAAATAATTGCTAATTTTGCGGTGTTATTAAAATAAAAAAAATGTTTTACGACGAAATACAAAAGATTTCTTGGGACGAAACGACCGAGAAAATTTACAAAAAAACTGCGGACGATGTCCGCCGCGCTTTAAGAAAAGACCGTTGTGATGTTGAAGATTTTATGGCGATGATTTCTCCCGCCGCCGAGCCTTTTTTGGAACAAATGGCTTTTTTGTCAAGAAAATACACGTTAGAAAGGTTTGGAAAAACTATTTCAATGTTTATTCCGCTTTATATAACTAACTCTTGTACAAATTCTTGCGTTTATTGCGGATTTCATATTCAGAACAAAATGCCGAGAACAATTCTCACCGAAAAGCAGATTGAAGATGAGTACAAAGCGATTAAAAAAATTGCTCCGTTTGAAAACATTTTGCTCGTTACGGGCGAAAATCCTGCGAAAGCCGATGCAAAATATATTGCCCGCGCTTTGGATATTGCAAAACCTTATTTTTCAAACCTCAAAATCGAGGTAATGCCCTTATCCGTAGAGGATTACGAAATGTTAACGCACCACGGAATGAACGGTGTAATTTGTTTTCAGGAGACTTATAACGAAAAAAATTACAACATTTATCACCCTCGCGGCATGAAATCGAAATACGATTGGCGTGTCAACGGTTTTGACCGTATGGGTCAAGCTGGGGTTCATTCAATAGGAATGGGCGTTTTAATCGGTCTTGAAAAAGAGTTCCGCACCGATATTACGATGATGGCTTATCACCTCAGATACTTGGAAAAACACTATTGGAAAACCAAATATTCGGTTAATTTCCCGAGAATGAGACCCGCTGAAAATGAGGGCTTTCAGCCGAATGTCATTATGACTGACAAACAGTTGGCACAGATAACTTTTGCCATGAGGATTTTTGACCATGACGTTGACATTTCGTATTCAACACGAGAACCCGCTTTTATCCGCGACAATATGGCAACCTTGGGCGTTACGACAATGAGTGCGCAGTCAAAGACAAATCCGGGCGGCTATTACACTTATCCTCAGGCACTTGACCAGTTTACGGTGAATGACGAACGCACGGCAACAGAAATAATTTCAAGTCTTAAAAAACTTGGTCGCGAACCCGTTTGGAAGGATTGGGACGCAAGTTTCGACCACATAAAAATGGCAGGATGAAAATAATTTATATCACGCTTCCTGAGTTTTTCGCTGAGGAAGCGTTATTAATTAATAAGTTTTTTACTGACGGTTTAGAAGTTCTTCATTTACGCAAACCGAAAGCCGAGGAATCTGATTATGAAAAACTTATAAACGAAATAGAACCGAAATATTATAACCGTATTGTGCTTCACGATTATTTTTCATTAGCGTTGAAATACGGTTTGAGGGGCGTTCATCTTAACTCTCGCAACCCTCTAAGGCCTGAACATTTTTCCGGCACGGTTTCTAAATCGTTACATTCCGTCCAAGAAGTGATAAATGAAAAACAGAATTTTGATTACGTAAGTTTAAGCCCTATTTTTGACAGTATTTCAAAAGAGGGATACAATTCAAAATTCTCTTTGGACGAGTTGAAAATTTTGCAAAAACAGGGCGTTATTGACGAAAAAGTTTACGCCTTGGGCGGCGTAACTTTCGACAAAATAGAGTTGCTAAAAAGTTTGGGTTTTGGCGGCGCGATGATTTTAGGGGCGGCGTGGAGAAAATAACCGTTTGAAAAACTTGTTCGGAATACCTGACACGATAACCATTCCCATAATGATTGCCGTTAAAACTTTTAGGGCTGTAATACCTGTTGTAAATGCTTTCGGATAGTTTTCCGAAATCAGATAATAAATAGTCCAATAAATTCCTATTCCCGGCACTAACGGTAATAATCCGCTGATTCTGAACACCGTAACGGGACATTTTTTGATGACGGCAAAGCATCTTGACAAAAACGTTATGACTATCGAAGCGCAAAAATTGCTTGCAAAGGGCGAAAAACCGCAATACCACGCCAAAACGACATTCGTAGTCCAACCTGCCGCGCCGACTATTCCGCCCGTATTGTAAAACTGTTTCGGCACACCGAACAAAATAGCAAACGCAATTGTCCCGAAATATCCTGACAAAGCCTGAAACCAAACCGTTTGCGTTATCATATCCAAACTTTCCGTCATAATTCCAACCCTCCGAAAATTTTATTAAAAATCAGCAGTGCAGCGGCAACGCCCATTGCAATTCCGAAAAACACGACACAGGCATCAACTAATCTTGTTGTGCCGGCTAAATAATCTTCCCCGACAATGTCTCTGATTCCGATTGTGAAAGCCACTCCCGGCACAAGCGGAATTACAGCACCGATTATCGTGTGCCCCAAACTGACACCAATTCCTACTTTTATGGCAATAATACAAAAAGATGCGGCTAAAAAAGAGCCTGCCATATTGCCTAATAGTTTTGACATGTGAGGTGCGCTTACTTTGAGTACAAACACCCACAATATTAATCCTGCTAACGTTGACACAAAACAATCTCTGAGTCCGCCGCCGAAAATTGAGCAGAAAAAACCGCTGCCGATTCCTGACGAAAGTATTTGAAACCAATTTTTTACAAACGGCATTTTGTTGATTGTATCGAGTTCTTTGTCTGCGGTTTCTATTGTGTGTTTACCGGCTTCTATATCTCGGGATAATTGGTTGACAGCCACCACTTTATCCAATCTTGAACCCCTTAGGGGTATATATTTTACGTCGGCAAACTGCTCTGAAAGCGAGTTTGGATTGCTTTTTTTGAGTTTACGGGAATTGCCCGTGGTGAAAATTCCGTTGCTCAAAACATAATAATTGCCTGTGTCAACGCCGAAATATTTTGCGATACGGTTCATAGTTTCTTCTACTCGTGAAATTTCTGCACCGTTTTCCAACAATATATAACCGGCTTTTGTTGCGACTTCCAAGGCTTCCGACATTTTATTGTCATATTGATTTGTCTCCATAGTATACAACCGTAAAAAAAGCAGCCTGCTCTTCTTTATGAACAGCGGGCTGCTACAACAACTTTAAATTTTAAGAATTTGAGAAAGTGGGAGTAACAGGATTCGAACCTATGACCCTCTGCTTGTAAGGCAGATGCTCTGAACCAACTGAGCTATACTCCCAAAGAGTTTTTCTAATAATTAATAATTGTACAAAGTGGGAGTAACAGGATTCGAACCTATGACCCTCTGCTTGTAAGGCAGATGCTCTGAACCAACTGAGCTATACTCCCGATATTTTTTTAAACTTTGTTTTTTTAAAGAACTTGTTTCTCTTATTTTGACGTTGCAAAGGTAGAGAGAATTTTGATAACTGCCAAATTTTTCGGAGTTTTTTTTATGTTTTTTTTGTATTTTTTTTTAACACGCTGACAATTAAACTTTTGTACTATGTCTGTTACATAAATAAACGCCCGTTATAGTAAGCACACAACCTATGACTGCATAAACGGTTATTTTTTCGTCCAAGACGGCGTGTGCGGTTATCAATGCGGATACGGGGTTAAAGAACAGATAGTTAGAAGCAGTTACAACACCGATTCTTTTTATAACCATATTCCAAACCAAAAAGCAACCTAATGAGGCTATTATTGCCAAAAATATCAGGCAGAACGCAACTTCGGGTTTTAACAGCGTTTCCGGAGGTGTGCTTTTCGGAAAAAACAGAAAATAAACCGCCATTGTCATAACGCCCCAAAAGAAAACTTTTCTTGTTATGGTGTCAGACGAGTAGTTTTTTTCTAAAACCCTTAACTCTAACGAATATACCGTCCAACATAGACCTGCTCCGATACTCAAAACTATTACCAAAGGATTGTCGTCAAGGACAAAAACTCCGTTGAAAACCACCAAAGCCGTACCTGCCAAGGCTACGAAAGAGCCGGACAGAAAGCGTTTTGAAAGTGTTTTTTCTTTGTATACTATTGAATTGGCAACAGCCGTAAAAACCGGTGTAAGACAAACCAAGAGTGCGACGGTTGAAGATGCCGAAGTGATTTCTACTGCGGTGTTTTCTGCTAAAAAGTACAATGACCCGCCCGTCAGTCCGCAGATTATAAACCTTAATTCGTCTTTCCAAGTTTTAGAAATCAAATGTTTATGTGCGAAAGGCAGCATCAAAAAGTACGCGAGCAAAAACCGTAATGTCATTATTCCTGCCGGAGAAAGTCCGTTGTTTAGCAAAACCTTGCTGACGGCAAATGTTGAACCCCAAATCAAAGAGGTCAACAATGCCAAAAAGTGGAGAAATATTTTGCGGGACATTTTATTCTAAAAGAGATCTTTTTCTTTTTTTGAAAATGTGTATCGTAATAAGCACCGTAATTATCAGTGCTAAAACTCCTGCTGTCAAAAACAAATCGTCAGCCCCGAAAGTAAAACCGATGGTTGTTGAAGCCGCTTTTACTACGTTAACTATTCCTAAAATCAATGTTACCCACGTAACAATTATCATCAAGATATTGGAAACCGTACCGTTTAAATGTTCTTTTCCCATAACTTTTTTGTCGTTGACAACCATAAAAAGAAATATGCTGACAAACGGCAGAATAAGTCCGTTGAAGGCTTGTGCGGCAACAATTGCGGGTACAGGTTTTATCTGCAAGAACCCCAAAACGATACCGATTGCCAAAACTAAATATGCCACCCACTGAAAAGCGTTAGGATTTTTAGGCGTTCCGTCTTCGTTATATTTTGCGAAAATACTTCTTGCCGTAAGTGCGGAGGCAAGCGGTGAGGTTATCGCGCTCGTAAAACCAGCGGCAAACATACCGAATCCGAAAATGTACAATGCCCACTGACCGATATTTATGACAAGTGTTTGCGAGAGAAGTTTGTAAGAAAAACCGAGGTTTTTAACTGCTTCGGGTGTTAAACCGCGTGTCATTTCGGTTCCCACGCATAAAATTGCCATCGAAATAAAACCGCCCAAAATTACTGCCGCTGAAATACCTATACGCATATCTTTTACGGTAGTATCCTTTTGAACGACATTAGAACCCAAGAATAAGTCGTAAGGTACGACAGTTGTGCCTACAAGTCCTAAAACAAGAAGCCCTGCGCCGGAGGTGTCGGGAAATCTCGGCAAAAACATTCCTTTTATGATTTCTTCTACCGGCGGTTTTGCGAAAACAGCCGTCGTTATGAAAGTTGCGCCCATTATAAACACAAAACTTCCCATAAAGTTTGCCATCGACCTAAGGGATTTCAGACTGAGCGCAAGCCCCGCAATAAGGGCTATCGCGGCTACGAACAACCGTTTGTCGACATTCGTAAACACCAACGAAAGTCCTTCTACCGAGCCTAAAATATTACCTGTTTCGTAAGCGGCACAACCCAAAATAATTGCACCGACAATCATCACCAAAACCGGAACTTGGGCTTTGCTGCCGGTAAAATGGAATTTTATCGCCTGACCCAAATTCATTTTGGAATATATCGTGGCTCTTGCACTCGCTTCTTGAAGCACAAGGCATGCCAGAGTTGAAAAAGACAAAGCCCACAAAAGTTGGAACTGAAAATCAGAACCCGCTTTTGTTGCAGTGGTAACAGTTCCCGGTCCGATAAAGGCGGCGGAAATTATTGACCAAAACAGAATGTTCAAAATTCTGTTTTTTACCCGTGTTAATGCTTTGCCCATTTCAATTAGTTTATAAATTTTGTCTTAAAAATCTATTCTGATATCCTGTTTTACGCAGTTGACTACGTCTTCGGGAGTAAGAATCTTCATTTTTTCGTTTCCGAGAAAAACTCCTATTTCCTCAACGGGATCTTTATGTTTTGAATAATCGCCTCCCATAATTTTTACGGGTTCGTTTCTGCGGCGATAATAAAAACAAAGTTCGCTCTTGTCAAGGTCGAAATTGTAATCGCTGTTTTTTTCGATAGACCAAGTCGGAATTAACGTTAGGTCATAACCTTTCGGAAATTCTCCCGAACGAGACTCCAAATGGTTGATTCTTAACAGACAACTGTAATCTACGTAGTAGACTTCGCCTTTTGTGTAAGCCGAGTGATCGGTAACGTCAATATAAACGCTTCCGTTTTCTGCCATCATCAGTTGTCCCCGGGTGTAGTATTTCCCGCCGTAAGTGCTGCCGCCCATATAAAAATCAAAGCGTTGTCCTTTCAGCAAAGTGCCGAAGACAAAGATTTTTATAATGTGGCTTTTTTGATTGTTAATCATAATAAGTTGTTAGTTTTTTATAATTAATATTAATAAATTTTGTGCCAAAATGCACAAAAACGCATTATCTTTTCAAAAAAAAAGCCCGACCCTTTATCGGTCCGGGCTTTTTCGGTCTTCGGAGCATTGTTTTTAATCGTTATCTCCGAAAGCCAAATCTTGAGATGCCTCTAAGAATGTCTGATATTCGTTCTCGGTCATATCAACTTTGTAGAAGTTCATCGGCTCTACCGGTTTGTTATTGATTCTGACTTCATAGTGGCAGTGCGGACTCGTTGAAAGACCCGTACAACCTACATAACCGATAACATCACCCCGGTTTACTTTCTGACCGTTTTTAGCCGCAATTTTGCTCATGTGTGCATATACGGTAGTATAACCGAAACCGTGGTCTATTTTTACGACTTTTCCGTAACCGTTTTGTTCGCCCGCCGCAATTACTTTACCTTGACCCGTGGCATAAATAGGCGTACCTTCTTTTGCCGTTAAGTCAACTCCGGCGTGCATTCTGTATATGTGCAAAATAGGGTGAAATCTGTAACCGAAAGGAGAACCGTATCTGACAAGGTCTTTTACTGCAATTGGTTGAATGGAAGGAATGCAGGCAAGCATTTTCTCCTTATTTTTTACTAATTTTGTTATCATGTCAAATGATTGTAACTGAATTTTCATCGTACTAATCATTTTATCGACATTAAACGCGGTGGAAACCATGATTTCAGAATTTTCATGATTTTTCAAATTGGCATATCTGTCCGTTCCGCCGAATCCCGCCGCTTTTTGACTTTCAGTCAGCGCATCTACTTGAAAGACACCTCTATATCCTTCATCATGCGTCTGGATATTGTTTAATTCGACTAAGGCGTTGCGTAACTTATTGTTTAGAGAATTGTAATCTTCAGTTAATCTTTTCGTCTCTTGAAGCCCCTCTTGTTCAACAGGAGAACCTATATAATAAGTAGCGGCAATTCCTA
>JAFPZK010000083.1 GCA_017417315.1 Bacteroidales bacterium
AAAAGGAGAGTAAACCAAAAATCGGTGAGGCTGAACCGTGGCAGGTAACACTCCGTTATTTTGCTGCGTATTGCTGTGGTAAGGAGAAAACCGTTACAAGTATCCGCAAATTTGTAAAACAGATTCAGGCGCAATTTTCGGCAAAATTGAGGCGCAAAACGCCGCATATTGAACTTATACGCGAAATTCAGGAAAAACTTATCCCGAAAGCAAATTCAACGGAAACGAAAGTTCAACTCCCCGAATGGGCAGACCTTAAAAAACGCTGTCAAGAGGCGGCAAGAGAAAAGACTATCAGTAAGACAGTTGCTAAGCCTCAACTCAAAGAAACGGCTTTGTCGGGCTTAAAAAAAAAGTAGAAATGGTAGAGGCGGAAGAAATAGACGAAGAAAACGATAATTCAGATGATTTTCTTTTTTTGCCTATACCTCAGACGGTTGAAACAAAACCTAAACCGCAAAAAACAAGCGGTTTAGGTTCTTTTAACGTGTTTTCGGGCAGCCCGGCGGAAACAATTTCCGCAACTGATTTGATGGATAAAAAAATATCATCAGGACTGAAATTTACGGGAGATTGGAAAGACTTTTTAGGCGAGCCTGACCCCGCTTTTTTGATGATAATATCATCATTGCCGGGACATGGTAAGACTTTGTTTTGCTTGAAATTCGCTAATTATCTTGCAAAAAATTTCGGTCGGGTGATTTTCTTTGAAAACGAGATGGACGATATTAGAACGGCAAGATTATTCAATTTTTTGGGAGAAAAACCGTCTGAAAATCTGATATTTAATTTCGGTTCGGACAATCCTGTTTTGATTGAAAATACACTAAAATCAGGGCGTTATAAGTTCTGTTTTATAGACTCTATACAAATGAGTAATTTTGACGATGAAAAGGATTTGTGGGAGTTGAAAAAGAAATATAACATTGGCTTTGTCGGAATATCTTTTGCAAACGGCAAAGGCGGTATTCGTGGAAGTATCGTAAAGCAACATCAAGGCGATATTACAGTAACGTTTAAAGACAAAGGTATTGCTACGACTATAAAAAACCGTTTTGGCGAAATAGGCAACGAATTTAGGGTATTTTAATGTCCAATTTACGTCTAAAACTACTTATTTTTGAACGTAAAATATTGGTATTGAAACAATTAAAATGTCCAACGGTATCAAGAAAAAAATCTTGACACCGTTTTTTTATATAGCATCTTATTTTTGCGGCTCGTATTTCTCATGTTTATTCAATCAACATGATACCTTTCTCATGTCGATTTTTTGACGAAAAATAAACATGAGATTTTTTCCGGGCGGAAAACGCAAAAAAAAGCGGCTTTTTAGGCGATTTTTTTAATCGTACCATGGTGGAATTGAAAAACATTTTCGCCGTCAAAAACGCTTTTTTTTAAAATATTTTTAATTCAACAAAAAAGGACGTTATAATAACGTCCTTTTTTGTTGAATATACTATATTTCTTTTACGTCCCGTGTATTTTTTGGGTGCTTTTATTGTAATAATTTGACAATCAATAACTTAGGATTTTGAAATTCAAAGTTATTCATATCAAAAAATTAGTAATGTATTTGGCGACAAATTTATATAAAAAAACTAAAAAAGCAACCTTTCGGATTGCTTTTTTAGTTTTTTGTGAGAGTTTTTTTTTTATTGTACTCCTTTCATCATTTTTTTCAAGAGCGGACACAAAGCAAAGAGTACAAGCGAGGCAACGCCCGCCATTACTGCAAACAATGTGAAAAATTCCGTCAAATTGGTGATTTCAAAACCGAGAAACGATTTCGCCTGACCGTCAGAGCCCGGCAAAAGTGTTGCCAAGTTACCCGCCAAAATGTTTGAAGCGGCATTACTCATAAACCAAACGCCCATCAAAAGCGACGCCAAACGCGCCGGTGAAAGTTTGTTAACCATCGAAAGTCCAATCGGTGAAAGGCTCAATTCGCCAATCGTATGGATAAAATACAACGCAAACAGCCACCACATCGAAACTTTTGTATTATTGTCAACGCCGTCGGTTGCAAAAGCAATTACAACGTAGCCGATAGCAAGAAGCATAAGACCGATTGCCTGTTTTGCCGGTGAAAACGGTTCAAGTTTTCTCTTACCCAAAAACTGCCACAACATAGCCATCAAAGGCGCAAACGTTACCACAACAATCGGGTTAACGGATTGAAACCACGTCGTCGGCATAGTCCAATCACCGATAGTGCGGTCTACCTGATTTTCAGCAAAAAGCGTAAGCGATGAACCGGCCTGTTCAAACGCCGACCAGAAGAAAATCACAAATACCGCAATTATATAAATAACACCGATACGGCTTTTTTCGTCGCGTGTAAGTCCTCTGTCAGTGATAATAAATACAGGCAAGGCTAACGAAATAGCGTAAATTGCCGCCGAAATATAATCGTTGAAACTTTCAGCACCGAGCGAAAACATTACAAACAATGCAACCGCACCCAAGATACAGCCCCAAAGTCTGATAGGAGAATTTTTAACTTCCTCGCCTTCTAGATGGTGTTCAACCTCGTCTTTTGCGTGGCGGAGTTCGCTGATTGAAGGCGGAAGACCGATATGCAAACCTTCGGGAGTTTTCAAATATTTATCTTTCAAAAACCAGAAAACTACAATCGACAATACCATCGCAACGCCCGCGCAGAAAAATCCCCATTTGAAGTTAGCCGGATTAGCCCAGTTGCCGTTGCCCAAAGAGCCGCAGATAAGCGGCGCAATAAAAGCACCGACGTTGATACCCATATAAAAAATCGTAAATGCCGAATCTTTTCTCGAATCGGTCTTTTCGTAAAGGTCGCCGACCATAGTCGAAATGTTCGGCTTGAAAAAACCGTTACCGAAAATCAGGAATCCTAAACCCGCAAACATCAAAAACAAAGAAAAACCGTTATCAACATTTGCGTCAATAGAGCCGCCCTCCTGCATAATCGACTGCTTAACAAAACATGCCGACAAAAACATCAGAAACTGACCTATCGCCATCAAAATTCCGCCGGCGATAATTGATTTGCGGTTGCCCCAATAACGGTCGGCAATGTATCCGCCTAAAAGCGGTGTCAGATAAACCAACCCCGTATATGAGCCGTAAATTTGCGAGGCATATTCGTTGCTGAAAAACGCCGAAACCATATACAGCACGAACAACGCCCTCATTCCGTAATAACTGAACCTCTCGGCCATCTCCGTTACAAACAGAAGATAAAGCCCCTTAGGATGTCCTTTTTGATTTGCCATTTTTTTAAAAAATATGTTTTTATAATAATTTACTAAAATTTCGGCGCAAAATTATTACAAAAAATCTAAAAAAACGGTATTAATCAGTTATTTTTTTTCTTCGGGATCAAATAACATTCCCGTACAAAGACAATTAAAGCGTTTTGTCCGCTGTAAAATGTCAAAATTAGCACACGTTTCGCAGCCTTTCCAAAACTCTTCGTCGGTTGTCAGAGCCGAAAACGCAACGGGTGCGTAACCTAATTCGGTGTTGATTTTCATCACTGCCGCGCTTGTGGTAAGTCCGAAAATTTTTGCGTTCGGAAACCTGTCCCGCGAAAGCAAAAAACACTCTTTTTTTATCGCTTTTGCCAAACCGTGTCCCCTGAATTTCGGATTAACAATTAGCCCCGAATGTGAAATAAACTCATCGTTTTGCCATGTTGCAATATAACAAAAACCTGCAACTTCGCCGTCAACAAAAGCAATAACGGCTTTGCCTTCGAGAATTTTTTCAGTGATGTATTCAGGCGTGCGGTGTGCAAGCCCGGAATTTTTTGACTTTGCCGCCTCGTCAATCATATCAGAGACCGCCTGAGCGTATTTTACGTCGTCTTTTGAAGCACGGATTATTTTTATGTCTGCCATTTTTTATTTGATTTTTTTTTAACGAAAAATAAAAGGCTGTCGTGTTATGACAGCCCTGCAAAATTAAAATTATTTTTTTATTCAAAAAAACTTATAAGTACGAAAAAATTTTTTTCAATATTTCCTTTCCCGGAGAGAGTTTCAAATTGTCAACTCTCGTAAAAATTTCCGATTCCATTTTTTCGACTTCCCTTGTCAACTTGTTAATAGAGGAAAGTGATACAAAGTTTTTTGAATAATTCATCTTAGTGTAACTTTCATTCATAGGCAAACCTGATTTTAGTTAATTAAAAAATTAATAGTGTTTTCTCTTATAAAAACGCCCGATTCTAAACTTTATTATAAAAAAATGCGAAAAAAGTTTTTTTATTTTAAGAAATTGTTTTTACATTTGTTTCCGTAAAAAAAGAACTTATAATAAATATCAATTATGGCTAAACAAGCAAAAAAGTCAACCACCAAAAAACAGACAGTTGAAACATCTCAACAACAAGAGCCTATACATCTCGCCATTATGGACGACCATTGGCTCGACCCCGTAAAAGACGATATTATAGCACGTTACAACAGGTATCAGGCTAAATTCAAAGAACTTGAAAGTTATTATCCGACTTTTGTGGATTTTGCCGGTCAATACAAATATTTAGGGCTTAATTATTCCGAAGAAGACAAAGGCTGGTATCTTCGCGAATGGGCTCCGAACGCAAAAGAGATTTTTCTTTTCGGAGATTTCAATAATTGGGATCGTTACAAAAACCCGCTCGTGAAAAAAGAAAACGGAATTTGGGAAATCTTTTTGGACGACAAAACGTATTCAAAAACTTTTATTCACGGTTCGCTTTATAAAATAATCGTTCACGGTGCTGACGATTCAATCATCGACCGTTTGCCCGCATATACGACAAGAGCCGTTCAGGACGATGTTACAAAAATATTTTCGGCTCAGGTTTGGAGACCTGAAAAACCGTTTGTTTGGGGTAGAAAAAAATTCCGTCCTAACCCGTCAGAACCGCTTCTCATTTATGAATGTCATATCGGAATGGGACAGGAAAAAGAAGGCGTCGGCACTTACAAGGAATTTGAGGAAAACGTTTTGCCGCATATCAAAAAAGGCGGTTACAACACCATACAGATAATGGCAATCGCCGAACATCCGTATTACGGGTCATTCGGTTATCATGTTTCAAACTTTTTTGCGCCGAGTTCGAGATTCGGAACGCCCGAAGATTTGAAACACCTTATTAAAACCGCCCACGAAAACGGACTGCGCGTTATAATGGACATCGTTCATTCGCACACCGTAAAAAACACCACCGAGGGCATCAACCGTCTTGACGGCACTGACGACCTTTACACTCACCCCGGCGGCAGAGGCGACCATCCGCAGTGGGATTCAAAACTTTTCAACTACGGCAAAAACGAGGTAATTCAGTTTCTTCTCTCGAATATCCGCTATTGGATGGAGGAGTTTCATTTTGACGGTTTCCGTTTTGACGGCGTTACTTCGATGCTCTACTTCCATCACGGCAACATTGACAGTTTCGACCAGTGGAAATATTTCCGCGACGGCGTTGAGTTTGACGCGGTTACATATTTGCAGTTAGCCAACAAACTGATGAAAATCATCAATCCCGAATCAATTTCGATTGCCGAAGACGTTTCTGGTATGCCGGGTCTGACGTGTCCCGTAGAAGAAGGCGGTCTCGGATTTGATTACCGTTTGGGCATGGGTATTCCTGATTTTTGGATTAAGATTTTAAAAGAGCAGTCAGACGATGATTGGAACGTTTATCAGTTGTGGAACGTTCTTAACAACCGTTTGCCGCAAGTCCGCACGATTGCTTACGCCGAAAGCCACGACCAAGCCTTAGTAGGCGACAAGACGATTGCTTTCCGTCTGATGGACAAGGAGATGTATTTCTGCATGGCGACCAATATTCCGAGCATGATAATTGACCGAGGAATTGCGCTTCATAAAATGATTCGTGCCTTTACGATTGTTAACGGCGGTCAGGCTTATATGAACTTTATGGGCAACGAGTTCGGACACCCCGAATGGATAGATTTTCCGCGCGAGGGCAACGGTTGGAGTTATAAACATGCACGCCGTTTGTGGTCTTTGATGGACGCTCCGTATTTGAAATATCATTACTTGAACGATTTTGACGAAGCGTTAATCAACCTCATAAAAGAATATCCCGTAATGCAAGACCTTTACGGTCAGCAACTTAATATGGACGAACACAACCATACAATAGTTGAAAAGAAAGGCGGATTAATCTTTGTTTTCAATTTCCATCCGACGGCTTGTATTCCGGATTACACGTTCTACATTCCTGAGGCAGGCGTTTACAAGATAATCCTGAACTCTGACGATGAAAAATTCGGCGGTTTCAACCGTGTTGACGATTCGACGGAATTTTTCTCAATGGAAAAAGACGGACATTATGTTCTCTCGATTTACAACGTCAACAGAACGGTAATGGTATTGAAAAAAGTAAGGGATTAACGGATTTCTTTTTCAAAGGAAATGATTATAGGACGGTTTTTTTAAAGAAAAGCCGTCCTATTTTAATTGATTTTTACAGTCTTTGTTTTTCCTCGTTTCCTGCTCCCGTGCCTTTGTATTTGCTTTTTGTAGTGTTGAACTTATAACGAATTGACAATTCGATTTTCCTCGTGTCGGATATCACGGACAGAAAGTCAAAAAAAATAAATAAACATTTTTTTTGCTTGTTTAAAATATTTGTCATATTTTTGCTCAGTCCGTTGAGTAATTTTACTCAGTCCATTGAGTAAAATTACTCAACGGACTGAGTAAAATTTTAGAATATGTACAAACGAATTGATTATAAGACAATTACAGATAGAATGAATGAGCCGAGAAAGTTCATTCAAGTAATTATGGGACCTCGTCAAATTGGCAAAACCACTGTCGTAAAACAGGTTTTGAAAGATTGGGAAAAACCGTATCTGTTTTTTAGTGCTGATAATGTTCCTGCAACGCAAACTAATTGGATTTCAGATTGTTGGCAGTCAGCACGCGCAAAAATGAAAACGCAAAACCTTTCAGAAATAATCATCGTCATAGACGAAATTCAAAAGATAAATGATTGGAGTTCCGTTGTAAAGAAAGAGTGGGATTATGATACTTTTAACGATTTGAATATCAAAGCGGTAATGCTCGGTTCTTCGCGTGTGATGTTGGAAAAAGGACTTTCGGAATCCATGATGGGACGTTTTGAGGAGATTAGAATGTCGCATTGGAGTTTTCCCGAAATGCAGGAAGCCTTCGGTACTTCGCTTGAACAATATATTTATTTCGGTGGTTATCCCGGCGCAGCGCATCTTGTTGAAAATCAAGAGCGTTGGGAACAATATATTAATTCGTCAATCATTGATGCCACCATCAACAAGGATATTTTGTTAGATACACCTATCGGCAAACCTGCACTTATGAGGCAAACATTTGAACTCGGTGCGGCATATTCGGGCAATATACTTTCGCTGACAAAAATGTTAGGTTCTCTAAAAGATGCCGGAAATACGGTAACGCTTTCTAATTACATTAACTTGCTTAATGACAGCGGATTATTAACAGGATTGCAAAAATTTTCGATTGACTTATCAAGGCGAAGAGCAAGTATTCCGAAATTTCAAGTTTATAATAATGCTTTGCGCAATGTTTATTCGGATTGCGGCTATCCTGACATTCTCACTCGTCCCGAAAAATGGGGACATGTATTTGAATCGGCTGTCGGAGCGCATATTTTGAATTATGCGTTCAAAGAGCGTTACGAAGTGAATTATTGGCGTGAAGGCAATTTTGAAGTTGATTTTGTCCTCAGGAAAAAAAATGCAGTCGCAGCCATAGAAGTAAAAAGCAACAACCGCACAACTAATTCGGGATTGCAAGAGTTTGTTAAAAAGTTCAAACCGAAATCGTCCCTCGTAGTTGGCAACGGTGGATTACCGGCAGAAGATTTTTTTAGAATCAATCCGGCTGATTTGTTGAAATAAAGTTTTTTTTTTGGTTTATTTTTTGCTACCTTAAAAAACGTTAATTATCTTTACACTGTTATTTTTTTTAGAGGATAACCGTCAGAAATGTTGTTGAATCTTTATAAGCGGAAATTCAAGGTGTTTCTCGCTGATGTGTCGCACAATATGTCGGCTTGGAGACTGAGGCTCTCGCATGTGCTTAATAATGCGGGAATTGCCGTTGTTTCCGATTTGCAGAGTGCTGATTGCAGCATACACCTGCTCGGCAGTCAGGACATCTATTCCGAAGGCGGCGACGGTTACAATTCGCCCGCAGGTTCGCAGTTCAGGACGGCTAAAACCTTGTGCAGCAAGGATTTTAAAATGTTTGTCTGGAATCCTTCGGGGGCGTTGGGTGCAGACAATCAGTACATCAACGACATTCGCCGCGACATCGTGGAAAATACGATTTATTCCGACAAGGATTCGCCGATAATCTTCGCAACATAATGAACTTTAAGCAGAAAGAAAACCGCAGTAACGAGCCGACTGACATATTTTTCCTTTACAACGAACTCGACGGCGACTCAGCACTCGGCATTTTCAATATGCTCAAAGATTTTCAAAAAGTCGAAAAACTCGGCATCAGCCTTTCGAGCGGTATTGACTATAATTCTTTTGTACTCTCGCAACTTTCCGAAAGCAAAATCGGCGTGGTTTATTATGACTGCGCGGGCGATTGGGCGGTCTCGTTCGCACGTCAGATTTGGAAAGACAGTGGCGGCAACAGTTCCAAAACTCCGCTCTTTGTTGCAGGCAACAGACAACACGCTAATCAAGAGCAACTTACAGTACTAAAAAATCAAAGTATTCTTAGACAAAAACTTTAAAAAATGAAAACCAGCATTTGTCCATATCCGGGGTTGAGACCATTCACCGAAGAAGAATCAATCTTCTTCAAAGGACGTGATTTGCATATCCGTCAGATTGTCAAAATGTTGGAGCAAAACAAGATGGCTTTCATAACCGGTGCTTCGGGCGACGGCAAATCGTCAATGGTTTATGCCGGCGTTATTCCGTACATCAGGGCGGGTTTTTCAACGGCGGAATATAACAGTTGGGTTTTCTGCGATTTCAAGCCTCAGCGCAACCCTCTCGAAAGTGCGACCTCAAAACGCAATATCTCAGCGGCGACACCGTTTTGGACATCACCCACGAGGCGTTGATTCGTAACTGGAAAATGCTTTCCGAATGGAACCGCGAGGAATACGAAAACCTCAACGTTTATAACGATTACAACACGCAAGTTCAGCGTTGGGTTGACAACGGCCGCAAACCGGAGTTTCTTCTTACGACGGGCAATTACGCCATTTTCAGTAAGTGGTACGACCGTTGCCGCCCGAATAAGTATTGGATTCTAAAACACGACAACACACAACGTCCCGAAAAAGAAAAAATCCGCACCGCCGCCAACCGTATGGCTCTCTGCGATGAATATCTCAAACAAAGTAACGACACAATTATTGCCGCCGAAAAATATCACCGCCGCAAGATTGTATACGTCATCGGCGCATTACTCGTCTTCATTGCGGATATCAGAAAGACATTGCAGACAGCCTATTTATAGACGTTAACAAAGCGAAAAATATCGCGCAGGAAATGAGTGATTCGTTGCAAGTGGTGGTAAAACAGACTATCGAAGCCAAATTAGAATCCGACCGCGCACGGCGTGAGGCAATCGCGGCATTAGACAGTGCTGAACGCAGCAACCGCCGCGCCGAACGTAACTACCGTCTTGCCGAAGAACGCCGCAAAGAAGCGGATCAAGAGCGTCAGAATGTAATCGAACAAATGAAACTCACAGCGGACGCTAACAACGAGGCAGCACGGCTCTATTACGTCGCACTTTGCAACACGCTGGCTATGAAAGCAAAAAATCAATACGAGGACAAGTCGCTCAATCTCCGTCTTGCCAAAACCGCCTGCGAGATGAACCGTAAGGGCGGTGCTGACACCAAAAATGCCGACCTCTACGATGCTATGCTCTATGCCATGGAGCAAAATAAGATGATTCGTCCGCACTCTATTGACGGTGGTATAGCAAAGTCAATGAGCGTTGCCACTGACGGCACAATCAACACTTTTGACGAAAACGGTTCTATAAAAAAATATTCGGCTTCTTCTGACGGCAGCATTTCAATCACCAAGCAATTAACGGATTTTGAAAGCAAAGTCCCGATGGACAATGCCGTCTTTGCAACACCCTCGATTATAGCCTGTTCCGCAAAAGACCGTAAGTCGTACCTCATCGACTTAGACAAAAACAGACGCACAAAACTGCCTATCGATGACGACTACGTAATATCCGCCTCGGCATCGCCTGATAATAAAAAATGCGCCGTCGCCTACACTTACGGCAAGGTGATTGTGCTGCCTTCTGACGGCTCGCCCGTACCGACTGCCGAAAAGAATTTCGGGGCGATGATTACGGACATTTATCACGACGGCAATAATGTCTATGTCCTCACGCATGACGGAGGGCTTTTGAAATGGACACCTTAGGCAGACGGCGTTAAGACAATTCTCCCCGCAAGCGGCAGTAAAAAGGCGTTTTGCATGACAGAAATTCCCGACAAAAAAATGCTCGCGGTATGTTTTAGCGACGGCGGAGTGCAGTTTGTAAATCTCGGCGATGACAATCTCGGCGAGAGAATCGCAGGCGGACACTCAAAAATTGAAAACGCGGTCTATTCTCCCAAAACGGGAATACTCGCACTTTCCTCCGCTGACAAGCGAATTTCGCTTTTCAATATCCATGACCTGAAAGCCAAACCGCTCGTCATAGAGGAACACAGCCTCGGTAACAGCAAGGTCAAGAGTTTGGCTTTCAACGATAAAGGCGTACTTTTTGCCCTTACCGACGACAATAGTCTTCGGCATTGGGAGACCGACCCCGACAAATATGCGGCGGCACTGTCAAAAATGAACCTTGCGCCGCTTTCCGATACTGAATGGGATTTGATTTTAGGGCGGGTGTTTGCGCAAAAATAAGACTAAAAAAAATTTGATGATATGGCTTTTACGACACTCGAAATAATACTTTTGGCAGCGGTGGCAATAGCGGTTGCGGTTATCGCGGCGGTGCTGTTGTCGCGGCGGAAGTTTACCTCCAAAACCGCACGCAGAATGGACGGTCTCTACACCTCGCAAATCCGCGACTACGAGAGCGAAATCCGCCGCCTCAATACGCTCCTTGACGACCAAAGCCGCCGCAATAATGACTTACGACAGCAGTCCTCTGACAAGGCTGCCGCCATAGCACAAGCCGTTGACATCGAGAAAATTGCCGCCGAACAAAAATCTCTCGAAGGTCAGCAGCAGGAACTCTCAGAGCGCAACCAAGTATTGTGGGATATGAGCGTTGCCATCGAAAAAGAACGTCAAAAAATCCAAACCCTCAAAGACGAAATAGAGGCTCATCACCGCGCCGTAATGCCAAGTATCGAATACGCCAAACTCATACAAAACGCCGTACTCCCGACCGACGAAATTTTGAAAGAATCATTCGCCGACGTATTCCTTTTTTGGCAGCCGAGGGACATAGTTTCGGGCGACTTCTATTGGATGAAACGTATCGGCGATACAGTGATTTTCACCGTGGCGGACTGTACGGGACACGGCGTTCCGGGCGCGTTTATGAGTATGCTCGGCGTGGCGTTTTTGAACGAAATTTGCGTAGATTTCAAACCCGGCACTTTGCCCTCGCAAATACTCGAAGAAATGCGCCGCAAGGTAATAACCACTTTGCAGCAAACCGTCAACGTCAACAAACAAAAAGACGGCATAGATATGGCTCTCTGCATACTTGATGTCAAAATGAAGAAAATGCAGTTTTCGGGTGCTAACAACGGGCTTATGCACGTGCGCGGAACTACGCTTACCGAATACAAGCCCGTCAGAAACCCGATTGCCATCTATCTGAGGATAGTGCCGTTCATAGACCAAGACGTTGACATACAAAGCGGCGACTACGTGTATATGTTTTCTGACGGATACGCCGACCAGTTCAGCGAAGACAGACAGAAATTTACCAACCGCCGTTTCAGGGATTTGATTGTCGAAATCAACGCCAAGACAAAATCCGCCGCAGAACAGTCCGCCATACTCGCTGACACCCTTCAAAAATGGGAGGGCAACTCTCCGCAGTTAGACGACATCTTGGTCGGAGGCTACTGCATAAAATAGCATTAACCACGGAAAACACTAAAAATGAGAAAAATTTTTAAAATATTATTGTTGTTGACTACAACCCTCAACGCCGCCGCGCAGACCGACACGTCCGCCTTGTTGCAAAGCGTTGAAGGTTACACCGAAATTCCTGACTATAAAAGCAACGTCAATCTCAAAAACCGTCAAAACTGTTCACTACTCGGCGGCGCAAGGTTCAACTACAACAACCGGCGGATAACTCTGTTTGCCGACATAGGAATGTCATACGACCTTATCCAATTAAACTCTACCGGCAAAAATAAGGGCAAACGTGAACTTATATACCAAAACTTATACGTCCCCGACGTGTTTTCTCTGATAGAGTTTTCGGCGAAAGTCGGCATTAAGGTCAACCTTCAATACAAGACAATCGCAAAAAACCGTTACGGCTATTAAAAACATTTGATAATTCTGCAAAAAGGTTGACGCAGACGAAATAAACGGCAATATCACCGTCCATGACGGAAAAATCCTCTTAACGGGAAAAGTAATCACCGACAAGGTAAAATATTCAGGCTACGGTGCGGTTTTCGTTTTGGACGACAATACAGGCGACCTTTTGTCAACAATTCCGTTTGACTACCTCGGCTGCGACATAATTCCGCTTTATGTATCGCCTGCTCCAAACGGCGGCTACGATGTATATGTTGTCCGCAAAGAAAGTTATGACGAAGACTATGATTATCGCGGCGGCTTTCTTGCAATGAACGGCGGTTGGCTCTACATCTACCACGCCGACAAACTTTCAGAACTTAATATTCATTAATTAATAAAACTAATATAATATGATTATGAAACGTTATTCAACACTTTTGGTCTTTTTCTTAGCGGCAATGATGATTGTCGCCTCGTGCCATAAGAACAACGAAAACGACCCCGAACCCACTCCCGAACCTACCCCCGTGGAGGCGGAAAAAGATTTCCATACCGTGCCGCTGACAATCACGGTAAACATTGCGCCCTCTAACGGCACTATGGACGGCATCACGCTGAAACAGACTTTTGCCAAAGGCGATGTCATCGTAATTACCAACCCTGACGTGCTTTACGAGCCGCTTACACTTTCTGCCGACGATAGCGATGGCAAATCCTCAGCCGACTTGGCGGCTCGCATCTCATCAATACGATGTGTGTTTTGAAGAGTGGGACAATGCAGGCGATAATTATGCCGACTGGATGGGCGAAGACAAGTGGACAGACCTTTTGATGCCCGGCGTATGGGTTGAGGGAGTCAATCCGTGTGTGACGGAATACGACTACACTTTGCCTATTGACGAGAACGGAGAACTGAGTACCCCGTGTGTATACGGTGCTCAATGGATTTTGCCGAGCAGCGACGAATGGGATTATTTGATGGACAAACGCCCTGACGCAGCGCAAAAAAGAACAGGCGCAATGGTGAACGGTGTTCCGGGTTGGTTGATTTTGCCCGACGAATGGACAGCACCGGATGGTTTTTCTTTTGTAACGGATTATGAAGTGGAAGATATGGAAGATATTCCCAACCGATATACCGCAGACGAATGGACTGCAATTGAAAAAGCAGGTGCAGTATTTCTGCCTTCTGCCGGTCAGTTGTTTACTGAAATGAATACAGGACCGGCGTTCACATCTTATCAGTTAAGGAACGCGAGTGGTAAGTATATGGCTGCTTTTTTCTTTTTTCCAATAGCAGGTACACAAGAGGCTTATAGTAGTTACAGTACCACGTCGAAGTTCGGAGGCCCTGTGCGTTTAGTACAGTTGCAAAGTGGCAATACAACAATTAAAGTAGAATAATGTTGAATTTCCGTAATATATTGATTTTGATGTCGTTGTTGATTATGACAGCGGCATCTTGTACAAAAGAAGATTCCACGTCCTCGTCGGCATCTGACAGCGGGGAGAGAGAATACTCTGCCGTGCCGTTTTCTATCACCGTAAGCATTGCCCCGTCAGACGACGGTAATGACGGCGTTGGACTTAAACAGGCTTTCTCCGCTGGCGATGTCATCGAAATTAACAATACGGAAGTGCTTTACGAGCCGCTTTTAACCCGACTTTGCCATCATTAAGATATTTTTCATTGTATAACAGCAAATTAGTAATTTGCGTTTTCATGTTTGTGTACTACAAACTTTTTCGATTCTGATTTTACTGAATGGCTTAGTTTTATAATTTAACATGTTG
>JAFPZK010000084.1 GCA_017417315.1 Bacteroidales bacterium
GTCCGAAATCCCGAATATCCTCAACAACAAGGAAGAAAAGCATTTTCAGACAATACTTTACGTGTTGTTTACGTGGCTTGGATTTTATACCGAAGTCGAAGTTAATACTGCCGTCGGTCGTACTGATGTAGTCATCAAAAATGCTAAAAACATCTTTGTTCTCGAACTTAAAGTTGACGGCACTGCGGAAGATGCGTTAGCACAAATAAATTCAAAAAACTACGCGATACCGTATAAATATGACGGCAGGGAAATCATCAAAATCGGCGTGAATGTTTCTTCCGAAAACAATGTCAGGACGATTGACAAATGGGTAGTGGAACGGTAAAACCTTCCTGAAAAAAATTGTAGTTTTACCAAAAAAAATAATTATTTTTGCAACGGACTAAAAAAACATTTGCGCTATGGAAACAGAAATTGGTTTATGCCCGAATGAGTAAAGAAGACCAACTCCGTTACGACCGCCGCCTTGAATCGCTTAGCAACGAAAAAGAAGCAATGCGTGAGTCGGAAATACAGGGTATAGAAAAAGGCGAAAAAATCGGCATCAAAAAAGGGCGTGCGGAAGGTGAAAAAATCGGGCTTGAAAAAGGCGAAAAAATCGGGCTTGAAAAAGGTGAAAAAATCGGCATTGAAAAAGGTGTAAAACAAAAAGCCATTGATATGGCGAGAAAATTAAAAGCCAAAGGGTTAATGTCCGCTGAGGAAATTGCCGATATTTCCGGCTTAACAGAATCCGAAATTTCAAATCTATAAAAATTTCTAAGGATTGTCTGTTTTTCGCCAATCCTTTTATTTTATACAAAATTATTCAATTTTTTTAACAAAATTAACTTTTTTTGAATGTTTTTTCTTTATTTTTGTGCGGTATTTTTTTTAAAAAGCGAAAATATTATGAATCAGGCGTATAAACTATTGACAATCCTTTTATTCTTCTTCGTTTGTATTTCTAACGGCAATGCACAGACTTTGAGCAAAGGTTCAGGCACGGAACTAGACCCGTATCTCATTGAAAGTGAATCAGATTGGAATACATTTGCTAATGATGTCAACGGCGGCTACGATTACAGCGGCAAATATATAAAACTTACCGAAGACATTTCTGTTTCCACAATGGTAGGTGCAAGTTCACATCCATACTCAGTCGGTGTAATTTACCCGTTTGCCGGTACTTTTGACGGCGGCGACAATACTATCAATGTTGATATTAAAGACGTAGAAGATCCGTATGTAGCCCCGTTCCGTTTTCTTAACGGCGCAACAATTAAGAACCTTAAAATTATCGGTAATGTGAATGCTGCAACATATAAGCAAGCGTCAAGTCTTGTCGGAAGGACATCGCCCGGAACAGTAAAAATTATCAACTGCCATTGTAGCGCAATAATACAAGGCAGTGCAATAGACAACGGTTACGGTTTCCACGGCGGAATGGTTGGCGAAGCGAATGGCACAATCATTTTTACTAATTGCGTGTTTGACGGTAAAATTAACGCACCCGAAGTACATTCATGCGGAGGGTTATTGGGTTGGGTTACAAGTTCAGGGACTACATTTAATAATTGCCTTATGGCGGGTACAATAAACTGTGGGACAACTAATACCGGCATTTTTTATGGTTTTCAATCGAGTTACTCCGCTACACTTACCGGCTGTTACTATGTAGAAACCGTAGGCAAGGCACAAGGCACAAAAGCGTTAGCAGCACCCTCTGAAACCGGCTTTTCTAAAACGATTACTTTTTATGATGACCAAGCCTGTTATTGGCACGGAACGTCAAGTTTTGATATTACCACTCTAAAAGTAATTGACGATAATAATGTGTCGTTGGCATATACGGTAAAATATGACGGCTCAACATTAACCAAAGGCACGGATTACGAAGAAATAATTACTGACGGTAAGGGAAACAAAGTAAATGAGGTTTCGCCGCTCGGTAAATACATACTTACGGTTAAAGGTAAAGTTATAAATAATGTAGGTTATTACGGTACTTACGAAACCGAACTTACAGAGCCGTATGTTGTTGTGGAAGACGGCGGTACAACACTCGCTTTTAAATACGGCGTAAAACCTGAGGGAGCGTATAGTTTGAATGATGATGAAACATGGCTGCCATCATGGTCATCTAAAAGTCGAAATATTACAAAAGTAGTTTTTGATAAGAGTTTCAAAGATGCAAGACCGATAACATGCCGTTCTTGGTTTGATGGATTTGAAAACTTAACCGAAATAGTCGGAATGAAAGAATATCTCAATACCGAACGGGTTACGAATATGGTGGCAATGTTCTCTAATTGTAAAAAACTTTCTGTCATTGATGTAAGCGGATTCAAGACGGAAAAGGTTACGAATATGTTCTGGATGTTCAGGGATTGTGAAAACCTTACTGCTCTTGATTTAAGCGGATTCAAGACGGATATAGTTACGGATATGTCGGTAATGTTCTGCAATTGCCAAAAACTTACCACCCTTGATTTAAGCGCATTCAACACCGAAAATGTTGAGTCTATGGGATTTATGTTTGCGGGGTGCAGCAACCTTACAACTATTTTGGTAAGTGAAAATTGGAAGACCGACGAAGTTGAGACAGATGAATATATGTTTAATAATTGCCCGGAACTTATCGGTAATTACGGCGCAACAGTCGGAGATATAGTTGGCAAAACCAAGGCTCACGCCGGCAAAGACGGTTATCTTACCGAAGGCGATTATAAGATTTTTTATAAATGGGCAGACGATGAAACAGGAAAATATTATGCGTATACTCCGTCAGCGTTTACATTTAACACTACAAACTCTGTAAAAATAAACAACCCCGATGATAGAGTTGGTCATACATTTGCTTATTGGACGGGAACAAAAATTACGGGTTTGATTGACGGAGTAACTTCCTCTGACGTAACGATAGCCGCCACGGAAGTCGGCAACCGTATTTATACTGCGCATTGGACGATAAATAAATATGCCGCAAATTTTTATTATAACGGAAATTCTTCAAGTATTTCAGTTACATACACTTCTACACTGACACCGATAGACAACCCCGTAAAACCGAATCATAAGTTTTTGCATTGGGCGTTGACTATCGGCGGTGAAAAAGTCGATTTTGAAACCTTCACAATGCCTGCTGACGATGTTAATTTTTATGCTCAGTATGAGGAGAAATTAGATCCGCCTGTAATCACTGCTGTTGACGGTTTGGTTTATAACGGTTCTGAGCAAAACCTTGTAACGGTAAGCGGCGACGGTCAGGACGAAATGACAATCATGTATAAAGTTGACGGCGGCAGTTACGGCGCGGATTTTCCTATCGGGCTTGATGCGAGAGATTATGTCGTTTGGTACAAGGCGGACGAAAGCGAAAATTATAAATCAATAGAAGAAACTTCTTTAACAGCAACTATTTCTCCTTGGAATGTTACCCCTGAAATCACCCTCAGCGAAACCGAATTTATTTATGACGGCACACACAAAACGCCCACTTTGACCTCCGTTACATACGACGGCATAGATTTAAACGGGGAATATTCTGAGCCTATTTATCAGAATAACGTTAATGTCGGCACGGCAACGGTAACGGTTTCAAACAAATCTGGCAGTAATTATAATTTTTCAAATACCACGGATTTTTTAATTAAGCCGATACCGTTTGAATTTGTCACCGGACAAAGAGCGGAAATAAAGATTCCTATTTCAAATACGGGCTTAAATTTCTCTACTGATAATCCTCAAATCAGTGTTGTTTTAAGAGACGGCGGCTATTTTATTACGACGACTAAAAATGTTAAAAAGGACGATTTAGCGCATATAAAATCAGAAATTGCTGATATTACGGTAACGGTTACCGACCCTTTTGAAAACTTTTTTGACGAAGAGAAATGGTATACCGAAGACGTCGTTTTGTCGTATAAGGCAAATGATTACGAATGGAGTTTGAGTGTTCCCGATTACGAAAACTTTACAATCGCCGCCGAAGGCAAAAACGACGTTAAATGTTTGATTTACGACAAGTTGCAAAATATTATCGCGCTGAAAAATTTTGAGGTAAAAATCGACAAAACCGCACCCGAACTTTCAGCAAAAGCCAAGAATTACGAAATCGCTTTGAATGAAAACACGGCTAAAAATTATTTTCTACATTCGGGTTATGACGTAACGGTTGACGCCAAAGATAATGTTAGCGGAGCGGCTTCTATTCAGTATTCTTGGAACGGCAGTGCCTTTTCAGATTATAACGGCGGCATAACAATTCCTTACGGAAACAACACATTATCTTTGCGGGCGACGGACATTGCGGGTAATGTTTCAAAGATTTATAAAGCAAAATTTTCGGTTTTTGAAGACAGCAAGTTCACTCTTAATGGTGAAGACGAAATCACTTCCGATACTATATTTTATACCGCAAAAAACTTTTCAGATATGAGTTTTTCCGTTGACTTGAACGGCAACACCATCGGCGCAATCACCGACAAAAACAACAACGTTGTTGATTCAGACGTAGAAGATAACGTCATAAAAATCAATAAAAAATATCTTGAAACACTTTTACCGGGAACGACACAACTTTTCGTACACGTTAATCCGCTCGGAAATTCAGAGGCTTGGCTCGGCTCAAAGGCCTCGGATTACGAAGCACAGGTTATGACAATTAATCTTGACGTTAAGTACTTTGTTAAGCCGACTGACGATTACAGTTTTGTTTTGTCAACGGACGAGAATATAAAAGCTTTCTGTCAGGGCGATAACGTTGTTATGAACATGCATTTTGACGAAAAATATTCAGATGCGGATTATATTTCGATAGAGACATTAGGCATTGATAAAGCAAATCCCGACAACGAAATAAATTTCCGCGTTCCGATTGATGCTTTGAAAGGCGGCAATGAACAAATGACAATCAGATATTACAAAAACGGTTACGAGTTTGACGGCTCGATATTGTTTCCGTCAGATTATCCGTCAGAAAGAAATATAAAGGTTTACGACGATGTTTTGGCAGTGAATAATTTTGATTCTCAGTTTGTTTCAGACGGCTATAAATGGTATATGGACAACAACGAAATTTCCGGTGCTACTTCGCAATATTTGGATTTAACGAAGTACATGTCTCATGACCGGGAACACGTCTTTTACGTTTCGGTTTTAAACATTGAGGGCGACCGCTTTAGAGTTTGTCCTGATGATGAGTTTATTATCACCCCGCTTTCAAAGAAGGCTGCGGCAAGCGTGAAAACGTATCCTAATCCGGCAACAAGCGGTCAGGAAGTCTATGTCGTTTTGAAAAATTTTTCAGAAGATAATTTTTCTGATGCAAAAATTTTGTTTTACAATCAACTCGGCGGTTTGGCAAAGACGGTTTCAGATGTTAAAGAAACTAACCCCGTAGTTTTGCCGAAAGGTTTTTATAACGGCGTTGTGGTTGTAAGAGAACAGAAGGTGCTGAATTTTAAAGTAGTGGTGGAATAAATTTTTGTCATATAAAAAAAATGCGTTATTTTTGCGGCAGTATAAAAACTTAAAAAACATATAGAAAATTATGCGCACGACGGATTTTCTTGTAGTAGGCAGCGGAGTAGCCGGTCTGAGTTTTGCTTTAAGAGCCGCAGAATTTGGCAAAGTGTTAATCGTTACTAAGGCTAACGACGTAACTGAGGCCAACACGAATTACGCACAAGGCGGTATCGCTTCGGTTACCGACCCGACGGATTCGTTTGAAAAACACATTCATGACACCATGGTTGCCGGCGATTATCTGAGCAAAGAAAACATTGTGAAGATTGTCGTTGAAGAAGCACCCGAAAGAATCAAAGAGTTGGTGGAATGGGGAATCGATTTCGACAAACGCCCCGACGGAACATTCGACCTTCATAAAGAAGGCGGACACTCCGATTTCAGAATCCTTCACCACAAAGACAACACGGGTTTTGAAGTAGAAAGGGCTTTGGTTGAAGCCTGCAAAAAGAACCCGAACATCGAGTTGGTAAATCACTATTTCGCCGTTGAACTTATCACGCAACATTATTTGGGTCAGACAGTTACCCGTTACGATGACAATATCGAATGTTACGGCATTTACGCCCTCAACAAAGAAACGGGCAAGGTTGAAAAAATCCTTTCAAAAATCACTTACCTTGCCACCGGCGGAATCGGCAACATTTATCAGGTTACGACCAATCCGACAATAGCCACCGGCGACGGTATCGCAATGGTTTACAGGGCAAAAGGCGTTATTGACAATATGGAGTTCGTACAATTTCACCCGACTTCGCTTTATCATCCGGGCGAAAGACCGTCATTTTTGATAACGGAAGCAATGAGAGGTTTCGGCGCGATTTTAAAAACCAAAGACGGCAAAACGTTTATGGAAAAATACGACGAAAGAGGCTGTCTTGCTCCGCGTGATATTGTTGCCCGCGCAATAGATAACGAAATGAAAATCAGGGGCGATGAGTTCGTTTACTTGGACGCAACCCACACTAACCCCGAAGAGTTGAAAAAACATTTCCCGAATATTTACGAAAAATGTTTGTCAATCGGCATTGACATCACCAAAAAACCGATTCCCGTTGTTCCGGCGGCACATTATCTTTGCGGCGGAATACGTGTTGACGAGGTCGGCAGAACGACTATCAAACACCTTTATGCAGGCGGTGAAACTTCCTGCACGGGACTTCACGGCGCAAACCGTTTGGCTTCTAACTCGCTTTTGGAGGCTTTGGTTTTTGCTCACCGTTCGGCATTGGATTCAAAGGATTTCCTTGACAAACTTTCCATACGCGAAGACATTCCCGAATGGAATGACGAAGGCACGGTCAGCAACGAAGAAAAAATCCTTATCACGCAATCTTTCAAAGAGTTACAGCAGATAATGACGTATTATGTCGGCATCGTAAGAAGCAACGAAAGAATGAAACGCGCCCTTGACCGTCTGTATATTCTTTACAACGAGACAGAAGAACTTTACAAACGCTCAAAAATCACGGTTGAACTTTGTGAATTAAGAAACGCAATCAACACGGCTTGGCTTGTTATCAAGATGGCTCGCCGCAGACGTGAAAGCGTAGGTCTGCATTATAATATTGACACACCGAGAAAAAAATAATAATTAATCACATAAAAAATGGTAAAGCATATTATACTTTGGCAGTTGAAAGACACACTCTCTGACGAGGAAAAAGTCAATGCCAAAAACGAAATCAAAAAAGGCTTAGAAAATTTAGCGGGCAAAGTACCGGGCTTAAAAGAGATAAAAGTCAACATTAATCCGCTGCCGACTTCAAACGCCGATGTTATGTTGGATAGTTTGATGGAGAGTTTTGAAGCCTTAAAAGGTTATGCCGTACACCCCGAACACGTAAAAGTTGCCGAGGGTACTGTAAAACCGAATGTAAAACTCAGAGTTTGTATGGATTACGAAATTTGAAAAAAATATTAATTTTTGCGCAAAAATTTTTATACGTAATTTTTTTTTGCTAACTTTGCGCCCAAATTAAAAGTAAAAATTTTAAAATTTCACATTTCAACACAATGTCATTAGAAAAATTAAGAAACTTCGGTATTGCTGCCCACATTGATGCAGGTAAGACAACTACCTCAGAGCGTATTTTGTTTTACACCGGAGTTAACAGAAAAATCGGTGAAGTTCACGACGGTGCTGCCACGATGGACTTTATGAAACAGGAACAGGAAAGAGGTATCACGATTCAGTCGGCTGCAATCTCCGCTCATTGGAAAGGTTACGACCTTAACCTTATCGACACTCCCGGCCACGTAGACTTTACGATGGAAGTTGAGCGTTCTATGAGGGTTGTGGACGGTTTGGTTTCTGTTTTCTGCGCAGTAGGCGGTGTTGAACCCCAATCTGAAACCGTTTGGAACCAAGCAGTTAAATATCATGTCCCCAGAGTTGCTTACATCAACAAAATGGACCGTTCGGGTGCTGATTTCGATTCAGTTGTTAAACAAATGGACGAAATGCTTGACGCTCACCCCGTTAAAATGGAAGTTCCCTGCGGAAGCGAAGACGAGTTCTACGCTGTTATCGACGTTGTAACCGGTAAATGCTACAAATTTGTTGACAAAGAATACGAAGAAATTCCCCGTCCGGCTGAATACGAACAAGAATATCAGGACTGCCACGACAAATTGTTGGAAAAAGTTGCTGAAGTAGACGAGGCTTTGATGGAAAAATACTTCAATGATCCTTCTACTATTACTGTTGAAGAAATTAAAAAAGCAGTAAGAAAAGCAACTATCAACTTGATTTTCACCCCCGTATTCTGCGGTTCTTCATACAAAAACAAAGGTATCCATTTCGTTTTGGACGCTGTTGTTGATTACTTGCCTTCTCCGCTCGATTTACCGGATGTTCACGGTAAAGACCCGGATGATGAAACAAAAGAAGTTATTGTAAAAGCTACTCAGGATGCTCCTGTTGCTGCTCTTGCATTCAAACTTATCAACGACCCGTTCGTTGGTCAGCAGGTATTTACACGTGTATTCCAAGGCGTTATCAAACCCGGTATGACTTTGGAAAATGCTAACAAGGGCAAAAAAGAACGTATTGGTCGTATCTTCAAAATCAAAGCAAAAGACCGCGTTGAAATTCAGGAAGCCGTTGCAGGCGATATCGTTGCCTTAATCGGTCTTAAAGAAACCAAAACCGGTGATACACTTTGCGACGAAGATCATCCCGTATTGTTGGAATCTATCACGGTTCCGCCTCCAGTTATCCAGTTGAAAGTTTCCCCGAAAAACAAAAAAGATCAACAGAAAATGGGTGAAGCTCTTCACAAACTCGCTAACGAAGACCCGTCATTCGTTGCTCAATACGATGAAGAAACCAACGAGACAATCATCGCAGGTATGGGTGAGTTGCACTTGGAAATCATGGTTGACCGTGTTAAAGAAGAGTTCAAAGTTGATGTTGAAGTCGGTGAACCTTCAGTTTCTTACCGTGAAACATTCCTCCAAGAACAAGATACTCATTACAAATATGCTAAACAGTCTGGTGGTAAAGGTCAGTATGCTGAAATCCGCATGATTATGACTCCTAACCCCGGTAAAGGTTATGAATTCGTTAATACCGTTAAAGGTGGTCATATCCCCGGTGAATTTATTCCTTCTGTTGATAAAGGTATCCAGAAGACCTTGGAGAAAGGTGTGTTGGCAGGCTTCCCCGTTGTTGATGTTAAAATCAACCTCTATGACGGTAGTTTCCACCCGGTTGACTCTTCTGACTTCGCATTCCAGACTTGTGCGTCAATCTGTTTCAAAGAGGCGTTCATGAAGGCTCACCCAGTATTGCTCGAACCCGTTATGAAATTGGAAGTTATCACTCCTGATGAGTACATGGGCGACATCATCGGTAACCTCAACAAACGTCGCGGTAGAATCGAACAACAAGGTCCTCACCCGCATCGTAAAGGTTTGACCGAAATCAAAGGTTTTGTTCCCTTGGCAGGTATGTTCGGTTATGCTAACGATTTGAGAAACATTTCTTCAGGTCGTGCAAGTTTCTCAATGGAATTTGCTCAGTACGAACAACTCAACGCTGCAACTCAGGAAGAAGTTTTGAAGAAACTCGCCGCTAAACGCGCAGCAGAAGAAGCAGCAAAATAATTTTTGTTGAAATATACTTATTAAAAACGCCGGTGATTTTTTTCACCGGCGTTTTTTTTGTTCATTCACCGACAGCCGAGAAAAAATTAAAAGCCGCAGACGGAGAACTCCGAACTGCGACTCAAACATTATGACAACTTATAGAATACTTTGTAATTAATTGTTTTCTGGACGAAGTTTTCTAACAGTAACTGCTGTCTGCCACATTTCGCTCTCTCTCAATGCTTTGAGTTCTTTTTCAAGACCGTCGCGGTAGTCAGGTTTAGAGTTAGAATCAATAGAAATCTGAGCCTCGTTACCTGTCTTAACTGAAAGATAAAGCCATTCAAGAACGGGTTTAACAGCATCGTGGAATCTCGGGAACCAATCCAAAGCACCACGCTGAGCCGTCGTTGAGCAGTTAGCGTACATCCAATCCATACCGTTTTTAGCAAATAACGGCATCAAAGACTGTGTCAACTCTTCTACCGTCTCGTTGAAAGCCTCTGACGGTGAATGTCCGTGTTCTCTCAAAACTTCGTATTGAGCAAGCAACAAACCTTGAATTGCACCCATCAAAGAACCTCTTTCACCAGTCAAGTCAGAGGTAGCCTCTCTCTGGAATGTGGTCTCAAACATGTAACCAGAACCGATACCGATACCAAGAGCCAAAGTTCTGTCCATAGCCTTGCCGGTATAATCCTGATAAACTGCGTAAGAAGAGTTCAAGCCGCGACCCTCCAAAAACATAGTTCTGAGTGATGTACCCGAACCTTTCGGAGCAACCATAATAACGTCGATGTCTGCGGGGGGAACGCAACCTGTGCGGTCGTTCCAAGTAATTGCAAAACCGTGTGAGAAATACAACGCTTTGCCGGCGGTCAAATATTGCTTGATTTTAGGCCAAACCGACATAACGGCAGCGTCGGAAAGCAAACACATTATAATAGAAGCCTTCTGACAAGCCTCGTCAATAGAGAACAACGTTTTGCCGGGAATCCAACCGTCTGCTTTCGCTTTTTCGAAAGTTTTGCCTTCCCTTTGTCCTACGATTACGTTAAAACCGTTGTCCCTAAGGTTCAAAGACTGACCGGGACCCTGAACGCCATAACCTATAACGGCGATGGTTTCGTCTTTTAAAATTTCACGTGCTTTTTCCAACGGAAATTCTTCGCGGGTCATTACGTTTTCCTCGACACCGCCAAAATTCATTTTTGCCATTTTTTATGTAATTTTTTAATGTATTGTACAATAAAACACCGCAAAAATAAGAGTTTTTTTTTAATAACAAAAATTTTTTTTATTATTGAAAGTTTTGAAATGAAAAATTATACTTGTTAGTTGAATTTGTGATAAGAGAAATTGCCGTAGTTGTATTGCGAATTCAGAATTTCTATCTAAATTTGCAGAATAATTCAATCAGATGATATGAGTAACATGAAACACAGAACAATTTTGCCGGATAATAAACTCCGTCCATTTATTCAATATTATTGGATTGTAAAGGATGACAGCGAAGAACATTTACAACTATCAATGGCGGATGGTTTTACGTGTATACGCTTTTTTAGAGGTGGAGAACAGTCATTTATTCAAAATATCGGTGTCGCTCCAACCTGCACAAATGCGGAATGGGAAATTACTGTTAAAAATAATGATATGCAAACAGTATCCTCAGGTATTTTGGGTCCACGCATATCAAGTTATGCGTTAGTGGCACATAAAAAAATTGAAACAATCGGGGTAAAATTTACTATGCTTGGTGCGCAGCGGATGTTTGGAGAAAAATTGGGCTATCTGAGTGATAAATACACAAACTTGTCTGATTTCAATGATAAAAGCCTCATTAGTTTGGAAAGCACCATAATGAACACATCATTGCAGAATTGCATATCATGTATGGAAGACTATTTCCTGAAACGTTTTAGTTTTTCTATCAAGGAATGTAATAGTGATGAAATAGTAAATAAAGTATTGTTATCCTGTATCACTTCTGCTAAACTTGCCGACCTTGCTGATTCCGCTTGTTGTAGTGTGAGAACCCTGAACCGTATTATTGATGCATATACTGGACTGACTCCAAAACAAATAATCCGTATTGCACGGCTTAGCACCACAATCAAAAAGATGATAGACTGTACACATCTTAAATGTGTAGATTTACAGGGTATTGCTTCGGACTGCGGATTTTATGATTTACCACACATGACAAAAGAAATGAAAACTTTATGCGGATATACGCCTTTGCAGTGTGTAACATTTTTTAGAAAATATCTTGACGACAACAAATTGTGGGTTTATCAACAAGGAGACACTTTAATTTGGGGGAAAGTACAAGATTCAAGTTTCCGTTGGTGTCATAATGGAGTTCTGCAACAATCATTGTAAAAAACGGACAACCTTTTGTCTCAAAAAAATAATGTCCTATTTTTACAATAAAAATTGTGCAATGTATCTTATCTTTGCACCGTAATCAATAAAGCAAAAACAATGTTTAACAATTTAAAATGATAAAAATAATATGAAAAAAAATTATTTGACTAAGTTATGGTTCGTTTCTATGGTAGGTCTCTTACCTCTTGCAGCATGTCAGGACGATGATGTTGATGCCGAAATCAGGAAAACAGAATCAGTATGGGTAGCATGTGATGAGTATAGTGATGTGGAGCAGGTTACACTCAAAAAGAATCTCATCAGAAAGACTGATACAGTATATTGTTTTGATGCGAACACCTTATCGTATAGTAGCAGATACACGACTATAAAGTTTTACGATACAAAAAAAGATATTATGCAGGAATGGCTGCTTGAAGATTGGCATGAGAGTGGCTTTTGTGATTTTTGGTATGCACGTTCGAATGATTCTGACGGTACAAAATACGGGTATTATTATCCGTGGGAAGGCAATCTAACTGAGATAGATGATTTCGATGAATTATTTGTCAAAAAAAAATATGTGAATGGTGTGGTGGAAGAAATTCCACAAACGGGTTTTCATATCCCCACATTGAACGATATGAACGAACTTGATAAATTGATTGGTGGAAACCAAGTGAGAGAAAAACTTAACATTAATTTTGACGGCACCTACTCTCCTGACTTTAACGTGTGGACATGGAATTATGCATGGTTTTGGGTTGATCCAAGAGACTATTCCCATTGGCCGGAAAACAATGGTATTGATCCCGGTAAAGTTGAAGGGTGCGGAGTTTTGGCAGTATGGTATCCTGCATCAGCAGGAAAAGGTAAATATAGATGGCTAACATATACTAACGATAAGCATCTTTGTGCTAATGTCCGCTTTATGAGAACCATAACCAAAGCACAATGGTAAGAATGAACACGAAACAGTTATACTTTACCGTATACATAATCATTATGTATGCGGTAATTTCGTTTGACACTGTCTATGCTCAAAGCGGACATGCAAAATTATGGAATATATTTGACAAGTGCTTGGATTTTAGCGGTACGAAACTAAAAATATCCGAAATGTCAAACCAATTGATTAATGCCACGTGGTATGTAGATGCAAACGGAGTATTGCAACTTTACAGCAAAGACGAGGAAGGATTGTTTGATATTGGCGGCAATAAGATTAACGGCGATGCCGTTGATTTTTTCATTCCAAAACCCGGCGATGACAATTTGATTTACTGTTTTTCAATAGCACCGCGTTATTATGTGGTTAATCTTCAAAACAAAAATGTAGTCGAAAAAGCAGACCTTATTGAAGACATATTACATAACAGCCACTTAACAGTCCATCATGCAAATTGTAAAGACATATGGATTCTATTTTATGTCAGTTCAACCGTCCATAAATACTTGCTTACGACAGAAGGAATTTTCTATAAAGGTAATTATCAACTACCAGAAAGAATGAGAATAAATTTATCAAAAGATTGTAATTATTTTACGGCTATTTCTGACATAACACGTCATGTATATTTCGGAAAATTTAACAGAAATACTGCGGAATTTCAAATAATTAGTGAATATGCAGAGTTTCCCAAGGAATATGTCGATTTAGGTCATTCTATTATTTCCCCTGATATGACAAAAATATACATAAGTGGTCGCTACAGCGGTATGAGAAAAGTTCTTTTTGAAATTCCAATTATAAACGGAATCCCTGATTATGAAACTCAGACAGAAATAAAAGTGTACCCTAAGCAAGTCCCGAACTATGGAACATTATTCTATTACGGACCTGATGATAATATATATACTTATACTATCGGTAATTTTGGTGTTCTCAAAACAGATTTCAATGGGGAAACCGTATTTGAAGACGAAATTCTAACAAGTGGTGACAAAATTTCCCCGACCTTAGATTTTGTTGCAACTTGGCTCTCTGATAATCCCTGCGGCACTTCGCCTTGCAGACAAATGTCCGCACCAAATATTGTTATTGAAAAATAAATAAAAAAGACTGATTTTTTTTGGAGTTACGTTTTTTTGTATTACCTTTGCAACCGAAATTTTTCATACTTATAAATTTTTAAAAATTGTAAAAAAATGCCTGTTAAAATTAGATTAGCAAGACAAGGTAAAAAGGGCTACGCACACTATGCAATAGTGATTGCCGACTCAAGAGCGCCGCGTGACGGCCGATTCATCGAAAAAATCGGAACTTACAATCCCAATACGGTTCCGCAGCAGGTTGACATCAAGTTTGACCGCGCTTTATATTGGGTTCAGACAGGCGCCCAGCCTACCGACACTTGCAGAAACCTCCTCTCAATGAAAGGAGTATTGTTAAAAGACCACCTCTTGCGCGGTGTTAAAAAAGGCGCACTCACAGCAGAGCAGGTTGAAGTAAAATTCAACGCTTGGCTTTCTGACAAAGAAGGCAAACTCAACGCTAAAAAAGCCGCAAAAGAGAACGAAAAGAAAGACAAAGCCGCTAAAAACCTCGCTGCTGAAACAAAAGTAAAAGAGGCTAAACAAGAGGCTTTGAACAAAAAGAAAGCCGAAGCAGAGGCTGCTGCAAAAGCACAAGCAGAAGAGGCTAAGGCTGCTGAAAACTCAGAAGAAACCACAACTGATGAAGCAAAAGCCGAATAAATACTTCGATAAAGCCGAACTTACTGAGTTCGGTCTTTGCGTTGCATTGAAAGGCACGGAAGGGGACATTGTGCTAAGACTCAACAACCCCGGTTATGAGGTTAATTCTACGGAACCGATGCTCGTTGAAACCGACGGGTGTTTGGTTCCTTTTTTTCTTGAAGAAGACTCAGTCGTCTACAACAAAAACGGCGAAGTATCTTTAAAGTTCGACACGATAAACTCCAATGCCGAAGCCTTTGAACTAACCGGCAAAAAAGTTTACGTCTTAACAGAAGACCTTATCACCGAAGACTTTTCTGACGAAGATTATGACGGAGATTTCAAATACTTAAACTATAATTGTTACGACCAAAACGACACGCTTTTGGGCAAAATAGTTGACGTTGACGACATTCCCGGTAATCCGCTTTTAATCATTCACGACAATTTCGGAAAAGAAATTTTAGTACCCGTCAACGCCGCTGAAATCTTAGACGAAAACGACATTATTCAAACCGTCAAAATCACCGTCCCCGAAGGACTTTTAGAAACATGCTGCTAAAAAACGACATAGTTTATCTCCGGGCGTTGGAGCCGGAAGACGTTGATTTGCTGTACTATTGGGAAAACAATACAGAAATCTGGAAAGTAAGTTCCACTATTGCGCCCTTTTCAAAATTTACTCTGACAAATTACGTTATGGAAGAGGGGCAGAAAGATATTTTTGAGACAAGACAGTTGAGGCTCGTTATCGCGGAAACCAAAACCGAAAGACCCGTCGGACTGATTGATTTGTTTGATTTTGAGCCTGTTGACTCACGCGCCTCGTTGGGCATAATGATTAACAGAGAAAACGACAGAAAAAAAGGTTTCGCCAAAAACGCTCTTTCCCTTTTGGAAGAATACTGCAAAAAAATCATCAATCTTCACCAACTTTACGCACGCACCGACTCAGGAAACTTAGCGAGCGTGGAATTTTTCAAAAGTTGCGGCTACTCTGAATGCGGCTTGTTAAAAGACTGGCACAGAAACGAAAACGGCTGGAACGACCAAACCGAATTTCAAAAAATATTGGAATAATCCGAAAAAAAACTTATATTTGCAAAAAGTTATTTCTAAAAACATTATTTATGAAAAAATATTTTTTGCTTTTAAGTTTTCTTTTTGCCGAAATTTTAACGGTTTCGGCACAACATTTTCCTGACACCACAAGAGAATTTCGCGGTGTTTGGGTAGCAACCACAAAGCGCATTGACTATCCGTCAAGAGCCACAACCAACGCTAACTTCCTCAAAGAAGAATATTTGACACTTTTGGAAAAATACAAAAACGCCGGTTATAACGCAGTTATTTTTCAAGTAAGACCTGCCGCCGACGCTTTTTACAAATCCAAATACGAACCTTGGTCAGAATGGCTGACGGGAAAACAAGGTCGCGCACCTTCGCCGGAGTTCGATCCGCTTACGTTTATGGTGGAGAGAACCCACGCCAAAAACATGGAATTTCATGCTTGGTTCAATCCTTTTAGAGCCGTTGCGACAATTCAGTATGCTGACGTTTGCGCAGACCATATCTCTAAAAAACGTCCTGAATGGTTTTTCACTTACGGCGGCAGCAAATATTTTGACCCCGGAATCCCCGAAGTCAGAGAATATTTGATTAAAATATTAGTTGACGTCGTAACCCGTTATGATATTGACGGAGTGCATTTTGACGATTACTTCTACCCCTACCCCGTCTTCGGCGATGACAAAAAAATCATTGACGTAAACGACAATGCTACGTTTCAAAAATATAAAGGCAACTTCACCAATAAAGCCGACTGGCGCAGAAACAACATCAACGTCTTTATGCGCGATGCCTACAAAGCGATAAAAGAGGTAAAACCGTGGATAAAATTCGGCGTAGGACCGGCAGGCGTTTGGCGCAACAAGCGTGAAGACCCTGACGGAAGCCCGACAAATTCGCTTTCAGCATACGATTATCTCTATGCAGACGTGTTGACGTGGCTCAAAAACGGTTGGGTGGATTATGCCGCACCGCAGATTTATTGGAATATCAATCATCAATACAACAAGTTTGAAAGCGTTGTAAAATGGTGGAACGACCATGCCTTCGGACGAAATATTTATATCGGCTTAGGTGCTTATAATCAGGAGTCTAACGCCGTCGGTTGGGAAGATGCTAACGAAATTCCGAACCAAATCTTCATCACGAGAAAATATCCTAACGTTCAAGGCGTTATCGTTTACCGCAGCACGACAATTGTAAAAAATCCGATGTCGATGGTTCAGAACGTTAAAAATAAATGCTTTAAAACCGAGGTTATGCAGCCTCTTATGGCATGGATTGAAAACCGTCCGCCGGTGCCTGATGTCAATATGATAAAGACAAACAAACAATACTTAGTCTATTGGCGGGAAAACAAAGGCAAACTTCCTGCCGCCGACACTGCCGTCTTTTACTCTATTTACCGCGTAAAAGGCAAAAATCCTAATTTTAAACCTTCACCGAAAAATTTCTTAAAATTCACGGATAATTGTGATTTAAGACTTTTTACAAAAGGCAAATCGCTTTTCGGAAGAAAAAAATACTATACTTACAAAATAACCTCTTTCAACCGTTACCATGTTGAAAGCGAGCCGTCAAAAGCCATAATCATAAAATATGGTAAAAAAGATAGGGTGGAATAAAATTTGTAACAAATATATTTAATCCTTTTATTTAAACATAAAAACTATTAATCATGAATTTGAAAAAAACCTTTATAGTAATAATTGCATTGCTTTCAGCATTATACGCTAATGCAAACATAACACTGCCGCACATTTTGGCAAGCAGAATGGTTTTGCAGCAGAAAACATTATGCACCCTTTGGGGTAAGAGTTCTCCATTTGAAGACATCACCGTAAAAACCTCTTGGGACGTGGAGGAAAAAACAACCGCCGATGCCTCAGGAAATTGGTCGGTAAAAGTTCAAACACCGAAAGCGGGCGGACCTTACACCATTGATTTTATCGGAAAAAACCATATCCGCCTCAATGATATATTAATCGGTGAGGTTTGGATTACCTCCGGGACTACCAATATGGAAATCCCGCTTTCGGGCTGGCCGCCTCACGACGTAATAAAGGACAGCCGCGAAATTATTGACAACTGCACCGAAGAAGACATCAGGATTACAATCATTCAGCAAAAACCGTCTTTCAACAAGGAAGACGATGCTAACTGCTGGTGGTATAAATGTGCGCCGGCGGGAGCAGACAATATCAGCGCTCAGGCATATCTGTTCGCAAAAAAATTGTATCAGGAACTCAAAATTCCAATCGGAATAATTCAAATTTGCTGGACGGGAAGTTATACCGAATGTTGGGCTGACTTAGAAGCCTTAAAACTAATTCCGTCTCTAAAAAACCAAATTTCAGAATTTGAACGTTGCAAACCGCTTCAAAACAGTCTCAACGATTGGATTAAAAGTCACAGAAAAATCATTCTTTCAACCAAGAATTGGGCAAAACCTTTTGAAGGCGTTGACTTTTACGACAAAGATGTCTGCCGTCTTTCTTTTGATGACAGCCGCTGGAAAAAAATGAAACTGCCTTGTTACATGGACAATTCTGACGGTTTAGGTCCTTTTGACGGTATCGTATGGTTTAGAAAATGGGTGAATTTGCCGGCGGAATGGCTTGACAAAAAACTCATTTTATCCTTAGGTCCCATTGACGATATGGACATTACGTATGTTAACGGAGAAAAAGTCGGCGAAACGCTTGAAGACGGCAAATGGAATTTTGAAAGAAAATACGAAATTCCTAATTCCATTATCCGAGGCAACGACCTTTTGATTGCCGTAAGAGTTATTGACGGCGGCAACGGCGGCGGAATTTGCGGCGTAAAAGAGTCTATGTGCATATACCCTGAGGGGCAAGAAGACAAAGCAATAAGCATTGCAGGTGAATGGAAATATCTCCCGACGGCAGAACTTTACAACAACGTTTATTATAGTTACGACTATAAAAAACTTGACTACTACAACCGTCCTAACGTGTCGGTATCGCTGAACATGAAAACCATTTCGGCACTATACAACAGTATGATTTATCCCGTTTTTAAATATACGGTGACGGGAATTATTTTTTCTCAGGGCGAAACCAATGTCGGAAGAGCGGAAGAATATTTAAAACTTTTTCCAGCAATGGTTGCAAATTGGCGCGAAACGGCAGGCAATCCGAATCTGAAGTTTTATTACAGTCAAATGCCGCCAAACGGTCTGCAAGCCGACAATTCGCAATATATGCGTGAGGCACAACGCCGTTGTCAATATCTGATTCCTAACTCAGGAATGGTACCGCTGATGGATTTGGGTGTGTTTTCGAGTTATAACGCCCTCGACAAAAAGACCGTTGCAGCAAGATTTGCGGCATGGGCTTTGAACGATTTGTACAACAAACCTCAGGAAACTATGGGTCCGGAATACGTTTCGATGACAATTATGAAAAACGAAATACAACTCTCGTTTTCGCACACCGGAAGCGGTCTTGTATGCAAGGGCGGCAAACTTACCGGCTTTGAAGTTTTGGACACAAAAGGCAACGCTTACGAGGCAGAGGCTGAAATCGCCGGAGACAAAATTATAGTAACCGCTCCGATAGAATGTAAAGCACCTAAAAACGTGCGTTACGCTTACAAAGGTTGGATAGAAAAACCGTCGCTTTTCAATAAGGAAGGTTTTCCCGCCTCTTCGTTTACTACCGAAAAGAAGTTAATTGAAAAATAATAACACAATTTTTACCTGAAAAAGAAATGAAGAAAACAGTTTTTTGGCTATTAACACTGCTATTTTCGTTAACGGCGTATAAGACTAAGGCAGATGTCAGTCTTCCGCATATTTTCGGAGACAACATGGTTCTGCAACAAAACAGCAAATGTCCGATTTTCGGTTTTGCAACCGCCGGCGAAAAAATCGAAATCACCGCCTCTTGGGGCAAAACGGCAACTACAACCGCAAACGGTATGGGCAAATGGATAATACATATCCAAACGCCTGAACACGGTGGTCCGTATACCATTGAAATACAAGGCAAAAACAAAATCGTAATACAAAACGTACTCATCGGCGAGGTTTGGCTTGCCGCCGGCGGCGGAAATATGGCAATGCCGCTTACGGGAAAAGGATTGCAAGATACAGTCTTAGGCGGCTACAAGATAATCCAAAATCTCGGCAACGAAGACATCAGATTCATCAATATCCCTCAAAGAGAATCTTTCTATCAAGAAACCGATTTTGAAGGTTCGTGGATTGATGTCAACAAGTCGAATGCCTCTAAAATAAGCGCGGTGGCATATTGCTTTGCGCATAAAATTTATGCTGAAACAGGTATTCCGATAGGCATAATCAGTGCTTGTAGCGTAGAAAGCATCTGTGAGAGTTGGATTGCTAAGGATTACCTGAAAAAAATCCCTGAATTACACCAAAAAGTTACTCAATACGAAATGCTTTTGCCGTTAAGGGACAGTTACCACGCATGGATAGCCACACACCCTAAAATTCTGATTAGCGACCTCGTGTCAGAAAAAGAACATGATTTGCACGATATAGACTGTGCCAAACTTTTTTGCGATGATTCCAAATGGAATATCATGAGACTTCCGTGTTACATTGACGAAGAACCGGCTTTAAAGAATTTTGACGGTTCAATTTGGTTCAGACGTTGGATAGATATTCCCAAGGAATGGGAAGGCAAAAAACTCACGCTTTCGCTCGGACTTATTGACGATATGGACGAAACGTTTGTCAACGGAGTAAAAGTCGGTGCCACATGGGGCGAAAACAAATGGACACAAGAGCGTATCTATACCGTTGACGGAAGCCTCGTAAAAGCAGGTGAAATGCTTTTAGCGATAAGAATTGTTGACTCGTACTTCAAAGGCGGCATTTACGGACGTGCCAGCGAGATGAAAATTTATCCCGAAGACGATGAAGAAAACGCGATTTATATTGCCGGAAATTGGAAATATATGCCTACGGGCGAATATTACAACGGTTACGTTTATCTTTATGACCACAAAATCAACGAGTTTTTTTCTCGTCCTAAAATAGACATCACTACCGACAACAAAACAATTGAAGGTGTTTATAACGCAATGATAAACCCGATTGCACCGTATAAAATTGCCGGAACTATTTGGTATCACGGCGAAAGCAATATCGGAAAAGCAGGCGAATACGTAAAACTTCTGCCTCAGTTAGCACATTGTTTAAGAGATGCTTTCAAAACCTCTGACATGAAGTTTTATTACGCTCAAATCGCTCCGTATGATTACGGCAAAGACGTTTATTCTGCTGAAATCAGGGAGGCTCAGCGCAGGGCGTTGTCATCAATTTCAAATTCGGGAATGGCTTGTCTTATGGATTTTGGCAGAAAAGAATCAATACGTCCCGCATACAAAAAAGAAGCGGGCGAAAGACTTGCTGCATTGGCGTTAAACGATTTATACAACAAACCGCGTATCGCAATGGGTCCGATATACAACAACATGAGTATCACGAAAGATACCGTAACAATAACTTTTAACAACGTTGCAGGCGGTCTTATGGTAAGGGGCGCAAAACTTAACGATTTTGAGATTTCTGACCTCAAAGGTGTTTACTATCAAGCAGAAGCAGAAATCGTTGATAAAAACAAAATCATCGTATATTCTTCGAAGGTTGTAACACCGAAAAACGTAAGATATTGTTGGAAAAATTATTACAAAGAACCGTCGCTTTATAATAGTGCAGGACTTCCCGCTTCAAGTTTCACGACGGAAAAGAAATTGCTACATTGATAATCAATCAAAAAAAAGACCGACATAAAAAAATGCCGGTCTTTTTTTTGTCAGTTGTTTCAACCTTATTACTAATAATATTTTGGTCTGTGGTAGAAGTGAATCATAGGAGGTTTTGCTCCGCCGAATTTGATACCGAGGTTAAAAAGAAGAGTTGAATACCAATCGTTGTGTCCGTCACCGCCTCTTCTTGCTCCTTGCGAAGCACCTGCAAAATTAAGGTCTTTTGCACCTTGGGTTTCAAAATTATAAAAACCGTGAAGGTCATCAATATGGTCAGAAGTCGTATAGCGTACTGCTAACTCCATACCGAGGCTAACTTTCTTGGTGATTAAGAACTTCAAACCTAAACCACCCGGAACTGCCAAAGTTGCTTTGTGATAACCAACCGTTTCTGTTTTCAAATCACGGAGTTTGTCGCCTTTTTTAACGCTGCCGACATTGTTACCGTTCCATTTCGGATTATAAGTAAGAAGACCTGCGCCGACAAAAATGTACGAAGACCATCTGTCCCAAAAATGATATTTTGCTTTTTCTTTCTCTTTGATGAAATAGAAGTCAAGGTTAGCATCAAATTCAAAAGAGTGGCTTACAAAATTAACGCCTCTTTTCTGATGACTCAAATCTTTACTATCAGCATCATCACCGGTGATTTTAGAATACAAAGCAGATAATCTAAACGAAAAACGTTCTGACAATTTGTATTTGTATCCGGCTGTAAACGAACAACTACCATTTTTCAATAATTTGAAAGAAGGTCCGTCTTCACCACCGTTAGTCGGGTCAATATCACCGTTAAACCAATTGAGACCTCCGCCTAAATAAATACTGTGCCTTGAATCTTTCCAACTCGTTCTTTGCGCACTCACCGTGCCTACGGAAAAAATCGCAAGAAGTAATAAAACAATCGTTTTTTTCATAATAATAATTTATATTTTTTTTATTTCATGTTTCAACGTTTTCGGGTGCAAATGTAGCATTTTTTTCCTTACAACGTATCCGTTTTGAGAAAAAAAATTTCATTTTTTTCGTTTTTTTTTAGAATTTTTATACAAAAAAAATAACACACTAATTTATAGTGTGTTATCAAAAAAATTTTATCGTACAAATTATCTTCTGCCTGATGAGAAAGACGGTAATTTGTATCGTGCAATTATAAGTGCCGTAACGTATGCATCGTTATAACCTGAATTTCCGCGTTTTTCTCCGGTTTTTAACGCTTTATTCTCTCTTTTATTTGCTAACTTATTAGTCATATCACTCGGAGGCTCCAAACCGGCATCGCTCCAATTGAAATAATAACCCGAACAATCGTCAATATAATCGGTTGTCGTAAAATGTACGCCGAGTTCCAAACCAACCGTAATTCTGCTGTCAACCATAAAATTGAAACCTAAACCGACAGGTATTTCAAAAGCGGTAAGACTATACGGCTTACTTTCGGTTGTATACACATACGAAATACCGTTAAGTTGTTGTTTATAACTATAATTAGAACCCTGACCTTCGGTGCATAGAGGTTGCAAATCATACCATTGACCGTCCAAAGAACCCTGCGGATTAAATTTGAAAGCACTGAAACCCGTCGTAAAATACATAGAAAAACGATCTCCCGCAGTCATATTGCTATGATAACTACCCTCTGGTACAAGATAATAATCGATATTAAAACCAAAAGTAACGATATTACTTCTGAAATTAAGATTTCTCGCCTTACGCGCCTCATTTTTCGAGTTAGCGTCATCACCGGCAACCCTCGAAATCACCGTACCGAGCCTCACGGAAAGGTTTCTGTAAAAACGGTACTCGTAACCGAGCGTAAAAGACGGGCGCAATGAATTAACGTCAAAATCGCTGAACGCATGACCGGCATTTTCCGAGCCTCCGAGGTCGCCGAAAAACATATTGCCGCCCACTCCTCCGTAAACTACATGCTTAGCCATACCTCTTTGTCCGTATGCAAAACCAGCAAACAAGACAAACGCTAAAAGCATCACAGTTGTTTTCATATAATTCTTCATATTTTTTTAAAAAAAGTTTAATTTCTCTTGTCCAAACCCCACAGCAGTTTATTTCTTAACGTATTATAAAAATTAGTATTGTGTAATTTAATAAGTTTTAACTTTTTTGTTGACTTTTTTAACACCAATTCCTCTTCAAATGGCACGCAAGCCTGTCTGTAATCCAAACTTGCAAGATAATTATTTTCTCTGCCCTGAGCCTTGATTCTCAAAACATAATCGTCGCTTATGACAATCGGACGTACCGAAAGCGTATGCGGCGAAACGGGTGTCATCACAAAATTTCCGCTACCCGGAATTATAATCGGTCCGCCCGCGCTCAGTGAATACGCCGTACTGCCGGTAGGTGTCGCAATTATCAATCCGTCAGCCCAATAAGTATTGAAAAACTCATCGTTGATATAGACATTGACCGAAATCATAGAACTCGTGTTAACCCTCATAATCGTAACTTCGTTTAAGGCTATGTTGAGGTTTCCGAACCGTCCGCTTGACGAGGTAACTTCGATTAAGGCACGGTTTTCGACGGTATAATCGTTTGCAAGGATTTCAGTAAGCGCGTTTTGAAGCGTATCGTCAGAAACCTGAGCCAAAAATCCTAAACGCCCGCTGTTGATTCCGACAACGGGAATGTCGGCTGCGACGGCATAAATAACGCTTTCCAACATCGTACCGTCGCCGCCTATACTCATCAATACGTCAAGATTTTCGGGCATAGTGAAACTATTGTTGAAAGTTCCTGCAATTTTTGGCGTAAAATACAGATGTTCAACAATATAACTAAGATACTCCTCAAAAACGAAAATTTCGCAACCGTTACGGTTTAAGGTTTCAAAAATTTTATAAATGTTTTTATTGAAACCTTCCGAAAATTTTCTTCCAAATATCGCAACCCTCATTTTTCAAAAATTATGAATTATAAATTGTCAACTGTCAATTGTCAATTCTTAAAATGCCGCTCTTATTCCGATTCCTAAATATCCGTCGCCCTGAACGTTTTTGGTATAATAGACGCTTAACACTCTGTCATAATAAGTTACGAAATCAATCCCCGCTCCTATTGCACCGAGATACGAGCCGTTCATTTTGTTTAAATCTTCTGCATCAGAGGCTTCTCTGCTTGCAAGCCCGCTGTTAGCAAAGAAATTGAAATACAAAGCATAATGTATCTTGTTGAATTTAGGAATATTGAGCCGTTTTATTTCCAAAATATGAGTTTTCAGGAGTTCAAACTTGTACGAGGTCTGAATGTATGCCAACCTCGTTGCAGAAATCTGACGTTTTTCATAACCGGGTACGACATTCGGTTTTGCGCCGATTGTTTCGCGGAAATAAAACGGCGTAAAATCGCTGCAAATCACACCGTAAACTTGCGATGCAAAATACATTCGCGGACAAAGTTCACGGTAAACACGCATATCGAGCGTGCCTTTGTAAGTGTCAATATCCTTGGAAAACAAACCGTTTTTGCGCAAAACTACCCTGAAAAATTCTCCTTCCAAAGGATAATAACTCGAATTGCGTTTGTCGTACTGAAAACTATACGAAAGATTCACCGCTTCGATTCTCGTTTTTCCGTCCCCGAAATAATCAGGATTATAAAAAGCAACCGAATCATGAATTTTGGAATCCGTATAACTTACCGAAAAATTATTTTTTATGTTTATTTTAGGACGGTATGTGTACATTATTTCGTACTTATACTCCTTGAAGGCTTTGTCAACGCCCTCAAAATCAATGTACTTTGCCTTATTGTCAGTAATTCTCAAAACGCCGGATTTACGCTTATGAATCTGAACCAAAAAACTCAAAAGATTTTTTCTTGACTTTTCGATTGCAATGTCGTTGTAACCGATTTGCGTTATATTGTTGAAACCGCGACGAAAATCCAAAAAAACAGACTCTTTCATACCCCTAAAATTATACCTTTTAACGCCGAAAGAATAATCTATTTTGCCGAAATCCGGGTCTCTGAGCCATTCGTTAAGATTGCCGTTATGCGGTGCAATATCAACCTGAGGCCAAATGTACCAACGCTCTTCAACGGCAATGTTAATCAAAAACGAATTAAACCCTTCCGTGGGCTGATATGTCAAAGTTACATAATTGAAAAGCGAAGTTTTATCCAAGTTTTGTGTACTTTTTTCTAAAATCCGTTGAATTTTTGACATGTCAAGCGTATCACCGAGTTTAAATTCAAGTTCCCGCAAAATGATTTTATCCTTGGTTTTTTTGTTGCCGTAAATTACGATGTCAGAAACGATAAAAATACTGTCGCAGCCCTGCTTAACGGTATCAAAAATAGATTTTTGGGACACTGAATCAGCGTTTTGAGCACTCAAATTCAGTCCCGTCAGCAAAAAAAGTAAAATAAAAATATGGTTAATTTTCAGTTTCATTTTCCCTATTTTTTATAAAAAATTTTTGAATGTACAAGTCCTATTTTGTTAAAAAAATACTTCATTGCCGTTGCCATTACTCCGAGTCCGTATTTTACGCTGCGTTTAAAGTTTATGCTCGAAGCCTCTTTAAAATATTTTGTCGGACAAGTGATTTCTGCGATTTCGTAACCCGCAAAAAAAATCTGAGCCAACATCTGATTGTCAAAAACAAAATCATCGCTGTCTTCGTCCAAATTGAGTTTTTCGATAACTTCCCTCGAAAAAGCCCTGTAACCAGTATGATATTCAGAGAGTTTCTGCCGCATCATCACGTTCTGAAAAAACGTCAGAAAACGGTTAGAAATATATTTATAAAGCGGCATTCCGCCTTTTCTCGCGCCTTTTCCCAAAATTCTTGACGCAATAATAACGGGATAAACGCCGTCGGCAATCGTATAGCACATCGGGCGCAACAACTTCGGAGTATACTGATAATCAGGGTGTAACATTACGACAATGTCGCAACCGAGTTCCAAAGCCTTTTTGTAACACGACTTTTGATTTCCCCCGTAGCCACGGTTTTTTTCGTGAACTATAATATGCTGAATGCCAAGTTTTCTTGCCACTTTCACCGTGTCGTCATGCGAACAGTCGTCCGTCAAAATTACCTCGTCAACAATGTCGAAAGGAATTTCGGCGTAAGTCTGTTCCAAAGTTTTTTCCGCATTATACGCCGGTAAAACAACACCTATTTTTTTGCCGTTAATCATTTTCTCCTTTTCTCTTTATTTTTATAACACCCCTTTTGACGACGGAATTGTTTGCAACGTAAAGTCGTAACTTACAGCCTGTTTCAAGCATTTAGCGAGGGCTTTGAAAATGCCTTCGAGTTTGTGATGTTCGTTTTGACCCGTCGCCTTGATGTTAAGATTGCATTTTGCATTGTCGGCAAAAGATTTAAAAAAGTGATAAATCATTTCCGTGGGGAAATCGCCGATTTTTTCACGGAAGAAATCCGCCTGAAAAACCAACCACGGTCTGCCGCCTAAATCCGTCGCAACCGAAGCCAAACAATCATCCATCGTCAGGTTAAATTCAAAACCATAACGTCCGATGAGTTTTCTTTCTCTCCACAATTCGTAAACCGCTGAACCTAAGGCTATTGCAACGTCTTCTATCGTGTGGTGTTCGTCAACTTCCAAATCGCCTTTACAAACCAAGTCCAAGCCGAAACAACCGTGAACCGGCAACTGTAACAGCATGTGGTCGAAGAACTTAACACCCGTATCAACATGTTTAATTTCAGGATTTCCGGGATAAAGTTTTAAGTCAATTTTTGTTTCCTTAGTGTCGCGTTTAATTTTAATAACGTTATTGTACGAAATTATTGCGCGTTCTGCCTGAGTCCAGTTTTTTGCTTTTATAAGACAGTGTTTTTCAAGGTCTTCCGAGAGTTTGTCACCAAGAAAAACAGCCTTGCAGCCGAGATTTTTTGCCAAGATAACGTCCGTTTCTCTATCCCCTATAACTAACGATTCTTCTAACGAAAAATTATCTTTGTCGTCAATATATTTCCGCATCATTTCAACGCCGGGTTTGCGGGTCGGTAGCGGATTGTTTTCAAAACTGCGGTCAATCAAAATATCGTCAAACTTTACGCCGACACTTTCAAGTGTCTGTAACATAAGGTTTTGATAAGGCCAAAAAGTTTCTTCGGGGAAACTGTCAGTCCCCAAACCGTCCTGATTTGTAGCCATAACAAACTTAAAGTTTGTATAACGGCGGATTTTTTCAAGCGAAGTTATCGCCCCGTCCTTAAAACGGAATTTTTCTAACTTATCTACTTGATAATCAACAGGCGGCTCGTCAATGATTGTGCCGTCGCGGTCTATGAATAATAATCTGGCTTTCATTATTTTATGCGTTTTCCTGAGTAAAATTTAACAATAAATGCGTCAGTAAAGCCTTTGGCTCTTACTTTCGGTAAGTATTCTTTACATTCCTGTTCTGTCTTAAAGTTGCCGGAAGTATACTTATACGCACTGTTATCAGTGTAATAATCAACCTCTTGCAAGCCTGCGAAGTCGCTTTCGGGGAGTTTTTTCCACGAAACTCTAAACTGAACTTTATACACCGTATCTTTGGTGTAAACAACAGGTTTTGAAGGTTTTACCTCTTCAACGGGGCTGTCGGCGGTTTTTCTCGAACAAGCCATCAAAACGGATTCGTTCAACTGCGAGGCGTAACCGATTTTAAAAGGCAAAGGCTGAGAATTTTTCGCCGCTAACGCCTCTTTCAAATCTTCCTGCTTGAAAATCGAAAATACTTTCAACGGACGCGTATACGTTCCGAAAAGTTTTACGTCATAGTCTTTTTTGAGTTTTGCGTAAGCCAAACCGCTTTCGTCTTGAAGTATCTTATCGCACTGGTCTACAACGAGTTTCTGCATAATTTTAAACTCAACGCTTTGCAAAAGATACGAAGCGGATTTCAGATAGCAAACTTTTTCCTTAAACGAATTTATGAAAAAAGGAAACTCCATTTTTCCCATCAGCGGCGGGTCGGAAGTGTCCATTCTGAAATATTTGACGGTTCGCGGTTTTTTATCGCCGTCTTTTTTAAAGACGATTTCCCAACCGTAAGGGTGTTTTGTTTCGGTGCCGTCAGCCTCGGTAATGTTGCCGCGATTGTCAAGATAAATGTCGCGATAATTTGTAATAATGCAATTTTCCATTGCCAAAGTGTAAAGTGCAAGATGCAGAGTTCCGTTCAAATGTTCGTTTTTGAAACCTGATTGCATTTGTCCCGCAACAAAAAAACCGAACCTCGTCAAATATCTGAACGAATACAAAAGCGAATCCAAATAAGCATGAATTTTCGGCTCTGAAATTTTATCAGGCTCTGCCAATTTTCCCGGATTTTCAAGACCTTGCAAAATATAGTCGCCGGCATTCGGGAAAAATGTCATGGCAAAAATCAAATCAGGACCTCCGAAAGGGTAAAAAAGGCACGAAGTATCCGACGAAAATTCGTTGATATTTTCTTTGCACCATTTTTTTATCGGGTTTAACGTTTTGGTAGTCAGGTCTTCCCATTGTTGAGCGGTTTTTAAAGAATATGCTTTATAGAAGTCGGTATTCTGCAAATTAGCGTATTTATCAACGGGTTTACCTGCTAAAAACCTTGCGAGGTCGTTAGCGTTACTTTGGTCTACCTGATTCAAATAGAAATCGTCGGACAATTTCACTTCGTCCTGATTTACAATATCTTCGGCGGGGTATTCGATAACTTCGACACCGTTGTCGCCGCCGTTTTGAACTCTGTTGCAGGCGGATAAAATTAACGCCGCAAATAATATGGAGTAAAGTTTTTTCATTTTATCTAAATTTTTGATTATCAGGGTTTTCTTAGACATAACAATCGGCATATTTCCTAATCCGTTTATAAGATTCTTTAATTACGTCATCTAACGGTACAAAATTCTTTTGACCGTTTTGAAAATCATTTTCAGCCTTTATAATGCGTTCCATAGCCTCTTCGTAAGTTTGCGGACTATATTTTGACGTTCCGAACCACTCAAAATCGTCTTCATCATAGTCAACCTCTTCCGCTACGCCCAAAATCTTTTCGAGCAACGAAACATCAGAAATTCCGGAAATAATTTCTAAAACTTTTTTTCGCAATTCCTCACAAGTTATATTATTGTCAACCTCTATCATAGCCAAAATTTTTTTACAAAAATACGGTTTTCTTTCAAAAAATACAATTTATATTGAAAAAAAATTAAGAATTTTGCAGCATGAAATTTTTATTTACCATAATACTTTTTGTCTTAACGCTAAAAACTTCCTCCGCACAACTCGGCGGAGAAAGCGTTTTTCCGTTCTTAAACCTCAATATGTCAAGCAATTACGCAGCATTAGGCGGCTATATTCCGTCCGTTGACATCAAGGGGACAAACTCACTAACATCAAATCCGGCATTAATCGACAGCCTTGATAATCTGACAGTTGCGTTGAATTATACCTCATACGTCAGCGATATAAAATACGGCACAGCGGTTTTCAGCGGAAAGATTTGCTCTAAAACGATGCTTTCAGGCTATGTTGAATTTTTCGACTACGGGGATTTTCTTCTGACCGACGAAGCCGCTAACGAACTCGGAAATTTCACTTGCAAAGACCACGTTTTCGCAATATCGTCAAGCCGCGAATTTTTAAAAAATTTTAGGGCGGGCGTAACGATGAAAACAATATTTTCTAAAATGGAAACTTATAAGTCCAACGGTTTATGTTTTGACTTCGGACTTTTATACGACCTTAAAAATCAAAAAATTACATTTGCTCTAACGGCGATGAATTTGGGCTTTCAGATAAAGACCTACACCGAAAACACCCGCGAAAAATTACCCTCGGATTTGCGGTTTGCAATTTCAAAAACTCTTGAACACGCGCCTTTAAGGTTTTCTCTGACGGCTCACAATCTTCAAAAGCCGAAACTTGACGATGATTTTTTAACCTCGTTTGCTGACCATTTTATAATTTCGGCGGAGATTTTCCCTGAAAAGGCAGTTTCTTTGAAAGGCGGATTCAACTTTTTGGCTCACAACGATTTATATATTTCTGAAATGTCGCCGTTTCCGGGTTTTTCTATCGGAATTGACGTCAGGATAAAAAGATTTTCAATTCAATATTCGAGGCAGTGTATCGCTTTCGGGGCTGCCTCGAATATGATTTCAGCGGAAGTGATTATGAGGTAAATTTTGCGCTAAGTTGTATGTTCTTGCATAATTTCAATTGTTGTTAATATTCCATCTACCTAAAAAAAGGTATTCTTTACTATACATTATACTCATTTTATAGTATTGTAGATTAATCAAACATCGTTTAATTTTGTCAAAAATTTTAAAATATAATTGCATATAAAATGAAAAGAATAACAAAATTATTTATGGGTTGTATGATTTTCGTTTCATCATGTAACGAAAAAATAGACTCTACCCCAGATTTAACAAATGAACCAATGATTAACAGCGTATCAGAGCAAGATGCAGAATTGATGTGTGCTCAAAAAAACAAGTATCTTAAACAGTTTTCTGTAATATTGTCAAAAGCAGTAGCCAGAAACAAAGATGTAAGGTTGTTTTTAAAGAATAAAGCATTAGAAAAAATTGACAATAATTATAATGTATTCTACCCATTGGTTAAAAATGAATTAATTAATGGATTGACTTTTGAAAACATATTAGCACAATACGCAGATGATGAAGAGGTTTTATCTGCAATTGAAACAATAGTACCACTCTTAAATATTCATTTTCCTGAACTTTTGGGAAATAGAGTTGAAAATATAGACGAAGATGATGAACTACCTATATTAAATGAATATAATTTATTTTTTGACGGAGATATTGTCGATACACTTGCTGCTGATGAAATTCCCGCATATCATTTATTAGTAGTAACAGAAAGTTCAAGCATTAGAAAGAGTACAGGGCTTTCCAAGAGTATGAACAATTCAATTTTAAATGGTAAATATGAGTATGTTGATGACATATTTAATCCGAATCTAATACGCAAATCAATTGCTAAAACAAGTGGTTATGATAATTATTCAGTCTCACACACACTAACAGGTTATTTTCCGCAAAACAATTTGGAAAATGATTTATTAAATGCTTATAATATTTCTAAGAAACAAACAAATGCTACACGAACCATTATGTACTATAATTGGACGAGTTTAGACGATAATAAATCCACAATGAGGTCTGATGTTAAGGATTGTATTTTCAGAATACGACTTCATCCTGACGGTTTCGATGATTATGAATCAACGGCATCTGATGAACATGTCTTCGAAAAATCAACTACAAATAAGAAATCATCATTAACACGAGAACAAGTATTGAAAAATCTGTTGAACGGTGTATATTTTAAGTTTAAAATTTTCATTGAGAAAAACGCTATATCTACCCTCGTGGAATCAAGAGCAATAATACTTTACGTAAAGCCAGAAGACTTATATGATTTTTATATCAACGAATCGTACCAACATTCCACATTTTTTGGGCATCATTCGAAATATACCTATACTCTTGATAAAGAAAAGACAAAATCAAAATGGTATTATCCAATGGAACATGGAAAGGATACAAGGTTGGAAAGATGGGATATTAAGCAAGATGCAACAAGTAAGTATATAATGATATTTTTAGAACATAAAGACGCCGGCAAAACTTTTAGTAAGACAGTAAAGTATTCACAAACGAAGGCAATAAGTGGAAAATTAGGAATAACGGCCGAGTGGAAAAAATTTGCAGATTTGGGTATAAATGGAGAATTGAATGCCTCAAATACAAACCAACAAGAGGTAAGTTTTACTTATTCATACTCTCCCTCAGACTTGTATTTAGGCAATATGACTATAAATTATTTTGATGATTATCCGATAGAAAGAATTTATCGTGGTCGAGTATATTTCAACAATTTTGGAAGTGGAGAAATTGCAATAAGTGTAATTCCTGTGTCTAATAGTTATTGGAACAAAATGCAAAATAAAAGTATTTTTTAAACAACGCTATGAAAAAACTGATATTTTTAATGTGCTGTTTCATACATTCTTGTATAGGTAAGGATGCTGAACCAATAATATACACTGAATATTATCTCAAAAATCATACACAATATGATTTAACTTTGAAAGAAAACTATTGGAGTATATGCGGAGTTAACGATAGTATTGAACTCGTTGATATAAGAAAACAACATGATAAGAGTTTTGTTTATATAGACTCAACCATACTTATATGGTGTGTTCCTGATGATAATAAAGATACGAGTCTTATTATCTCAAAATGCAGTATCCCATTAACATCAATTAAACATATTAGGGATAATGTTATACGATATGAATACTATTATTATGATATTACTGATAGTATACTACAAGATATTAAAGATTCTATGGCTGTAAAAGGATATTTGCCACAACTACATGAAGAATGGTAAAAACTAATTTATGGATCTATAACGAGCAACGTGGATGTAAAATAGTACGTTTTTACATCCACGTTTTATATAGTGCATTGAAATCAAGCCGTTTATGCGCTAAATTTTTTCATCACCTCAAACAGCAAATCGTTTTGTTCGGGTGTGCCGACGGTTATCCTTATGCAGTTTTGACATTTCGGCATCGAATGTCTTGAACGCAAAATTATGCCGTTTTTCAAGACAAACTCCTGCAACTCTTTGTGTTTTGCGGTTTTTATCATAAAGAAATTTGCGTCTGACGGATATATCTTTTCAATATACGGCAGCGTTGAAAGATTTTTCATAAGTCTTTCGCGCTCCGAAACAAGAAGTTTTACCGTCTTTTCAAAACCGTCCAAATCCAACATCTTCTCATTCAAGGACTTCTGAGTAAAACCGTCCATGTTGTACGGCATTTTCACTTTGTTGATGATTGCCGCCAACTCTTTCGACATATAACCCACGCCCGCACGCAGCGAAGCCAAGCCCCAAGCCTTTGAAAACGTTTGAATGACAACCAAATTGTCATAATCCTTCAAATATTTTATGCAACTTTCTTCTTCCGCAAAATCGTTGTAAGCCTCGTCAACAACCACCAAACCGTTAAAACTTTTCAACAACGTCAAAATTTTATCCGTCTTGAAGGCTTTACCCGTCGGATTGTTAGGCGAACAAATAATCATCATTTTTGAATTTTCGTCCGCCTTGTCCAAAAGCCACTGAGGGTTAAAATCAAAATTGTCGTCAAGCAAAACTTCCCTAAATTCAACGTCGTTCAAACACGCCAAAGTGTAGTACATACCGTAACTCGGTGCAAGTGATAACACGTTGTCTTTCTTCGGGTTACAACTTACTCTATACAAAAGATCTAAAACCTCGTCGCTGCCGTTGCCCATGACCATATTCTGAATTTCAACGCCTTTTATTTTTGACAAAAGCGTTTTCGGGTCTATTTGCAACGGGTCGGGATAACGGTTCCAGTTTCCATAAGGGTTTTCGTTAGCATCGAGAAAAATATAATCGCCTTTGGCAACCAAATCCCGCGCCGCAGAATACGCCTCCATATCCCAAATATTTTTTCTTACAAATTTTTCTAAATTCATGATTTTTAATTATTATACCGGGGGTTTACACCCCCGGCTAACCTATGTCGCCCTTTCAGGGCTTAATTTGCAGTCAGTACTCCCAAATTATTCATCAAACCACTTTCGCAAATTTTCAGGAATTATCGGAATCCGATTGCAGAACCTTGAATAATCTTCTTTTGTTAAATCTGGAAAATCATCATCCGTAAGCGGCTCGCAATCTGCAAGTTCTTTTTCCAATTCCTCGTCCGTTAAACCTCGTGAATGATATTTCCTACGCCGTTTTTTTTTAACCTCACCGTAACTGCGTTTTTGTGGGCAAACAAATCCTCGGCGGCTGCCATGGTTTCTATTGCATTGCCAATATTAAAAATACCTTCTTCGCTGATGGTTTGAAATGTGATTTTCTTCATAAAAGAATCCATATTCAAGCCCGAATAAGCATTTGCTGCACGGCAAGTCGGCAAAGTGTGGTTTGTTCCCGAAGCATAATCGCCCGCACTCTCGCAAGCATATTTTCCGATAAAAACGCTACCGGCATTCACCACATTTTCAGAGAGTTGCAAAGCATTATCCGTGTTAATAACCAAATGCTCGGGTGCCCAAAGATTCGTCAATTTCACCGCCTCAAAACCGTCCTTCGTCAAAACGGCAAAACTGTTTTCAAAACTTTTTTTCGCAGACTCTTTTCTCGGTAACAATTCCAACTGACGTTCTGCCTCAGCAATAATTTCCGTCATTTTGTCTTTTGAACTGACAAAAAGTCCGACCTGAGAATCACTGCCGTGTTCGCACTGACTAAGCAAATCTGCCGCAGCATAAACCGCGTTTGTGTTTTCATCGGCAATAACAGCCAACTCACTCGGTCCGGCAGGCATATCAATAGCCGTTTCTGACGAACTTACAAGTTGTTTTGCGACAGTTACAAAACGGTTTCCCGGTCCGAAAATTTTATAAACTTTCGGAACACTTTCCGTGCCGTAAGCCATTGCCGCAATAGCCTGAGCCCCACCGATTTTAAACACTTTCGTAACGCCCAAAAGTTTCGCGCAATACAGCACAACACTGTTAATGCTGCCTCCGCTTCTTGGCGGCGAACATAATACAATCTCCTTACAACCGGCTAACTTCGCAGGAATCGCCAACATCAAAACCGTTGAAAACAGCGGCGCATTACCGCCCGGAATATAAATGCCGACTTTTTCGATTCCGACCGCTTTTTGCCAACAAACAACACCTTTTGAAGTCTCAACCTTTTTAATTTCGGTTTGAAGTTGCGCCTTATGAAATTTTTCGATGTTATTTTTAGCAATGTTGATTGCGGCTTTAAGGTCTTCGGAAACTTCTTTTTCCGCTTTTTTAAACTCGTCGTCACTGACCAAAAAATCTTCGGGACATGAGCCGTCAAATTTCAGAGTTAATTCTCTTAACGCCTTGTCGCCCTGATTTTTAACCTGTTCTAAAACGCCTTTGACAATCGGTTCGATTTCAGAGGTTTTGGAAGCAGGACGGGAAGATTTTTTCAAAAAATCAAACTCGTCAGTATAATTTATCACAAACATTTTACAAAATCATTTTTTCAATCGGAACAACCAAAATACCTTGTGCGCCAGCGGCTCTGAGTTGATCGATAATGTCCCAAAACTTATTCTCCTCAACAACCGAATGAACCGAAACCCAACCGCTGTCAGCAAGAGGAAGAACGGACGGAGATTTCATGCCCGGCAACAATTTTATGATGTCGTCAAGTTTGTCTTTCGGAGCATTCAACAAAATGTATTTGTTTGATTTTGCGGCTTTTATCGCGTGAATACGGAACAAAAGTTTTTCCAAAATCTGCTCTTTTTCAGCGTTTAAATTCTCGTTTTTGATTAAAACCGCCTCAGAGTAAACCATTTTTTCCTTTTCAACAAGTCCGTTTGACAAAAGCGTACTGCCGGTTGAAACAATGTCAAAAATAGCGTCAGCCAAACCGATAACGGGACAAATTTCAACAGAGCCGTTAATTACGTGAATGTCAGCGTTTAAGTTGTTGTCTTGAAGAACTTTTTTCAAGATGTTAGGATAAGTGGTTGCGATTTTTTTGCCGTTGAACCATTCCAAACCCGTATACTGCGTATCTCTTGGAATTGCGAGCGAAAGTCTGCATTTTCCGAAGCCGAGTTTTTCTGCCGTAACAACTTTTTGACCCGACTCCCAAATAACGTTTTCGCCGACGATTCCGGCATCAGCTACGCCGTCAGCAACGCACTGAGGAATATCGTCGTCCCTCAAATAAAGAATGTCAACGGGAAAATCCGATGCAGAGGCAAACAAAAGCCTTGACGAATTGTTAGAGGCACTGATGCCCGCTTTTTCAAAAAGTTCTATCGACTTGTCGCTCAAACGACCCGATTTCTGAATTGCTATTTTTAATCTTTCCATTTTTATATGTTATGCTTTATTAATTTTCTTCTAATTATAAAATTGTCAAAAATAAAAACTAATTTTCAAAACAAAAAATTTTTTTTAATTTTGAAGTCTAATTTTATAAAAAACATCGATAAAATTATGGAACTCAATTGCATTGTTATAGACGATGAACCTCAGGCAGTAGAATTGATAAAAAACTACATTTCAAGAACACCGTTTCTAAAATTCATTGCCGGATACACCGATAGTGTCGCTGCGGTTTCGGAAGTTTCAAAAAATCCGCCGGATATTTTATTTTTGGATATTCAAATGCCCGATTTGGACGGTTTGGAGTTTTCGAAAATAGTGCAGGGAAAAACGAAAATAATTTTCACGACGGCATTCAAACAATACGCTTTTGAAAGTTACGACGTAAGTGCAGCCGGATATTTATTGAAACCGGTAAGTTATTCAAAATTTTTGAAAGCAACTCAAACATGTCTCGAATGGTACGAAATGAAAAATGCCGCCGCAACACCGCAAAACGCTGTCAACTCCGACAACGATATTTTTGTTAAAAGCGACGGAATGTTAGTAAGAATAAAGCCCGAAGACATCATTTTTGTCTGCGGGCTGAAAGATTACGTAAAATTTGTTTTTCAAGACGGACGAAAACCCGTAATTTCTCTAATGACCATGAAAGCCGTTGAAGAACAATTAGAAAACTACGGTTTTACCCGTGTCAACCGCTCGTATGTAGTAGCCGTCAACAAAATAAAATCCGTTGACAAAAACGACTGCATTTACATCGGAAACGAAATAATTCACGTTACCGAAATTTATAAAGACGTTTTTTACAACAAACTCCTAACAAGCGGACAAACTATTTTAACGGCAAAGTAACGATAAAGGTTGTGCCTTTTCCGACTTCCGACTCAAAGGTTATATCGCCTTTTGCGTTGATAATTATGTTTTTGACCATCGCAAGACCAAGACCCGAACCGCTGGATTTTGTCGTGAAACTCGGCGTGAAAAGTTTTCCGCGTATTTCGTCGGGAATACCGCAGCCGTTGTCAGAAATTTTAATAACGAGTTTTTCTCCTTTAATAAGGCTGACATGTATCTTTCCCTTTACGCCTTCGGGAATAGCCTGAGTCGCATTTTTTATCAAATTGATGAAAACCCTCGAAATCTGTTCCTTGTCGGCAACTATCGTTATATCCTCATGTCCGCCGAGGTCTGAGGAAATGTCAATGTTTTCGATGTTGTTAAACAACTGAATAACATTGCTTAACGTCTCTACAACGTTGAACGGATGTTCGTCAGGTTTCGGCATTTTGGCAAAATTGCTGAAACCCGTCGCAATAGACGACAAAGTGTCAATTTGCTGAATCAAAGTTCCCGAAACTTTTTCAAGTTTTTTGTCAAAGTCAGCATCGTTGTTCTCCTTACTGCGCATCAAAAACTGAATGGAAAGTTTCATAGGCGTTAACGGATTTTTAATCTCGTGGGCAATTTGTTTTGCCATTTCGCGCCATGCACTTTCTCGCTCGCCCTGAGCCAAAAGTTTAGCACTCTCTTCCAACTTTTGCGCCATATTATTATACTCGCTGACAAGTTGTCCTAACTCGTCTTTGCGGTTATATTCTATTTTTTCGTGCTGTTTGCCGAGTTCTATTTTCTCAAATTTATTTTGAATCATTTTTATCGGCTGAACAATTCTTTCTGAAATAATCACCGCCAAGACAACCGAAATCATCAACAAAAGAACATAAAAATTCACGATTGAAACAATCAGAGTTCCGAGTTCCTTTTGCAAAACTTCCGGCTTTGTAAAATACGGAAGATTAATATACGCTGTAAGTCTGTCAGAAGAATTATAAAACGGAATATACGCCGAAGCATAAGTCATTTTTCCGATTTTCTCCTGCTGAATATAATTAGACTTGCTCTGAATCACAAATTCTTGCAACGCCTTAGCATTCATTCGCGAACTTATAAGCCCTTGCTTGAAAATTTCAGGACGCGAACTTGCTATCAACAATCCGTCCTCACCGTAAAGGTTGATGTCAATAAAAAATATGTGCGAAAGCGTTATCAAATATTCGTCCATCGACGAATTGTAGTTAGGATCCCAATCCGTCTGAAATGCCGTCGTGTCAGCACAACTGCGTTGAAGTTCCATATACACGCTTTTAACCTTTTCGTCAATGCTTTGCGTATTGTTTTCTCTGAAACGGTGAATGTTCATATAAACCGTTCCCGCACAAATAAAGGCTAACGAAAGCATAAGAATAAAGGTTACCGAAACTATAAGTCTCGTTTTTATCTGATAACGGTAATCAGTGTTATGATTGACAAAAAGCCTTATCACCACAACCGACAACATCACCAAAATATAAATGATGAACAAATACGCAAACTGCGTTACCGCTTCCAAAAACGAAAGTTGTTTTCTCGAAACCACCGTCGTAACATCTCCGCTACGATAAACGGTGTGAATATAGTCAGAAAATTCCGTAACGGCTATCGTATCGTTTTTGTCCTTAAACGCCGAAAGAAAAACCTCGTCAGAAAAATCGTACGGAAAACCGCCGTCCTGAGATATACGTCTGCCTTTACGATATTTTGCATGGTCAAAACCGCTCATTGCCGGCTTCTTTAAACCGTCTTCCACCAAAAGTTCGGGATAACCCAACTCCTGAGGCACGGATTTTTGTTCAAGCGTTATGCAGATAAAATACGTTTTGCCGTTAAGCGAATACCTGAAAGGCGCAAGATAATTAGCCGAACCGTCAGGCTTGTCAGCGTAATAAAAACCCGTTCCGTTGATTTCTACCGCAAGATTGTTGACCGTTTTGGCAAAATCACCTTCTATATCGCTGAATTGTCCGCCTAAGGGCAACTCTTCAACCGAAATACCGAGTTGATATTTACTCCAATAACCGTTAAAATACTGTCTCTGAATGTATTCACGAAGTTTTTTATTGCGAAGTTGACTGTCAGGTTTTACAAGAAAATCCGTTACGACACCGTCCTTTGAAAGTTTGCCGGAAATATCCTCCAACAAAAGTTCTGCAATCATATCCCTTTCTTGTTCGGGCGAAGCGGCAAAATAACGACATTCCGACGAAAGTTTTTTCTCCGTTGTACCCGTTATCAGGACACACGAGAAAACAGCACTCAAAAACACCATAAAAATGTATCTGTAAACCACACCTTCCGCCTTACGGTAATGTGTCAAAGCAGCGGCTCCCGGTATCAAAACTAAATACAAAACCGCCGCACCTTTCTGAATATCAAGCAATAACGAGACCGTCAAAAATAAAACCGCCGATACGCCTAAATAAACAATTATAGTCTTTTTTAAGTTTGTTATAACCGAATAATCAAAATACTGCGTAAGGCGCATCGAGGTAAAAATAACCGTCCCGACAAGGATTATCATTATCAAAAGCCCCGAATAACTGAAAATGTCAAGCGAAATAATATCTGTCAGACGAAAAGAGATACGGCTCTCTCCTACTAACTGCTCCGCTGCATAATACAAATATCCGAAAACCGCAAAATACACAACCCCCGCAATAGAAAAAACCAAAAAAGGATTGTATTTTTTTATTCTTTCACCTACGTTGACGTATTCTGCAAACTTAAACAAATAAACAGCCTCCGCCAAGACAAAAGTAACACTTATTATAAAGTCTCCGATAGTCTTGAAAAAAGCCGGTCCGGAAAAATACACGGGATCAAAAAAATCCAATGAATATATCGTGGACGGAAATCTGAATAACAACATCATTATCCAAAGCAAAACCGACCCCGAAATAAGACCGATTATTTTCCCTGAGTTTCCCTCTTTTTCCGAAAGAGAGTCAATTATGGTCATAAAATACAACAGCAGAAAAAACAGCGAAAGGAAAAATAAAATACCCGCTGCGTTAACATAACTGCCCTCAGAATCAGCCGCACTCGACGGTACAAGCGAGAAAATATATTTTCCTTCTTTGTCCCTGACTTCAAAACTATAACTAAGGGGAATCATCGAAATCAAAACCGTCGGCGAAAGATTAAACTCTCTGCGGCAGTCGTTTTGAAGATATTTGTTAGTGATATTGTATTTATGTTTTAAGAAAATAAGACCGACATATTTATATCTGCCGCTTTCAAGAGTGCGTACTTCGTACCAACCGTTGCTCGAATTTGCGATACGGTTGTTCAAAGCCGAGCCGATAAAAGTCTTTTCGGCAACGGCAATGTTGTCAGTCCAAAACCTCAAAGTGTCGTCTTTATAGACAAGCACCGTAAGACCTTGACTGTTAAGATCGTCAAAATCACAATCCAACACCATGACGGGACTTTCGTTTTGCAAAGCCTCCGCCTTCTCTATTCTCTCCTTAACGGACAGAAGGGTGCTGTCGAGTTTTTCCTCTAATTTATGCAAAACGGTCTCTACCTCCGAAGTGTCTATATCCATAGGTCCTGAGACCGACAGATAACTTTCGGATATTAATGCGGCAACAAACAGCAATACCGCACAGATTAAAAACCGCGCATTTTTTAACTTCTCTTTCACTTGTCGTTCCTTGTTTTTAAAAAAGGTTCGTAAATTCTTTTTATTACCTTCCTCACCTTTTAAAAAAGTTTTTTCCCTGAGTAGTTTTTCCTTTAAATAATTCCCAAATTCATTTTTTCACTTCTTTTTTTTTCCTTATTCGTGATGATACGGCTCGCCGTGCATAATAGTAAAAGCACGGTACAACTGTTCCAAAAAGATTAATCTTACCATCTGGTGCGAAAAAGTCATTTTTGAAAGTGAAATTTTAAAATCCGCCGCCGCTGAAATTTTTTCGTCAAAACCATACGGTCCGCCGACCACAAAAGTAATATCTTTTGACGAATTAACCATCTTTTTTTCCAAAAAATCCGCAAATTCTTTTGAAGAAAATTCTTTTCCGTGTTCGTCAAGCAGAATATTGAAACTTCCGCCCTTAAAATACGGCTCCAAAAGTACCGCTTCTGCGGCTTTTATTTGTGAAAAGGAAAGCGAAGACAAATTTTTTAAATCTTTCAAAACAACAAATTCGAAATTGACGTACTTTTTAACCCTTTTTTCGTATTCGCTGCACGAGTCAATTAAATATTTTTCTACGGTCTTTCCGACTACGACAAATTTAATTTTCATAATTTTAAGTATTCTTATTCAACCATAGAGTTAGTTTTACTGTGTTCCCACTAACAAAAAGCAAACAGCGTACCACAAATTTTAGAAAACACGTCAAGAAAAAATTTTTTTTACGGCATATTAACGTTAAGAAAAAGTAAACTTTCACTTTTTTAACAACCGTATTAATTTTTTTTATAATTTTGCGCCAAAATTTCATTGAAATAATGGTCAGATTTTTTAAGTTGTTTGTGTTGTTCGCGATAGTATTATCCGCAGCCTCGGGGTGCAGAACTCCTAAGAATATTACGTATTTTCAGGATTTAAAAGAGGATACTTTGGTGCAAGTAAACTCTGAAAACGTAGAAATTAAACTTCAAGAAGGGGACAAAGTTTCCATTTTTGTATCATGCAGAGACGAACATGTAGCAAAAATGTTCAACTTGCTTACCGTAACGCAAAGCATAGGCAACTCGTATTCTAACCGTGTCGCATATTATACAGTGGACAATAACGGCGATATTGACTTTCCCGTCATCGGAAAAATTTCCGTAAAAGGTCTTACCAGAACGGAAGTCGTAAAAATCGTAAAAGAAAAACTCATTTCAAGCGAGATGATTCAAGACCCCGTGGTTACGGTAGAGTTTATCAGTATGTATTTTGATATTCTCGGCGAAATTGCAAGACCCGGACGTTATACAATCGACAAAGATAAAATCACGCTTCTTGATGCCCTCGGTATGGCAGGAGACCTCTCTATCTTGGGTCAGAGGTGCAACGTAAAAATAATCCGACAGGAAAACGGCGGAAAACGCGTATATATGGTTGATATGACAAAAGGCGAAAGCGTATTGAACTCGCCCGCGTTTTACCTTCAACAAAACGACGTGCTTTATGTAGAGGCTAATGCTTACAGAAAACGTCAGTCAATAGTTGCCGGAAATACGGTTATGACACCTTCTTTCTGGATGTCGGTAATTTCATTCCTAACTTCAATGTATGTCATTTGGATAAGATAACGAAAAAATATTATGGAACAAAATAATAATCAGGAAATACAGCAGGTGCAAAACACACCCGCAACAGAAACTAATGCGGACAACGTTCTTGACATTCAAGCAATTATAGGTGCATGTATTTCAAAATGGTGGTGGTTTATAATTTCCGTCGTAATTGTTATGGCGGGAACTATGTTTTACCTTCTTACAACCCCGAAAATTTACACTCGTGAATTAACTTTCCTGATAAAAGAGACAGGAGGCAGAACCTCGTCATTCAACTCACAGTTGAACTCTTTTGCCGAAATGGGCGTGTTTGAAAACTCCACGTCCGTAAATAACGAATTGAATATCATTCAATCACCGACTATAATCATCGAAACCGTAAAACGTCTTCATCTTGACTACGATTATTACGTGCAGGGCAAATATAGTAAGGAGGTAATTTACGGCGATAATCTGCCCGTTCAAGCGCAATTAGTTGACGCAGATGATTTTACTGCTGCAAGTTTTACGCTTACAATTTCGCCCGACGGCAGTTTTAAGATGACTGACTTTTTGTCACCGTTATTATCAAAAAGTCTGAACTCTATGGTAGAAGGCGTTGTCGGAGAAGAAGTTTCTACCCCGATTGGTAAAATTTTTATAAGTGCAACGCCTGAATTAGCGGAATGTAAAGACCCTCTGACCATTTATATAAGACGTTTACCACTTAGAACGGCAATGCAGATTTACGCTTCTAAATACAAAGCGGGCTTCAACGATAAAAAATCTTCCGTAATTACTCTTACTATGGAGGACGAAAACATTCAGAGAGCCGAAGATTTTTTGAGTACTCTTTTCAAAGTTTATAACGAAAAGTGGATTGAAGACAAAAATCAGGCGGCTATCGGAACCTCGGCGTTTATCACAAACAGGTTGGAAATCATTGAAAGAGAACTCGGTATCGTAGACAGCGACGTGTCTTCTTTTAAAAGCCACAACCTTTTGCCTAACGTTGAAAAATCAAGCGATTTGTTTTACAATCAGGCAAACAGCCTCGAAAACGAAATCGTAATGCTAAGCACGCAGGTTGCAATGGCAGAAAACGTCAAAGAATATATCTCTGATACCACAAAAAGCAACGCACTTTTGCCGGTTTATTCGGGCAGCAACAATTCAACGGCTGAAAGACAAATCACCGAATACAATGCCTGCATACTTCAAAGAAATTCTTTGGTAGCAGCCTCTTCGGAGAAAAATCCGCTCGTAATAGACCTTAACAAAAAAATTGCGGAACTGAGAATTGCGTTAATCGGCTCGATTGACAATCAGATAAAATATCTCAATTCGCAGATAAAATCGTTGCAGAAAAACCTCGACAAAAGCGTTTCGCACATTTCGGGCAACCCCGATAAGGCAAAACAACTTTTGTCGATAGAACGTCAGCAAAAAGTAAAAGAATCGCTTTATTTGTTTCTTCTTCAAAAACGCGAAGAAAACGAACTTTCTCAGGCTTTTTCGGCAACTAACACGCGTCTTATCACACCGCCTATGGGTGCGATGTCAGCAACAAAACCACAAAGACTGAAAATACTCGGAATCGCTTTTATTTTAGCGTTACTCATTCCGCTCGGCATAATAGCCCTCATCGAAATGAATAACACCAAAATCCGTACCCGTAAGGATTTGGAGGGTATGACGATACCGTTTGTCGGAGAAATTCCGCAACACACAAGAATACACAGAAAAGGTTTCTTTAAATTCTTAAAACGCAAAGATTCTACAAATGCCGATTTGGGCAAACTTGTTGTCAAGAAAAACTCCAAAAACCTTACAAACGAGGCTTTCAGGGTTGTAAGAAGTAATTTGGAATTTGTACATGTTACCAAAGAAAACAAGGTTATGCTCGTAACTTCGCTTATTCAGCACAGCGGTAAATCGTTTATCTCGCTTAACCTTAGTGAATCTTTCGCCTTGAAAGACAAAAAGGTCATCATCGTAGACCTCGACCTTAGAAAGGCTAACGCGAGTGAAATAGTTCAGAGACCGAAAAAAGGCGTTTCCACGTTTTTGGCGGGTTACGACGAAGACTGGCGTAAACTTACGATGAAACTAGACGATAAACTTACGATACTTCCTGCCGGAATGTTACCTCCTAACCCTGCGGAGTTACTTTACACTCCCGCATTTGAAAAAATGGTAAAGGAGATGAAACAGGAATACGATTTGGTTGTTCTCGACTGTCCGCCTATCGACATCGTGGCTGATACGAGTATTATCGCTCAACAAGCCGATATGACGTTATTTATCGTCAGAGTAGGACTTCTTGACCGCTCTATGTTGAACGTTATCGAAAGGTTTTATACCAGCAAAAAACTGCCTAACCTCTGTCTCTTACTTAACGGTTCAAAAACCGCTAACGGACGTTATGGTTACGGATACGGTTATGGATACGGTTACGGCTATGGTTACGGATACGGTTATGGATACGGTTACGGCTATGGCAGCGAAAAAGAAGCATACGAAGAATAAAAAAATGCCGTCTTAAAGGACGGCATTTTTTTTTAATATATCAAATCTTTTGAACCCTCTCTTATGATTTGAATTTCATTTTGAGTACAATCCACAATCGCGGTCGGAATATTGTTACCGTAACCGCCGTCAATTACGAGGTCTATCTGATTTTTATAACGCTCCCAAATCAACTCCGGGTCGGTGGAATATTCAATAATTTCGTCCTCGTCTATAACCGAAGTCGTAACAAGAGGATTGCCTAAGGCTTCAACTATTTCATACAAAATTCTGCTGTCCGGCACCCTGAGACCTACCGTCTTACGGGAATTATCGAACATTCGCGGAATTTTTTTGCTCGCCGGAAGTATAAACGTGAAAGGTCCCGGCGTATTTTTTTTCAAAATCTTAAAAACCGACGTACTTAATGTCAAAGTATACTGCGAAATATCTTGCAAGTCCTTACAAATAAACGAAAAACGCGCTCTTGAAAGGTCAAGGTGCTTAAACCGAGCCAAACGTTCTAACGCCTTTTTGCTCGTCATACTGCAACCTAAGGCATAAACGCTGTCGGTAGGATAAATGATTACCCCGTCATTTCTCAAAATCGCAACGGCTTCTTCTATAAAACGCTGCTGCGGTGTCTGAGGATGTATTTTCAAAAGCGTACCCATTTTTTTATCAATTTGCTTGTTTCGGAACGGATATAAGGTTGAAAGGCAAGTTGATAATCTGACTGTATTCCTCACCTAAGGCCTGCATATCCTCGTCTATTTCCTTATAATACCAATTGACCGTAATATCGGTTTTGCCTTTGAGATTGCCCAAAAGCAAAAGAATTTGTATAAGTTGCTTGCTCGAGGCCGTATTAAAATATTCAAGTTTCATATTAAACACGGTTTCCTTGTTAGGATTCTCAGAATATTCCATAAGCCAATTGATTATCGGCGCATAAAAATCCACGGCATCCTCCGGCAGAGACATTTGCGAAATTTCAAATATTCCGCTGTCAGCATCTAATACAACTCTCGGCGTATCAATTGTCGGTTCTTTGATAAAAGATTCCATTTCTTAAACCAGTTTTTTTAGTTTTTCTTATTTACAATAGTTTTTACAATAAAAAAGTCAATTTCATCGTCAACCTTTTTGAGCGAATACTCTATTGGGTTTCCAGTTTTTCTGCGTATGTCAATAAAACCCAAACCCGTAGAGACTGAATCATTTATTTCGGTATTCAACAAAATTTTGTTATATTCCTTTGTTAAATCCTTGTAACTCATATTGTTGAGCCTGTCTATACGTTCTTTCAGAGAAGCGGAATGTTCCCTTCTGACGTAGTTGCCCGCCAAAAGCGAAAAACTGTCCTCCAACTCCTTAATGAAAAACACTCCCGCCTTCCAATCCTCGGCATGATCGATGTTATCTGCGTGTTTTACAATATTTTGCAAAAGTTCAACCATCACGGAATAAAGTTTTATTCGCGTAGGCGTTTCGCTCATTCCCGATTTTAAAATCGCCAACAAAGATAATAAATTTTCCTGATTAAAATCACCTTTGAAAGAAATTATGTAATTATTTTTGTTAAAATTTTCGTGATTTTCTATTAACTGCTTTACAGAGTATACCTCAGGGGCGTTTTCAGGTTCTTCTTCATCTGAAATTTTTATCTCCGTAGTAAGATAAAAATACGAAAGTTGCTCGTCAACGGACTTGATAAGATAATCAAGTTTGTTGCCAGAGCGTTTTGCCATCTCAATAAGACCGAGACTCGCACCGCCTTTTGCGCTAAGTTGCATATTGTTACGGATTTCTTTCGAAAACTCCCGCAAACCGTCAGAGTCCATGTGATTGATTTTTTCGAGTTTTGTTCTCAAAGCATCTTCTTCTGCCTTAAACATCAAGTTGCCCGTAGCAATAATATATTTATGACGTTTTTTAACAATCACTATAATTGCCTCTTTATCAACATTTTCGTCTACATTATCGGCTTGATGACGGGTTATATTCTGCAAACCCTCGCCCATAATATAATAAATCCTCGTTTTGAGTTTTTTTGTATCCTCCGCCTTTGCGAGGTTGCTTTTAGCAAAATCAAGAATATCCATAACGATAACGGGGGTGATTTCGCCCCTATAAATATATTCCATATCGTCTTTCTCGATGTCGCTGAAATGCCCGTAAATAAAATCCAAAGACTGCTCCATATTCTTCAATAAAGTTTACACGGCAAATGTAACAAAAATCGGACTATTTTTCATAACTTTTTTCAAATAATTTTCTTTCAGAAAAAAAATTTTATTCTCCCGTTTTTTTTATTTACATTAGCGGTGTCAATTATTAGTAATTATGTATCTGAATTTCAATAAAATAGCATTTTTTTTAACGGTTTTTGTAGCGTGTTTTGTATCTTCATGCAAAAACACTAACACCGAAAACTTTTCTGATGAAGAAATCATCAGCAATTATCACGAGGCATATTTTCCTGAGAAATTAACGAAAGAGCAAAACTTTGCGCTTTATCTTGACTTCTCCGGCAGCATAAAAACCGCGTTCAAGGATTTTAACACGCAAAATTTTTATCAACTTTTCATCAATAGTATGAAAATTCAGACAGTTGATTTTTACGCAGTAAGCAATTCGGGAATCAATAAAACAGAAAGTTTTAAGACCTCGGAACTATTGAAAACAATAAAAGATTCGGGCAAATTTAAGGGCGGGAACTCTCCCGTTGACAAAGCCGTAAAACAAATCATATCAGAAAATTCGGAAGCGGTTTTAATCACCGATGACGAACTTTTTCAATCAAGCAAAGATTTTGAACAATGGCTAAAAGACGGCAACGCAATAGATTTTTTCATAACGGAATGTAACGAGAAAAAATCAAAACCACTGTTTTATATCTGTTTTGTCCCGAAAAATTCTTTAAGCAGCGTAACAAAAGATTTTCTTTCTTTTTTAAGCAATTCGGGTACGGCCAAAACAATGAAATACAATCATTTCTACTTTTCTAACGGTTGTTTAGACTCCGGAATAGGGTATCTCGAACTTTATGAGGATTGGAAAACATTGTTTCAAAAATACTCTGACAAAAACGGCAATTCGCTTCCCGGTGGCATAAAACTCAACATTCCTGAAAATTATTGTTACACAATCGGAAAAATAGTTTTGAAAACTTATAACATCAGCGAAGATTTTTTGAGATACAAAAACACTCTTTCTGACAAAACAGACACGGTTTTTGTTCCAGCAAAACGTCTCAGCGGAATAGAAAACCTCTTTGTTTTGGACAATGACAATCCAAACAACGAACTGAAAATCAAAATGTCACAAAATTTTTCAGGTTCGCTTTCTGCCTCCGAGAATAATCTTTTGAGAGTAGATTTTGTGTTGAAAGACGTCAGCACGGAAACCAAAAATATAGAAAACTTGCCGGTAGTTAATGCTTTGAAGGCTACAAATCCCGAAGGCAGAACCGTTTACACGTATTATATAAAAACTCCGGCATACAAATAATTTTTTTATAAAGAAAATTATTTTTACCTTTGCAAAAAATATAAAATAAAAAATGGGCTGGTTTAACAGATCACAACAAGGTATTAGTACCGAAACGAAAGACAAAAAAGAAATTCCCGAAGGACTTTGGTACAAATGTCCTCAATGCAAGGAAATAGTTTCGACGGACGACCACAAAAAGAATTTGTGCGTATGTCCGAAATGCAATTATCATGAAAGAATTTCAACGAAAGAGTATTTTGAAATTTTATTTGACTCAGGAAGTTACGAAGAATTGTTCGGCAACCTTCACAGCGGCGACCCGCTAAATTTTACCGACAGAAAAAAGTATACCGACAGAATTGCAGCGGTTGAAAAACAAACAAACCTCAAAGACGCTATTTCGGTAGCAACCGGCAACATAGGCGGCAGAGGCGTAACCGTTGATTGTATGAATTTTGAGTTTGTCGGCGGCTCTATGGGCTCGGTTGTCGGCGAAAAAATAGCACGCAGCATTGATTATTGTATCGAAAAACATCAGCCGCTTGTCATCATCAGCCGCTCAGGAGGAGCAAGAATGATGGAAGGTGCATTTTCGCTTATGCAAATGGCTAAAACCTCAGCAAAACTTACGCAACTCAGCAATGCAAAACTTCCGTACATTTCGGTTATGACAAACCCGACAACAGGAGGCGTTTCGGCATCGTTTGCAATGTTAGGCGATATTAATATGGCTGAACCTCAGGCTCTTATCGGTTTTGCAGGGCCGAGAGTCATAAGAGAATTTACGGGAAAAGACTTGCCCGAAGGATTTCAGTCGTCGGAGTTTTTGCTCGAACACGGATTTTTGGACACCATCGTTGAAAGAAAAAATTTGAAAGACACGCTTATAAAATTGTTCAAAATGATGATGTAAAAAAATGATGATGTAAAAAATATGAAATTCAAGTTTCTGATTTTATTTTTGTTTTCGGTTTTAACGGCTTATCCTCAGTACTCTACTGACAAATTCGGCGTGAGTTTTGCTCTGAGATATATGCCGAGATATTATGTTGAGCCGCAAAACAGGACATTCGGCGTAATGCTTGATGCTCCCCGTCAGGTAAAACGTGCTTTTGAATCACTTGAAGAATTAGAGCGTTTTTTTATTCCTGAGGGTTGGTCTCTTGACAGAGAGCAGCCGTATCTTCAAACGGTTATCGCCGCTGACTATTTGGTTATTGACAAAATATACGAAATCGAAGAGGTAGAAATCGTAAAAGGTCCGGAAGGCGAAAAAGAAATAAAATTCTACCGTCCGGCAATGGATTATCATCTTCCGATGACGATTACGACAAGTTCGCCTCAGGGCAGAATTATAACGGAAAATCTCACTAAGGAATATCCGAGAGTGCCGATAATGTATACTGTTGTCTCGCCTGAAAAATTCAGAAATCCGGCACGCGCTCATGATTTTTTTGTCGATAACAAAGAAATTATAATCGAAAACGAAATACGTGTCAGAATTTTTGAATTTTATGACAGTTTTTTGCCTGAAATACGCCGCGCATACGTGTATAGCCCGATTTACGAAACAATTCACGTTTGGCTGTTAGACAACAAAAAAAATAGTTTTTATCCGAAATACAAGTCAGCAAAAGCGGAAATCAAAAATATTTTCTCGCGGCTAAATCAAAACGGCGGCATTGAGGCTACAATCCGCGACGTAAAACCGTATATCGAACTGATAACGGACGAAATAAATTCGCTTGACGAAAAAGACAAAAAACAAAAATCCGCCAAAACGGATTTGTTATGCGCTTTGGCGGAAATTTATTACGGTCTCGAAATATTTGATGTAAGTGCCGGTTATGCCGAGCAAACTCTTCGGTTAGGCGATTCCCGAGGAAACAAAATCCTCAAAAAAATCAGCGATTATAAAGCCGATTTAGCAAAACACCATCTTCAATCAAAACATTTCACAACGGAGGAATAAAAAATTTTATTCCTCTGTTTTTTTCTTTCTGGTTCTTTTCTTAACGGTTATACCGCCTTCTTCCTCAGCGGGTTTTTCTGCTTTTGAAGCCGTTTCAGAAGACTTTTCTTCCTTTTTTTCTTCTTCTTTTTCTTCGGGTTTCAAAAGGTTGTTTTCCAAAAGAAGATTATACCACACAAACGCACGTTTGATGTCAGAGGCGTAAACGCGGTCTCTGTCCCAGTTTTCAAGGGCTTTGGTAAACAAATCCGTCAATTCCTCGTTAGAGGCTTTTTTCGGGTTGAAAGGTGTTGCCTTGCCGTCAAGAGTTTTATAAAGGTTAGCATAAACCTCCGACAATTTAATATCACCGTCAGTGGTATAAATGGAAATATCTTCCAAAGCACTGATACGTGAAGTAGCATACGCCAAACATTTTTTTCCGTCAGAAACATTTTCTATAATAAGGCCGTTTTTAGCCTGAGCCACATGCTTATACAAGCCCGGATAAGTGGCAACCGATAAAATTCCTTTTAAATTCATTTTTTTAATTTATGTCGTTTTCTAAAAAATTTCAGACTGCAAATTTAAAAAAAAATCCTTTGCAGCGAAAAAAAACTTTTTTTTAACGAACATAATAATTCAATTTTTTTTTCGGGTAAGTTTTTTTTCAAAATTCTGCCAACGGGTTAAAATGGAATAATTATTGCAGACAATAAAAAGAATAACTCAAAACAATATTACTATGGATTTCAACTCGTTAAAAACCAAAATTACTGCGCGTTTCGGGCTAATACTTTTGCTCGCTTGCGGCTCCATTCTTACGTCAATTATCATCTTGAAAAATATTGACGGCAATATGAATGATATGGATAAGGGTACGCCCGAATTTAATGCAAGTATCGACCTCAACAATGATATGCTTGGTGCACTATACCATCTTATGGGCTTTATGGCTTCTAACAGCAACGATGAAGCAACGGCTGCCATTGCAAGTTTCAACAAGGCTAAGGAAGACCTCAAAATACTTCAAGACTTAAACACCGGCAATCCGTTGGTGGACAGCCTTACTGCGACAATGAAAGTTTTTGACCCCGCCGTTACCAAAAGCGAACAAATCCGTGCTCAACTTGCAACGCATCACGCATCGCTCGAAAAAACTCAAAAGGCTTTTCTCAAAGATGTAAGGCTTATACGTCAGGCACTCGTGGACGGTATCAACAGGGAAAACTGTAAAACATACGCCAAAAGAATTGTGGTCTGCTCCGAATTGTTAATGGTAGAAGATAAAAACGAACTTTATAAAAACGACGCAGAAAAACTATCATATTTTACTCAGATTGCCGCAGGTCAGGTTCAACAGATTCAGCAGTTTGCTTCCGAAATTGGACAAGGTGCCGCTTTAAACCGAATGCTCGGCTATTTGAAAACCTACACCGAAGAATCAAGCATTTATTATCCGATGCTCGCCGAGTTTAATGCGAACGCCGCACAGATGAACGTCTATGGCAACAATATTATCAAGTATTCGACACTTCTGCGCGAGGAAAATGCTAAATCTACTTTCGGCGAAATCATAGCCACAAGCCGTCTCGTTGATAACGGAAACGTTATAATGATAGTTTCGATACTTATAGTTGTGATAATCAGCATAATACTTATCCGCCACATGACCACTACCACTACGAGGCCGATTTATAATGCCGTTGACGGACTCACCAAAATCAGTAGCGGCGACCTCACGCATACTGTACCCGTAGAGAGCAATGACGAACTTGGTCAGATGTCGGAAAAACTCAACGAAATGACAAGCAACCTCAAACAGGTGGTCAACAATATTATGGACGGTTCGTCGAATATTTACCAGAGCGCGATGGAGATGTCCAACACTTCGCAAGCAATGAGCGACGGAGCAAATCAACAGGCATCGTCGGCGGAAGAAGTTTCTTCGTCAGTAGAGGAGATGACGGCATCTATTTCACAAAATACCGACAACGCCCACGCCACCGAGCGCATTGCCGCAAAAACTCTCAACAGCATTCTCAAAAGTAACGAGGCAAGTCAGAAGAGCATGAACGCCATGAAAACTATTGCTGAAAAGATTACCATTATTGACGAAATTGCCTTTCAGACCAATATTCTCGCGCTTAATGCGGCAGTAGAGGCGGCACGTGCCGGCGACCACGGCAAAGGTTTTGCAGTAGTAGCCGCCGAGGTGCGCAAACTTGCCGAACGTAGTGCCACAGCGGCTTCTGAAATCGACAAAGTATCGAAGGAAGGTCTTTCTATCAGCGAAGAATCGGGTCGTATGCTCCATGCGGTGATTCCCGAAATCGAAAAAACTGCTCAACTCGTCCGCGAAATTGCCTCGGCAAGCAGCGAGCAAAATTCGGGTATCGGTCAGATTACCAATGCAGTACAAAATCTCAACGATATGATTCAGCAGTATGCCGCCTCTGCCGAGGAAATGGCTTCTACGAGTCAAAACCTTGCCACACAAAGTATGATGCTCAAAGATTCGGTTTCGTATTTCAAGACCGGAAACAATGTGAATTTCGAGACCAAATACACCGCTGTTCCGACGGCAATAGGCGGCAAGACGAAAGGTGTTTTGCCCGAAAAAAAGAACGACGGTTCAGGATTTAATTCGTATTAAAAAAGTATATGACTTTATCGGATTTAACAAAATACGCTGAACAATACTACGGAATAAGAGAGCGACACAAACAAACCGGTATGCCGGAAGTTTCTGAACTTTGTCATAATAAGACAGGTGGCAGAATTGCTCTTCTTATGCGGCAATGGGACAGAGAAACCGGCGAAATCATCGAAGCCTGCGACTTGAAATGCGGTAAAATGGACTTCGACCTAAGCGGATATAATTTTATTTGCAAACCTTTCCGCATGAAAGGCAACGATTGGGTCGGAATAAAATTCGACAGCCATACCGACAAAGGTGTAGTCCAAAAACTTTTTCGATACGCCGTCAATAAGGAAAAAGAAGCGGGAAGTTTTACTCTGCTGCTTGATGCTCCGATTTCGCCGTCAAATAATTTTAAGGATACGCCGCTTTTTTCAGGCGATTTTGTCCCTGATAGTTCCATACCCGTAAAAATCCGTCAAATGCAACAATTGTATTCTTACGGTGCGGCAACTCCTGAAAAACGTGCTGAAAATTTTTACCGTCAGGGTAAATTTATGGAAGACTATCAAGACGATTTTTTTTGGAGCGGCGATGTTAACAAAATGTATTACACCACTTATCACGACTTGAATGTCAAACAGTTACGGGCATATTTCACTTGGCGGACAAAACTGCGCAAAGGTGAGTTCAATTCAGCACCGGACGCATTTGTGTACATTTACCTCTACGAACTTATCAACGGTATCGGCATAACTTCCGCAGAGAACGGTTTGAAAAAATTGCAAGAAATGTATGACAATGTTCACTCCGTGGTTTTTAACTATCGTCATATACAAAGCAATATCACAAAATGGATTCCCGATTTTATTATTGTTAACAATCTGCCTGTCAACGAATTAAAAAAATATTATGATAATACGTTAAGTACTGACAACAAACTTTTGATTTTAGCGCACCCCGAAAATCAGTCCGATTCGTTGCTTCTTGAAACGCTTTTCGGCTTTGCTAATAGGGAAAAAATGTTCAAACTGCCGATAGAAGGTTTTAATTTAGCCGCTGACATTTGGCGTTATGCAATTAAAAACTATACTGATAACGGCGGTGTGATGGCAAGATGTTTCGGCGGTTTGCAGCGGTATATTTGGCAACCGTTTTCAAATGCCATTTTTTATTCCGAAAACCGTCAGGATTTTATATACGAGGTTAACGAAATACGTAAATTTTTTTTGCATAACGGTTCGTGGTATCTGCAATGTTACAGTCATAACTACATATCAGACAGAGAGTTAAGCGGAATTTTACATTTAACGGAGGCTCGTTTGAGGCGTTATTTTAAAACGGGAAAATATTTGAAAGAAAATACGGCTCAGACTTGGTATTTGCCGTATATTAACGCCGTTTTGGAAGAAGACAAGCGCGAAAAAGAAGAGGCTTTGCGCCCGAAAATCAATATCAATTTAGAAAGTCTTGACAATATCCGTCAAAACGCCGCAGAGACCCGCGATAGTCTTTTGACAGAAGAAGAATTAGCAGAAACATCAGAGCCTCAGCCCGTTAAAGAGGAAAAACAAAACAATGACACTGACATTGAAACCAAGATTCTTGTTATGCTTTTAAACGGTGAAAATCCAGAAAAGTTGATAAAAGAGAACCGTCTTATGCCGACAATTATCGCCGATTCCATCAACGAAAAGTTTTATGACGAAATCGGCGATAATGTAATAGAATGTGAAGGAAGCACGCTAAAAATCGTGGAAGATTATTTCGAGGATTTAAAAGCGTGTTTGTCGTAAGACTGCATAAAAACTACAACGCTTTTTTAACGTTATCTTCGATTCTTTTTGCTAAATCGCCGGAAGTTTCTTTCACGAATTTTTCGCCGGTGATGTGTTCGTAAAGTTCGATGTAACGTTCTGAAATTCCGTTAACGATTTCGGGTGTCATTTCAGGAACTTTTTGTCCCTCTTTGCCTTGAAAACCGTTTGACATCAACCATTCGCGTACAAACTCTTTTGAAAGTTGACGTTGCGGCTCTCCTTTTGCGAATCTTTCTTCGTAGCCTTCGCTGTAAAAATAACGCGATGAATCGGGCGTATGAATTTCGTCAATAAGGATAATTTTGCCGTCTTTTTTGCCGAACTCGTATTTTGTGTCAACGAGAATAAGACCGCGTTTTGCGGCAACTTCGGTTCCGCGTTGAAAAAGTTTGTAAGTTATTTCTTCGATTTGAGCGTAATCTTCTGCCGAAATCAAACCGCGTTTAATTATCTCTTCTTTTGAAATATCCTCGTCATGACCTTCTGCGGCTTTGGTTGTCGGAGTGATTATCGGCTGAGGGAATTTTTGATGTTCTTTCATTCCGTCAGGGATTTTAACGCCGCAAATCTCCCTTGCGCCAGACTTGTAAGTGCGCCAACTACTGCCCGTTAAATATCCTCTGATAATCATTTCAACGGGAAACGGTTCGCATTTTACGCCTACGGTTACCATCGGGTCGGGGGTTGACAGTTTCCAGTTAGGAACGATGTCCGAAGTCAAGTCCAAAAATTTTGAGGCTATCTGGTTCAAAATCTGACCTTTGAACGGAATACCCTCAGGCAAAACAACGTCGAATGCCGAAATTCTGTCCGTTGCCACCATAACTAATTTTTCATCATTGATGTTGTAAACGTCGCGGACTTTGCCGTGATAAACGTTTTTTTGACCTTCAAAATGAAAGTCGGTTTTAACTAATGCTTTTGACATTTTTTTTATACTTTTTTATTAGAGTTTTTCGTATGCTTCAATTATTTTTTGAACCAATTTATGCCTTACGACATCTGTTTTGTCGAAACGGATAAACGATATTTTGGTGATGTTTTTCAAAATTTTCATCGCGTGCATAAGCCCCGAATCCCTTTTGTCGGCAATGTCGATTTGCGTTTCATCGCCCGTGATGATGAACTTGGAGTTTTCGCCCATGCGTGTTAAAAACATTTTGAGTTGCGAAATTGTCGCGTTTTGAGCCTCGTCCAAAATCACCGCCGCATTGCCGAGCGTCCGTCCGCGCATAAAAGCCAAAGGCGCAATCTGAACAATCCTTTCTTCGATTAACGCTTCGAGACGTTTTTGCGGAATCATATCGTTTAATGCGTCATAAAGAGCCTGCATATACGGGTCGAGTTTTTCTTTCATGTCGCCGGGCAGAAAGCCGATTTTTTCGCCCGCTTCAACCGCCGGACGGCAGAGAATTATGCGTTTTACAGCACCTGATTTCAAGGCTTTTACCGCTAACGCCACGGCTAAATACGTTTTGCCCGTGCCGGCAGGTCCAGTTGCAAAAATCAAGTCGTTTTTCTCGAAGGCCTCTACCATTTTTTGTTGTGTTTCGTTTCTCGGTTTTATGGGTTGACCTTGAAGCGAATAAAGTATCGTCTGACCTTCGCCGGCAATAAGTGCCGCTTGCTGTTCGTTGTTGTATAGCAGACCGTCCAACTCGTTGTCGGACAGAGTGTTGTATTTTAAAACATGCTTTTTTATTTTCGCGATTAATGCCGAAAATTTTTCCACTTCCGCCTCTTCTCCCAAAATTTTTAAATCGTTGCCTCTTGCCACGATTTTTATTTTCGGAAAAAGTTCGCGGATTTTTTCCAAACGTTGTCCGTTGACACCGTAAAAATCTATCGGATTAAGTGTTTCTAATTCTATTTTAGTTTCCATGTTTTCTTTACCTCATTTCGCCGAAAAGTCCTTTTTCGCGTTTCTTTTTCAGTTTCCAAAAATATGACACGTCCGCCATCGGCAAAATCTGATATTTATTTTCAGAATAAACTTCTCCTGCGATAAATTTCAGTCCGCCCGAAATCATAAGCCGCTTGTGCGCACCTACAAATCCGTAAACAAAAATTTTGCTTTCAACAGAATAATCTTTGACATTCCAGTCCACGGAATAAAAATCTAAGTCTACGAGCATATTAAGACTCTCGGTCAGATGAAAATCCAAGTCTGCGCCCACAAACCAAACTATCGTGTCAAGACAAACCGTTGTTTCCCGATACCAAAGCGGATTTCTCGTAACGGGCGGCATCGTAACGTCTTTTTTTATTTTGAAAGAGTTTTTTACGCCTGCCCTCAACGTGAACAAAAAGTCTGCTCCCTCGCACGAAGTCGCCTTTCTTAAATACAGCGACATTCTTAACTCGTTTCTCATCGTGATGACATTCGGCACGATACAAGTGTCTGAAATATAATCGCTTTTATAATTTTGAACACTTTTGAAAAACATATTCGGATAATCCAAATTATGAACCGTGCCGAACCATATATCGCGGGATTTAAAAAATCCTTTTTCTTTTTTTGCGGGCTTTTTCCACCAAAGGTGTTTAAGACCGAGATTAGGCAGTTTCCAGTCGAGAAAAACCGTAGAAAAAACTTCTGTTTTTTTACCGACACCGTAACGGGTAGGTGAAAGGAGCGAAAATTCGAACTCTCTGTGGTCTATCGTAAAGGCAGTCGGACGGCTTTGAAAAGGCACTTGCGATTTCAAAACTGTCGCATAAAGCAGAAAAAATATCAGAATAACGTTGGTTTTCATCAGAAGAAACTATGACAAGAATATTTATTAATCGGTCTTGACACTTGGATACCTAACGTTGCGATTGCTCCGTAACTCAGACTTACGGGCGCAAGAAATTCTTCGTAAACGTTGAAAGTGTTTACCATAAATGCAAAGTCAAGAAGTATGTGCTTATAATATACGCCGCCGCCGGTCATTATGTAGCCTTGAAGTTTTTGGGCATGAAACGGAAATATTAACTTTTTCATTACCTGATCCGATTTTAACCCTTGCGGATTAGTTTGGTATCTGGTTTCGGCAATTTCGTCTATATAATGATATTCCATCGCTCTTGCCTCATCAAACATCCACGCCGGAGCAACCCCGGCATAACAATAATAACGAGGACGTCTAATCTGTTCGGTCTGAAATTTAAACTTAATCGGAAAAATCAAATTGCTGAGCCTTGTATCCACTATATATGAAACTCCGCCCGCTAATGCTTTGTTTGAGCCGTAAATCGTGCCGCCTGCACCCAAATATCCGAAACCTATCGTCCAGTATTTCCTTTTTCCGAATCTTTGACTATAATTAGCCTCGTAATAGTAATTCGTTAAGCCGGCAACGCTGCCTGCGGGGTTTTCGTGTTTCGGGATTACAAACTGAGAGTATATAACACCGCCTTTCATCGTAAATTGCTGTGCCGAAAGCCCCGTTACGATGAAAAACGACGAAACGATTATGGACAATTTTACCCTCATTTAGCGGTGATGTCTGTAAGTTTTTGAACGTCTGTTTTTAACGAAATATATACCTGCCGTAACCGAAAAGATTTGGTTTCTGAGTTTTTTGTTGTTGACCTGCTTTTTGTTTTTGTCCTCAACCGAGAAAAATCCCTGTTTGTAGTTAACACCCAAAAACAAATCAATATTTCCCGAAAGCGAGGTCTGATAACCGATACCGAATTGTGCGCCTACGTCATATTGACGAAGACTGTTGACGAAAGTTTTCATTGTACCGGTTTTTCTTATTGTTGAGTCTGCATATACGGTGTCGGTTTTCCATTTACAACTTGCATCAAGTGCTATTCCGACGTATGGACCTAACTGCGTGTAAAAATCTCCGAATTGCTGTTTCCAAGTTATCGGAATAATCAAAAAGTCGATATTTCTGTTTTCTGTATATTTTACCCGGAAGTATTTTATTTGTTCGTCAGTCTTGATTGTTACGCCTTGTTGAGAATATATCGCACCAATTTCAAGAAAAGATTCATACACCAAGGGAATAGACACATGAACCCCTGGACACATTCCGATACGTCTTTTAGAGCCTTCAATTCTGTCGTCGCCTATAAGATACGAGAAATTAGCCCCCATACTAACTCCGACGTTAAACTGCGAAAAAGCATTAAGGCTGCCCGCAAGTGTCATAAAAATTAATATAAATAGTCTCTTTACCATAACGAATTCTTGATTTGTATTATTATATATTAACGGATTTTTCGGATTAAAATTATAAAAAATCCGTTAAAAATTTCAATCCTTGTTTTCCCAAGTTCTGCCGGCAAGCGAATACACTCTCCACTTATTGATAACTTCCTGCATATCAGAGGGTAACTCTGAATTAAAACTCATAATTTCACCGGTTTTAGGGTGCTTAAATTCTAACGTTTTTGCATGAAGAGCTTGTCGCGGCATAATTTCAAAACAGTTGTCAACGAACTTTCTGTATTTTGCAAAAGTCGTGCCTCTTAACAGACGGTCGCCGCCGTAAACATCATCGTTGAAAAGCGGGTGATTTATGCTTTTTAAGTGTACGCGGATTTGGTGCGTTCTGCCCGTTTCGAGTTTACATTCAACGAGCGTAACGTAACCGAATCTTTCCAAAACTCTGTAATGCGTGATTGCCGGTTTTCCGATTCCGCTGTCTTTGGCAAACATACACATACTTTTTCTGTCTCTCGGATTTCTGCCGATATTGCCTTCTACCGTGCCTTCGTTTTCGTCAAAATCGCCCCAAACCAAAGCCTGATAACGGCGGTTGACGGTATGATAAAAAAACTGCTTAGACAAGTTGACTTTTGCAGCCTCGTTTTTAGCAATCACCAAAAGACCTGATGTGTTTTTGTCGATTCTGTGAACCAAACCCGGACGTGTGTCAAAAGCGTCAAACTCGTCGTTATGACCCAAATGAAACGCCAAAGCGTTGACTAACGTTCCCGTAAAATTTCCGTGCGCAGGGTGAACCACCATGCCGGCTTTTTTGTTAACGACAATAACGTCATCGTCTTCGTAAACGATGTCAAGCGGAATATCCTCAGGCGTTAACTTAAAGTCGAAATGCTCGCCCGGAAGCATAACCGAAATTTCGTCGCCAGGATGCACTCTATAATTGCTTTTAACGGCTTTTCCGTTGACAATCACACACTCCGAATCGGCGGCTTTTTGAATTTTGTTGCGCGAGACTCCTTGAATCCTATTGTCAAGAAATTTGTCGATTCTTTCCAAATTCTGACCTTTGTCAACAATTATATGATAACGCTCGGTCTTTTGACCGTCGCCTTCATCGGTTATTTCTGCCGTTAATTCGTCGTCTTCTTCTTCAAGCAAGTCTTCGATGTTTTCTTCCATTTTTTTAATGTGTTATTAAGAGTTTTTTTCTTGTTTTAATTCCTTCAAAATCAAGAATATACATTCCGTTTTTAAGGTCGTTTACATTTATTTCGTTAAGCCCGCTTTCTAAGAAAGCAGACTTTACTTTTTGTCCGTTAAGATTATAAAAATTTATCCGCTTGCATTTAGAGTTTTTGTTTTCAACAAACAACATTTCCTCAGCGGGATTCGGATAAAATTTTATGCCGTCGTTTTTAGGCTTAACATCGCTTACGGGCGTTGACAAGGCTCCGAAAGCAGGGCGAATCATAATTTGTCCTTTTTCTTTTGAAGGTTTCCAAACCCCGTTAAGGTTGAAAAACTTGTTGTCGCCGCCGACGGTATTTTTGTCGAAACCGACAGCGATTATGTCTTTTGAAAGTTTTTCCCAACCGATAAAAAACGTATCGGTAATTTGTATCGGATTGTCAAAAGGTATGAATACAAACCGTTCTGTTTGTTTTTTCGGGACGGCAATGTTGTTTTGCGAATATATTTCGACCGAGGGCTGATTATTTCTTCCGTTAAAAATTTTTATGTTGAAATAATTTGCCTGAGCGTCTCTGAAAACGGGACAAAAATACATGTACACGCCCGTCAAAACATCAGGCATCAACGGGACATATCTTACGGCAACAAGTCCGCCCTGACTGCCTTCACCGTAAAGTCCGTAAGCCGCCTCAGCCGTGCCGTCATCGTAAGCGTAATAATTATAAAACGTCTTTTGTATCGAAACTTCGTTGTTGCCCGAAAAATCTTTCCGCATAACGTCGCTGACAAGTTTTACCGAAATTTCGCAGTCCATAACCGTATCGCTTTGTGACGAAAAGACGTAATTAAAATCCTTGTTGTGATTTTCAAAATCCATATACGACGGCATATTGAATGACCCGAGCGCAAATTTTTCGCCGTTTAATTTTAAGTTTATCGAGTCCAAAAGTCTTGCTCTTTTGTCGTTGTTGCGATAAAAAACCGAATACGAAAGTTTTTCTTTTTTCGGGTCGTTGAGATAATGTTTCCACGGCACGGCGGTATAATCGCCGAATTTTACAACGGGGTCGGCTGTCAGAGAAACGTCGCTGTAAACGGTGTCGTTTTCTTCTCGGTTGCGGTCGAGTTTGATGTAATCCACATACCAAAAATCACAGTTTCCGACCAAATCTTTCTGACTTTCGCTGCCGAGACTAAAATAATTTCTGAAACGGAATTTAAAACCTTTTTGCAAATATTCTTTTTCGCTGACGTTAATCATTTCCTGCTGAAACGATTTTGTTAACGCCGAAGAGTATTGTCGTATATTTGTCCACTTCTCTGTCAGCGGCGAATAAAAGTCAAGACACAATGAATCTTGTTTTTCAGGATAGTCGCCGTTACCGCCCGCCTGCAAATAAAAACTTAAAAAAACGGTTTTGTCATCAGGATAATAAAGGTTTATCGGACGGCTTTCTACCGTGTCGCCGGCAGAAAAATTTCCGTAATAAGCACTTTCATAAAACTTTTTGGTGCTGTCCAAAGCGTCAAAAACCAAAACACCCGTACTCGGCGGATTTTTAGCCATATAGCGAGAAATACCACAGCCGGAATTTTTCCAAAGGCTGTCGGCAGGATACTCTTTCAAATATGAAAAATCGTCAAAAAAAGGCAGTTCGAGCGTGTCAGAATCAGCGGCAAAAACCTCTGCCGCCATCACAAACGCCGCCCAAAATAGTAAAACCTTTTTCATAAAAATTCTGAAAGTTTATTTTCTGTTTAAAATTCGTCTTCGTCAATTATGTTGTCATCCGTATCCGAATTAGAATCGTAGTCAGACTGAGTGTTGTTGCCCGCATTTTCGTCTTTTTCCCACATAATCAAATCTATGACATCGCCTTTGTACAGTTTTTTACCTTTCGAGATTTTCGCGCCGTTGATTCTTGCCTCTTTGAAAAGGTCGTTATGAGGACCTTTTTCTTTTTTTACGTTACCCAAAAGCAAGCCTCTTAATCTCAACTGCTCTTGACAATCCACCAAAGAACGTCCGTTTAAATCTGGCATTTCGGTGATTTCTTTCGACCAAGTTTTGTACGTTAAGAAGACTTTTCTGCCTTCTTTTACGTTGTAACCGGCACGCGGAATCTGACCGCCCGGAATCACCGTCCCGGGTGCAGCACTGCTGTTATAAACCGAATCTGAAACTACCGCTTCGAGTTTTCGGTCTTCAATAATTTTTACCGCCTGCTCTATCGTCATGCCTTCTACCGAGGGAACGCTGACTTTTTGCGAATGTCGCGTGTAAATTCTCAGTCCCATAAAAACGAGAACAAAAAACAACATTATGGAGCCGAGCCAAATGCAAAAATTTTTTATGAAATAGGCGGAAATAAAAAAACCGCCCCATGCCTTCAATTTGTCTTTGAAAGAATTAGTGTTTTCCTGAGCCATTTTGTAGTAATTTTTCACCGCAAAATTAAACTAAATATGTAAGAAAAAAAAATTTTTGAAAAAACATTAAAAAAAAGTTTTGTTAAACCGATAAAAATAACAATATTTGTAAGCCGAAAAAATGGGTTATATGAACGAAAAAATATTAATTGTGGACGATACACCTTCGATAGCCGGTTATATACGGTCGGTATTGGAGGAGTACGGTTATACCGTTTCTGAGGCTTTTGACGGCAATTCGGCCGTCATCGTTGCTAATTCAGAACGTCCCGACCTTATACTTTTAGATATTATTATGCCGGATATTGACGGTTATGCGATATGTTCTCTGTTGAAAACCAACGGTAATACACGGGACATACCCGTTATTTTTATGTCTGCGCTTAATTCGTCTTTCGACAAAATCAAGGCTTTTAAGTCCGGCGCGGTAGACTACATCACCAAGCCTATTCAGAGCGAGGAGATGATTGCCAGAGTAAGGTCTCATCTTAATATCCGCCGTCTTAACCGCGAACTCATGGAGACAAACCGCTCGCTTGAAGACAAAATTTCGGAGCGTACAAGAAGTCTTGAAGACTCTAACAAGCGTATGACCGAACTTAACCGTCAACTCGAACAGACTGTCTTAAAATATAAGGAAGCAAAAGAAAAAGCGGAACTCGCCGAAAAAATCAAGACGGAATTTCTTGCAAACATTTCGCACGAAATTTATACGCCGATGAATGCGATAGTCGGTTTTACAAATCTCGTAAAAGAGACTTCTGACGAGGAACAGAAAAACGAATATCTCGCATATATAAAAGGCAATGCGATAAAACTTTTGTCGCTGTTCAATAATATTTTGGATTTTTCGCAGGCTCTCAGCGGCAAAACTACACCGGTTTTTCAGACGGTTAAGATTTCTGAAATTTTGGACTCGGTTTATAAAAATAATTTTCTTTCGGCGCAGTCAAAGTCTTTGGAAATTATCATCAACAACGAGTGCGGCGAAAATTTTGAAATTGAGACCGACAGAAATATGGTTTTCAGAATTTTGGACAACCTTGTCAACAATTCGCTGAAATTTACCGACCGTGGCAATATAGAAATCGGTGTATCTGACGGCGGAGATACCGTAGCCTTTTATGTCAAGGATTCGGGCAAAGGTATCAGTCCGGAACTTTATGACAAGATTTTCAAGGCTTTTGAATCGGGTGAGGATACTTACAAACGTTCTAACGGTGGGGCGGGAATAGGTCTTCCGCTTGTAAAGAGTTATGTTTCCATATTAAAAGGTGATATTTGGTTTGACTCTTCGCCCGGAGCAGGAACTATTTTTTACGTGTCAATACCCGTAAAACAAGATTCTTTTGTTCATACGAAAACACCGAGCGAATACGAAGACCTCAAAATTCTTGTCGGCGAAAACGAAGATGTCTCTTTCATACTTTTGAATGAGATTTTGCAGCCGATGAAATTCAACGTTTTGAGGGCTAAGACCGGTAGAGAACTTTTGGAGCATTACCGTAATAATCCGGATATAGAGTTGATAATCAGTAATTTGTTATTGCCGGAGATTAACGGTTCGGAAGCAATGAAGATTATCAGAAAAATGGACACTAAAATACCGATGATAGCACAGATTCCGTATTTTTCGGCGCATGCAAAAAGAGAACTGCCGCTTTCGTGTTGCGACGGTTTTATCGACAAACCCGCTAATGTTCAACAAGTTAAAGATATAATAAAAAAATACGTTAATATTTCAAAACAATAATTTTATTTTAAACAAATGGAACAAAAAGCAATAGACCTTAAAGCGGCAGACAATGTCAGATTACTTGCCGCTGCTATGGTAGAAAAAGCAAAATCAGGACACCCCGGCGGTGCAATGGGCGGTGCGGATTTCGTACACGTATTATTTTCAGAATTTTTGAAATTCGACCCCAATGACCCTGAATGGGATAACAGAGACAGATTTTTCCTCGATCCCGGACACATGTCTCCGATGTTGTATTCAATTCTTACACTCATCAACAAATTCTCTCTCGAAGACATTAAAAACTTCCGTCAATGGGGCAGCGTAACCCCCGGACACCCCGAAAGAGACATCAAACGCGGTATCGAAAACACATCAGGTCCGCTCGGCGTTGGTCATGCTCTCGGTATCGGTGCGGCTATCGCTCAGGAATTTTTGGCTGCAAGATTCGGCAAAAGAGTTCAGCACAAGACTTACGTTTACATTTCTGACGGCGGTATTCAGGAAGAAATTTCACAAGGCGCAGGACGTATTGCAGGTTTCTTAGGCTTGAAAAACCTCATCATGTTCTACGATTCTAACAAAATCCAACTTTCAACAAAATGCAACGAAGTTTCTGACGAAGACACTTACGCAAAATACAAAACTTGGGGTTGGAACGTTGTTAAAATCAACGGTAACGACGCTGCGGCTATCCGTCAGGCTTTGAAAAACGCTCAGGACGAAAAAACAAGACCTACCCTCATCATCGGTGAAACCGCAATGGGTAAAGGTATCGTTACGGAAAACAACGAAAACTTTGAAGGCAAATGCTCTACACACGGACAGCCGGTTTCTAAATCAGGTGGTTCATTCGAGATGACCGTTAAACACTTAGGTGGTAATCCTGAAAATCCGTTTGAGATTTTCCCCGAAGTTAAAGAGTATTACGCTCAGAAACTCGCTGAAAAATCAGCGGCTGCAAAAGCAGAAAAAGAAGAAGAAGCAAAATGGGCTGCTGCAAATCCCGAACTTGCTAAAAAATATCAGCAATATTTGAACAACGACTTTGAATTGCCTGAATGTGCAGACCTTAACTTCGACAAACCGACCGCAACACGTGGTGCATTAGGCAAAACGTTGGCTGCAATGTACGGCAAAGTAGAAAACTTGGTTGTTGCTTCGGCAGACCTTTCAAACTCTGACAAGACAGACGATTTCTTGAAAAAGACCAAAGCATTTGTACCGGGCGACTTTTCTGGTTCGTTCTTACAGGCAGGCGTTTCGGAACTCACGATGGCTGCTCTTTGTGTCGGAATGTGCTTGCACGGCGGCGTAAGAACGGTTTGCGGAACATTCTTCGTATTCTCTGACTACGAAAAACCGGTTCTCCGCGTGGCTGCTCTTATGAAAACTCCTGCAATATTCCTTTACACACACGATTCATTCCGTGTCGGCGAAGACGGTCCTACTCACGAACCTATCGAGCAAGAGGCTCAAATCCGTCTTATGGAGCAGGTTGATAATCACGACGGTAAAATGTCTACTTTGGTTCTCCGTCCTGCTGACGGTTACGAGTCTATTGAGGCTTACAAATTGGCGTTCAAGAACTTTGACTGTCCGACCGTTATGATTGGTTCTCGTCAGAATATTGACTGCTTACCGCAGGGTAAAGCCGCTTCTCAGTTAGACCGTGCTGCTCAAATCGCAAAAGGCGGTTACGTTGTTTGTCAAACCGCAGAAGGCAATCCTGACGTTGTTTTGGTTGCTAACGGTTCTGAGGTTGCAACTTTGGTCGGCGCAGCAGGCACGATTGCAGAAAAGACCGGCAAAAAAGTTCGCGTAGTTTCAATCATTTCTCCGCGCTTGTTTGAAAACCAAGGCGAGGCTTTCATGGAAAGCGTAATTCCTTCTTCGGCAAGAGTTCTTGGTATGACGGCAGGTCTTCCGAGCGTTTTCGCAACGATTATCCCGAATTTCAAGAAAGACGTTTTCGGTCTTACACACTTCGGCGCATCTGCACCGGCAGGCGTTTTGGACGAGAAATTCGGCTTCAAACCCGAACTCTACGCTCAGTGGGCAGTTGAAAAATTGAAATAATTTTTTCTCATTTCTTATTTGTAGAGACGTTGCACAACACAACGTCTCTATTTTATTTTTATCCAATTATATGATTTAAGCAAATGTACGTGGATAAAAAAAATTGTGCTTTTTAAACAGTCCCATTCGATGACAGAATTTTTGCCTACCAATTTGCCTACCTACTTGAAAACGCTTGTTTTGTCGGAATAGTATTATTATTTTTGCATCAAAAAATATTAATAAACTTAAATATATGACACAAAAACAACAAGACAATTTTGAATGTCTTTTAGCATTTCTTGCCGGAGCGATTGTGGCGGCAATGATTGAGCGTGTGTTAAATTCAAGGAATAAGGCGAGCGGCTTAACGTTGTTTTCGGCAGCGGCGGGCGGCTGCGTTGGAATTTGGATTTATCAGAATCACAAACGTAAAAATCGCAACAACGGACAAGAATTCAATGTCCCCGAAAACCTTATCGCTTATAACGGCGACCCACGGGAATTCTTCAAAACAAAACTTTTCAAGAGGATTATTTTTGATAATGTAACCGGTTACAAAAGTTGCAAAATCGGGAAATATTCTCTGCCTTATTGTAATGAGGCAGATTTACAATCAACCAGCAATCTGTTTTATTGTCGTTTTTTCGACATTGAAACTTACGAAAATTGCCTTAACGACTTGTTTAACAATGAAGCAACATTCAGAGTTTATAATCCCGAATATAATGAAGACGGCTGGCAACTCGCCTCAGAGCGTGTTAAAAACGATTTGGCGGCGGTTACAACCACTCACCGCGTTAATTCGCCGTTTACAATCGCAAGTTTTATTAACGCTGACGAGCCGGAAATCGTTGATTTTTATGAGGTTGATTTAAGGGAAATGATAGAATGGCGCAACAAGAATTGGGCGGCAAGTTCGTCAATTATCACATTAAGCAAAATTTACAAACGCAAATTCGCCGCCGAATCTCTGAAAAACGGATTTCTTGATTTGGCTCGTTATTATGAACTTGACAAAAACTGCTTGTACAGAATTACTTACGAAAATCAAGACAATTATCTTAACCCCGGTAAAATTTTGTTCAACGCCGAAGAACTTCGCTATTTTGCATACGGTTACATCACTGCGAGAATGAATTTGACTTATTACGAGGCGTTGTTTGCAGCGGTTAATTTTTTCGCCAAAGAAAACTTTTCTGATTGCAACAATTTGAAAAACAACGAAATGCCGTGGTTGATAAGTGCATTTTATTACGGTTTTTATTACTTTTATAACCAGAAACGTGCTGTCGAACCTCTGAAAATGAACCATTACGAGCCGTATAATTTCAACAATGAAAAGGTAATTGATTTGGATTGGGATTTGGGTGATTTTGCGATTGACACGGTTTTAACACTCGGCAGTTTCAACGTTTTGAAAGCAGGGTATTCCGTTATGCAAATCTCAACAAAAATGACCGTCGGAATGTTGGTGGACGTTATAATACAGATAGAATTAAACAAACTTGACGGTACATCAACGAAAGACGCAATCTCGGCAGTCAATTGGTCAGACGCATTTTACAGCGGCGTTGAAATTCTGCACAGCAAGTGGCTGACTTCATCGCTTATAGCAATGCTGAGGACGGCATTAAAGGATGTTCCGTATATAAAAAGTACGGAAGATGTAAAAGAGATTGTTATAAAATGTGGACGAACTATTTCGTCAAATTTTATTGCAAGTTGGGCTGTTAACAAAAACGACCGTTTTGCTAAAATTATCCGCAAGTGTTTAAGGAATAACGCATCCGAAACAATTAACGGACTGTGGGTATTGGGGCTTGACAAAGGCACTGTTGAGTGGATTGTGGCAAAGGTTATTGATACTACGGAGGGTGAAGTTTTCAATTTAATTGAACAAAAATATGAAAAAAGATAAGAGTCCGTGGTGGGGAAATTTGATTGTTGCTGCTTTCGTATTGTTTATGATTATAGCGGCATATTATAATTATGATGATTTCATTGCAATAGACCATAGCCCAAATCAACCCAAAGGTTCGCGTGGAATGCAGGCAATTTTCATACTTTTAGACTACTGGGGCGGGAAATATTTGCTTTTTACATTTTTAATTTTATTAATGATTCTTGCCCTTTGGGAAGCGTATAAAGATTACAAAAACCGTTTCGAGGACTAAATACTGACGTTTTGGCACTGACAGATTGTTATATTTTATCTAATAAATTATGACAATCTGTCAGTTTTTTGTATTTTTTAGCAATGGTATTAAAATTGATTAACTCCAATTATCCGAAATTAAAAACAAATGAAAACACAATGGAAGATTTAAAAGATATAATTTTTGACCAGATTGATAATGAGCAGGGGAAATCGTTTACTATTGAAAATAACGGCGAAAAGATATTCTTAATCATTATTTTATTGTTGATATTTGCTTTTGGTCATTGCAGTCGGTTTTCCGTTTTTATTCAAAGGGTTTGCAGGTATTATTACACGAGAAAAATTTTCTCAAAAAACAATTTTCCGAAAATTCCAAAATCAAATTATCCAATTGATATTGATGTTTTACTGCAATCAGTAAACAAGTTGGAAAATAAACAACGCAGGTTTGTTTTTGACTGGTTGAAAGAATCCGTGCCGGAACTCAATACACAGTTAATGGAAGAAAAGCGGTACAAGGATTTTAAAACGGCAGTAAAGAATTTGTCGTATAACGGCAGAACTCAATTTCGCCAATGTATGTCTGAGATTGATTTCTTAATGAAAATCTATCACTTGGAATGTCTGTTTGTGAATCTGAAGTTTAATAAGAAGCATTATCGTCCTACCAATGACTTGTTGGCAGATGTTATTGATATTCTTGATTTTATACCTGATAAAGACAGAACATTAGTAGAATTGAAAGATGATTTAATAAAGTTTACTTCGAGCGGAGATTTTGCACAAACAGATTTGAATGAAAGACTGTTTAAAATGTGGAATGATGAGCATTTTACCAAATTCATCGACAATTTTACGGCGGCAGAAAAGCCAATTTTCAAAAGTATGCAAATGCCTGAAAAATTTGACAACTCGAAATTGAAAAAATTGTACTGTGAATTGGTAAAAAAGGGTTGTCTTTTGCCCGACAATGAAGACGTTTTCATAAATATCTTCAATGAAGGAATTTCAGCCAATCTATATGTTATTTGGAAAAGTAAAAACCGCTATGAATTTGTGTATTTCATTTTTGCCCTGTACAAAACAACATTCAAGAAAATAAGCGATGAAATAAAAACAATGATTCCCCAAATTTTCAAAGATAAAAACGGCAAACCGCTAAAAGTTTATAATAAAGGGCAAGGCGATGGTAAGAGATTTCGCGAAGATTTTAAGAAAATGGTTGAAGAATTGGTTGAAAAATATCGAAATGATTAAAACGATTTTCCGCCAAATCTACTAAAAAAACACAGATTTGGCGGATTTTTATTATAACTCCTTCATTTCCAAAAATTTAAGCAAATGTACGTGGATTATGCCCTCCTCAGAAACTTTGGCGAAATTTGGCGACATTGACACTACGTATTTTGGAAAATTGTCCTTAATCATTTTCAAATTACCAAACTCGCGGTTGATTGTCTCGTCGGAAAACAGAAGATAAGTAGCCTGAATATAAACAGGATTTGAGTTTTTGACGGCGACAAAATCTATTTCCGAATTATAAAGTTGTCCCACAAAAACGTTGTAACCCAAGTTTTTAAGATGAAGATAAACGGCGTTTTCGATAAGTTTTTCGATGTCCTTGGCGTGGTTGTGTCCCGTAAGGATGTTGCGTAATCCTAAATCTTCAAAATAAAACTTGTCGTTGTTTTCAAAGATTTGTTTGCCGCGAATATCATAACGGTTTACTCGGTTGATAATGAAAGCATTGCAAAGATATTCCATATAATTTAGAATACCGCTTGCTGATGCTGACGGATATGTTTGACGAATTGATTTTGCAATGGAATTTGCCGAAATTAGTTTGCCTATGTTGTTGGCAATAAATGAGATAAGATTGTTAAGAACGGTAACATTCCTTATTTCCCTACGTTCAACAATGTCTTTGAGGACAATGGTATTGAAAACATCTTGCAAATAACTGTAAATTAGTTCGTTGTTGCTGATATTTAGTGCGCTCAACTGTGGCAGTCCGCCAAAATCCAAATATTTCAGCAACGAATCTTCGCCGTTTTGCAATCCGTGAAAATCCAAAAATTCCTGATAATTAAGACTTTGAATGTGAAATTCTATATAACGGCCCGAAAGATAAGTTGCTAACTCGCTTGAAAACATTTTGGCGTTGCTTCCTGTAATCATTATGTGACATTCGTTGTCGGCTTGGAGACTGCGAAGTGTAAGTTCAAAATTTTTGATGTTTTGTATTTCGTCAACAAAAAGAAAATTTTCCTTGTTTTCTTGTAATTTAGCATTGACATATTCTCCAAATTCAACATTCGATACGATATTGTCAAAATCGCTCTTTTCCTTGTTGATATAGATAATATTGTTGTTAGGATTATCTTTTAACTTATTGATAATTAGTTTTATAATACAACTCTTACCGACTCTTCTCTGACCGGTAAGTGCTATAATCAATCCCTTAGTTACGTATTCAAGGAGTTTATCAGTGTAACGGGTTCTGTCGTGTAATTCCATTTTTTTTGATTTTTATAGTTTATAAACTAAAAACTGCACAAATATAGTAAAAATTTAGTTTATAAACTATAAATCCGAAAAAAATTTTAAAATTTAGTTTATAAACTATTTTTTTAGATTTGGCGGATTTTATGTATGAGCGATGCCTAATAATGAGCCATGATAATTGAAATACCATAACCACGACAAGAATATGCCATTTTGTCATATTTTAACAGTTGGCGTAAAAATTGTTTTATGGGTATAAAAAAATTAATGAAGAATTATTCAAAAACATATCCAATTACGCTACCAGAGGGAAATGAACCGCTGGTCATAGTAATATTTGTCTTGTTTTTAAAATGTTGTAATACAGAAGAATATACAAACAGCGAAACAACAAAACTTATCAGGTATTTACTTTCTAAAAACATTATAAACCGTAAAAATTTTAAGAACTGCAATTCAAACGGATATGCAGCGATGACTTGTGAAGATTTTTTCAACAGATTCCATCAGCAGCCGAAACCGATTCAGACAGAACTCATTCGTATTATGAACGAGTATGTCGGGACACTTACAATAGATGAAATTAATGATATATTGGTAAATGCAAATGACCATTTTGCGTTGAAAGAATTTGTAAAAAACTTGGATGTTAATGGTAAAAAGCGTATTATACAATTTTTCAATAAATGTGGAATTTTAATTAGAATAAATGACATTTTACTTTATCAGATTCAAATAAATCCCGTCGAAATAGTTCTAAAAGACGTGCAAATTTTATCAAATTTGATTGACAAACCAGAAAAAGACCTTGTTAATTTGCAGAATAAACTTGATTATTACTGCAACATTATTGACAAAGAAAAATTAAAAGGACATTCCTTAGAATTACAAGATATTTTGAATAAAATTCTCGGCAAACCACAATTCATAAATCTAATTGATACGGTATTGTCAGAAAAAAATGACAGAGGAAGTACTTCTGCTGACAAAATGACAAAACTATTGTCAGTTACGGTAAATGACAAATCGAAATTAGAACCAATACTCGAATTTTGCCAATTTGCTGTTGAAAAAGGCTATTATTCAGACAATTTACCTTTGTTATTTACTGAATGTTTAAATATGACAGACAAAATTTTATACAATGAATCGAATAGGATTGCTCACTTTTATTTTTTCAAACGTATAAAGCAATATTCAAATACTGACAATCTTGAAAATATTTTTACCACACTGTTTATCAAAACAAAAGGCAAAAGTAAAGGCAACACAATCTCCTTAAAATTAGGTGGCAACGAAGGTAACGAAGATAAAAGGACAAAGGATTTCAAAAGCGAATTGGACAGGCTTCTGCCTGAGATTTAATTAATTGTCGGGATAATGCGGGATAAATACGGGATAATCAGCACTAAATACTTGTAATTTTGCAGCGATAACAAATTTATTAATTATTTAAAATTTATAAAAATGAAAAAAGAAACCTCAAAATTATTGTTAACCACTGCAATCGGCGGAATTGCAGGCATTGCCGTCAGACATATTTTTTTTAGCAATTTGAAAGAAAGCGGTTATGATTTTATTTTTGCCTTATTGGGAGGCGCAGCGGGATACAGTATTTACAAAAGCCATCATATCAAGCATATAGAAACAAGAATTGCTGAAGATATAAAATTGTATGATGATAATGCAAGATATGTTGTTTATGTTTATAGTCCTTATTATTCGCAATTAATGCTGTGGTCAATGTTCGAGGCTTCTGCCGAAAACGATGAAAAAAACTTTGTAAAGTGGTTGGATTATTGTTCTCGCCATGATTTTGAACCCTTGGTAAAAAAAGAATTATACGAGAATATAAAGTATATTCAAGACGAAAAAATAAAATTTTCGATAGAGGATTTTAAGTCTGAATTTAGAATGGCAAATTCTATAATAACTATAAAAGAAAACAAGCATGCAAAATACAAGGACTATATTTTCTATTTCCTTTGCGGAAAACCTAATGTCAATAATATCAACGATTTAAAATCAGAAAATGCCCGTATTTCTGCACCGTATTTTGTTATAAGAAAAGTAAAGCGAGAGAAGTTTATTAATGAATCAATATTACGTTTTCTGCCGCAACGGGCAGTTTTGTCCGCATCAATTAGTGCCAATGTATTGGCAGGAATCGGTGTTGGAGGGGAAGTTTCATACGGTATAGGTCTGGCTGTTGATTCATACGGAAATTTAGCATTGTTCAATTGTTTTACGGCATTTGCAGGATTGGCATATAGTGGTGTGTCTGTGTTAAAAAGCAGTGGAAATCATTGGCTGGGCATAATTCTTGCTGCTGGTGTTTCTGTTGATTGGTCAATAGATTTTAATTGGGATTTAGGAAATTTGGAAAATTTTATGGGAACTGCCTACACTTCGGAATTTTTCAGTTTTCTGAACATTAATAACAATCATAATCCAAATAAAGTTGTCGGATTAGGTGTTAACACTCCTATAAAAGGGGCTTCTTTCAGTGTCGTAAATGTCTATGAATACCAAACAAAAGGTATTATTATTTCGCCTGAGTATGACTTAGAAATGATTACTGACGCTTGGGAAAGATTGAATAATCAAATACCAAATGCCTATAAATCAAGTAAAAAAACTTATTCTTATTATATGGAAAACGAAACGTTGTTTTTAGGATGTTCCGTAAAAACTCCTCTTTCGACAAAACATTATAAAACAAGTACATACTTGGAAGTGATGGAAGAAAATGATTATTATATAACTGTTAATGCAAAACGGAAATATGGAGAAAAGGGGCTGTCTGATTAATTTGATACTTTTGGCAATTCTTTTTGCCGTCGGAATGATAATTGGTAAACGCGTTGAAAATCAAAAAACTAAGAGCAAAACTGAGATTATCAACATTGTTACAAATTCATTTCACGGTAACAGGGATAACTATGAGAAAATTGTAAAAATTTTTCAAGAAGGATATAATTCGGGAGAAGAATTGGAGTTACTGCACGACCGAGGCGGCAACATAGTCGGATTGCATAACAGCGATTCTGCTTTTCATATAAATGTTAGGGAAGCGGCTAAACGGATAAATTTTGAACGTATAATTTATAGTTCGTATCCAGGACAAGCGAAATTTGTATTTGATATTTTCAATATGGAGAAAAATTACGTGATATTGCTGTATTCTTCATACTGTTTATCAGGAGGAAATGTATTTTCAGCAGAAGATCTACCTGATAAAGAAACTGGCTGGTATTATAAAATAGATGACAATTGGTACATAAAGTCCCCGTAAATTATAAACCATCTTTTAGAGAGAACTATCTATAAATATATTTGGCGGATTTTGTTATTTATTTTCCGCCAAATCTACTAAAAAATCACAGATTTGGCGGATTTTAACACTTATTTTCCGCCAAATCTGAAAAAATATGTTTATCTTTGCGCAGTAAAATAAAAAAACTATGGGCAGACTGATAGGCAGGAAAGAGTACGTAGAGGAGTTGGAGGACGTTTTTAAATCTTCCAAATCGGAATTTGTGGCAGTTTATGGAAGGCGTCGTATCGGAAAAACCTTTCTAATCGACTGCGTTTTTGACAACAGCCCTCAACCAACTTATCGAACAGTTGGAAACGATGGACAATGTATCCAAAAAGGTGATATTTTTTGACGAAATGCCGTGGATAGATACGCCAAAATCGGATTTTCTGTCGTCGTTTGAGCATTTCTGGAACGGTTGGGCATCAAAACGCAACGATATAATGCTGATTGCCTGCGGTTCGGCTACATCGTGGATTGTTAACAAATTGATTAACAACAAAGGCGGACTTCACAACCGCGTAACGCGCCGTTTAAGGGTAATGCCGCTGTCTGTTGCCGACTGCGGACAAATTTTGGCTCAAAAAGGAATCACTTGCGAAAAATACGACATCATATCATATTATATGGTCTTGGGCGGAGTTCCGTTTTATTGGACACTGATAAAAAAAGGTCTCAGCGTAAGTCAAAACATTGATTATCTGTTTTTTAACGAGGTTTCGCCGCTCAAAGACGAATTTCACTTGATGTATTCGTCGCTTTTTAAAAACCATCAGAAATACGTCAAAGTTGTAGAAACTCTCGGTACGAAAGCCAAAGGTTTCACCCGTCAGGAGATTATCGAAGCCACAGAACAGAACAGCGGCGGCGCACTGACGGAGATTTTGAGCGACCTTGAATTGTGCGGTTTCGTCAAAAAAAACATACCGCCCGATGCGTCTGTCAAAAATGCGCTTTATCAACTTGACGATTTTTACACGCTTTTTTATCTGCGTTTTTTGCGTGGCAAAAGCGGTCAAAACGGTGCGTGGTCAAAAATGGTTAACACTCCGAGGCTTAGCGCGTGGGCAGGTCTCGCGTTTGAACAAGTGTGCATTCACAACAGCGCACAGATTTTGGAAAAACTCAAAATCGCCGGAATCAAAACAGAAATTTACCAGTGGAAAAGCCGCAAAATTGCCGGCGGCGCACAAATTGATATGATAATTGACCGAGCCGACAACGTTATAAACCTCTGTGAGATAAAGTTTTCTTCTGAAAAATTTGTCATCACCGCCGCCGTTGCCGACAACATCAGAAACAAAGCAGCAGTTTTCCGTCAAGAGACCGGCACAAAAAAATCAATTTTTATAACGATGATAACAACTTTCGGCATCGTCGAAAACGAATATTCGGGACTTGTGCAAAACCAACTTACGGCGGAGGATTTGTTCTAAAAAACTTTGCAATATAATACATAAAATAATGTTTGGTCTTTTTGAAAAAAAGTCATATTTTTGCGTTTAGTTAATTTTTTAAACGGATAAAAAATGTTAGTCAAGACATACGCAAGCGCAGTTCACGGAATAGACGCAACGACGATAACCATTGAAACTGAAATGTCGCCGGGACTTTCAATCGACATCGTGGGACTGCCCGACAACGCTGTAAAAGAAAGCCAACTCAGAATTGACTCCGCTTTGCGCTCTGTCGGTTACAGAATGCCCGGCGAAAAAATCGTTATCAACATGGCTCCCGCCGACATCAGAAAAGAAGGTTCGCTTTACGATTTGCCGCTTGCTGTGGGTATTCTTGCGTGTTCTAACCAAATTAACTCCGACCATATAAGCGAATACATAATTCTCGGCGAACTTTCGCTTGACGGCAGCGTAAAAACCGTAAAAGGTGCATTACCAATTGCTATCCAAGCGGTTAAAGAAAAATTCAAAGGGATAATAGTTCCGAAAGAAAACGCACGAGAGGCGGCCGTCGTCAACAATTTGGATGTTTACGGTGTTGCTGACATTCAAGATGTTATTGATTTTTTTAACGGTACTTCTGATATAGAGCCGGTTGTTGTTGACACAAGAAAAGAATTTTTTGAAAATTATGAGGCAGTGGATTTGGACTTTGCTGACGTAAAAGGTCAGGAAAACGTAAAACGTGCTTTGGAAATTGCTGCCGCCGGCGGACATAATGTCATCATGATAGGTGCGCCCGGTTCGGGAAAAACTATGCTCTCAAAACGTATTCCGTCAATTTTACCACCATTTACGTTAAGAGAATCTTTGGAGACGACGAAAATACATTCCGTTGCAGGAACTCTGCCGAAAGACTCGGCTCTTATGACAACAAGACCTTTCCGCAGTCCTCATCACACAATTTCGGACGTTGCTTTGGTAGGTGGCGGGTCGTATCCACAACCGGGCGAAATTTCGCTTGCTCACAACGGCGTTTTGTTTTTGGACGAGTTACCCGAATTTAAACGTCAGGTTTTAGAGGTGTTGCGTCAACCGTTGGAAGATAGGGAAATAACCATTTCAAGAGCGAAATTTTCTGTTAACTATCCTGCAAGTTTTATGCTTGTCGCCTCTATGAACCCGTGTCCGTGCGGCTATTACAATCACCCTGAAAAAGAGTGTGTCTGCACGCCAGCTCAGGTCAAAAAGTATTTAAATAGGATTTCAGGACCGCTTTTGGATAGAATTGACATTCATGTTGAAGTAGTTCCCGTACCGTTTAAAGATTTGTCTATAAGGCAGTTGTCGGAGTCGAGTGCGGAAATCAGGAAACGTGTTGTAAGAGCGAGAGAAATTCAGCAGCAGCGTTTTGCCGATTCGCCGAAAATTCATTGTAACGCACAAATGTCGAGCAGTAAAATCCGCACGTTTTGTCGCATTGACGACGGCGGCATGACGCTGTTGAAAAATGCTATGGAAAAACTCGGACTTTCAGCCCGTGCCTACGACAGAATCCTAAAAGTTTCGCGCACCATTGCCGACCTTGAAGGCTCTGAGGACATCAAACCGTATCACATCGCAGAGGCTATTCAGTACCGAAGTTTGGATAGAGATAACTGGGGAATGTAAAGGAACATTCCCCAGTAATTTTTATCTTCCGTTTTTTTCTACTTCAATTCTTTCGTTCAACGGGTTGTCGATTTTCAAATCCGTAATCTTGCCGTCTTTCCAAGAACATTCAACCGTTATGCCGCCGCGTGCTTTAAGCCCTTTGAAATGACCGCTTTGCCAAACATCAGGAATCGCCGGCAAAACTCTTATTATACGCGTTCCGTCCGCTTTTACTTCATGACTTTGCAAAAGCATTTCCATCAAACCTGCACTGCCGCCGAAATTGCCGTCAATCTGAAAAGGCGGGTGCGAACAAAACATATTCTTAAACGTTCCCGCTCCCGAACCAGAATACGAAACCGTATTGCCCCATTTGTCAGGCTCACATTTTGTCGTGACGACAGGATTCATCAGATTCTTGAAAAGTTTGTAAGCATGATTGCCGTCTTGAAGCCGCGCCCAAAAATTGATTTTCCAAGCCCTTGACCAACCCGTACCTTCATCGCCGCGACGTTTCAAAGTCTCTTTTGCCGCCGAATATAACTCAGGCGTGTTGATTGAAGTCCCCGGATAAAGCCCGAACAAATGACTTACATGTCTGTGATGAGGCTCTACTTCGTCATAATCTTCAAGCCATTCTTGAAGATAACCTTTCGGCGAAATCTTCATTTTGGGAAGCCTCGATGCCGTTTCTTTCAAAAGTGCTGAATACTCCGTGTCCGTTTTAAGTATTCCGGCTGCTTGCTCAACCGCTGAAAATATCTCCAAACAAATCTGAGTGTCCATTGTAGGTCCGGCACAAACACAACAACGTTTACCGTCTTTCAAAAATGCGTTTTCGGGTGATGAACTCGGACCCGTTACAAGCGAGCCGTTAAACTCAAAAAGATTGGCTCTGAGAAACTCTGCCGCACCTTTCAAAACGGGATACACACGTTTTAAATATTCCGTATCTTTTGTGAACAAAAAATGCTCCCACAACTGCAACGCAATCCACGCGCCGCCCGTGAAAGTTGCCCCCCATGACGGATCTTCGCTCGGAGCCGTGAAATTCCACGCATTCGCCAAAACATGTCCTGTCCAACCGTCAGTGCCGTAAAAATCCTTCGCCGTATTCTCGCCTGACTTGACAAGCCCTTCAACGTATTTCGTTATCGGCTCTGACAAGTCAGATAAATTACCCGGCTCCATAGGCCAATGATTCATTTGAACGTTGATGTTTAAGTGATAATCACCGTTCCAAGCCGTATGAATTGCGTCAGCCCAAATGCCCTGTAAATTAGGCGGCAAGGTCGCGTTAAGGCTCGAACAAATCAACAGATAACGTCCAAACTGCAAATACAACGCAGCAGAATCAACCGCTTGAATATTACCGCTGTCATCAGTTTTCCCCATTTCCACTGAAACACGGTCAAAATATTTTTTGTACTCTTTTATGTGAGCGTTTTTCAGTGTTTCATAATTTTTCGGGGCTTCGGTGATTAACAACTCCGTAGCGTTGCGGATTGTCGCAAAATCGTTATGAACTTTGTTTTCGATGATTTTTTGATAATCCGTATTTGCGCTTATCATAATAACAGCCTCATTTTCAGTCCGATTAACGACTTTGGCAATGGCAATAAATTTTACGCCTTCTTTTTTTTCGTCGCCGCTATTAAGCATACCTTTCATGACAACTGCCGAATCGGTTTTCAAAAATTCCGCATTTTCTTTTCTTGAAAAATTATACGAAAATTTCAGCGGCGCATTTTCGGTTTCAAGCCTTACGACAATGACATTTTGCAGAATAGACACAAAATATTCCCGACGGAATTTCGCTTTTTTGCCGTTATAATTAAATGTAAACGAAGTATTTGAAACGGCATTATTCAAGTTCAATCCGCGTTTATAATCCGAAAACAAAGTGTCAGAAAACATTTCGGAAAAGTCAATGACGAACTCTCCGAGAGTTTGATAACATCCGTATTTCGGATTACAGCTTCCTCCGTCAGAACACGTAAAATGCTCTTTCATTAAGTTTTCGGCTTCCACGTTATCGCCTTCGAGAAGTTTTTTGCGGATTTCGGGCAGCCATGTTTTGGCTTCCGGGTTAGAAGCGTTCCATGAGCAACCCGACCACATTGTTTCTTCGTTCAAGACGAGAGTTTCTTTTGTGATTCCTCCGTCAGGCATTGCGCCGAGACGTCCGTTGCCAAGAGGCAGGGTTTCTTCCCACATCTGTGCCGGAGAAGAAAACGTAATATCCAATGTGTCAGTTTTTTCCTGCTTTGAACAGCCAACAAACAACGCCGCAGCGAAAATAAAAATTGAAAGTTTTTTTAGTATCATTTTTCTTTTTTTTCTAATAAAACAACCACGTTATCAACATTCCAACTAACGTTGAAACCGTTACACTGACTAATCCCGGCATCATAAAACTATGATTGAGAAGATATTTGCCGATAACCGTCGTGCCTGAGCGGTCGAAATTTACAGTTGCAATATCGCTCGGATAGTTAGGAATAAAGAAATATCCGTAAACGCTCGGCAAAACGCCTAACAAAACAGGTCCCGGAATCCCTAACGAATATGCTAACGGCAACATCGAAACAACTACCGCACCTTGCGAATTTATCAAAACCGAAACCGCAAAAAATGCAAATGCAATTGTCCACGGATATTGGCTGACGATACCTTCCAAACCGCCTTTCATAACATCGAGATAGTTGCTGAAAAACGTGTCTGCAAGCCATGCTATACCGTAAATCGCCACAACAGCCACCATTCCGCTTTGCCATACAGCACCGCCGACAGCCTTTTTGGGACTCGCCTTGCAAAAAATTATCATAAAGGCCGCAGCCGTTATCATAACTATCTGAATGATAATGTTCATGCCGATAGGTTTACCGTTAAACTTCGGACGCAAATCCATACCTGCAATCTGAAAAACTGAATACATAACAATCAACGCCAATGCGCCGACAAAAATATAAACGGCAAGTTTCGCGCTTTTGTCAATTTTCTTATCGAGAAGTGTAGCCGAACTTCCGTACATAAATTCTTTGGTTTTCGGGTCTTTTAACCGCTCTTGAAACTGAGGGTCTTTGTCCAAATCCAAACCGCGTTTATAACTAAGTGCCGCCGCCGCAATAAGTCCGCAAAGACAAGTGGGAATCGTTACGCCGATAACTTGTAAGTTGTTGACGTCAAAACCGTTAGCATTGGAGATAACAACAAACGAAGCCACTGCTGCCGCAATCGGAGAACACGTTATGCCAACCTGACTTGCTATGCTTGCCACACCGCACGGACGTTCGGGACGTATGCCTTTTTTCAAGGCGATGTCGCAGATTATCGGCATTAATGTATAGACAACGTGTCCCGTGCCTACCAAAACCGTCAGAAAAAAAGTACATAACGGCGCAAAAAACGTTATGTGATTAGGGTGTTTTCGCAGTAGTTTTTCGGCTATTTGAATCAGCCAATCCATTCCGCCGGAGGCTTGCATCATGCCGGCACACGTTACGGCGGCAATGATGATGTAAATAACGTCTGTTGGCGGTGTGCCGGGTTTTAGTCCGAAACACAAAACCAAAAGCGCGAGACCTATGCCCGAAATCGCTCCGAGTGCAAGACTGCCGTAACGCGAGCCTACATACAATGCGCCCAAGACTATCAAAAGTTCGAGTAACATTACAAAATCCATAATAATCAATATTTTAAAGGGTTCTACATATTTTTTATTTTATTCTATGCCGTATTTGCTCATAATTGATTTCAGTTTTTCTATGCTGATTGGTTTTGAAAGCGTGTCGTTGCAGCCGGAGTTCAACGCAGTTTCGTAGTCGGACTGATAACCAGTTTCCATAATTGCCACAATAGGTGTCGAATTACCCGCCTGACGTATTTTTTCTGCGGCTTCAAGTCCGCTGAAATATTGAAGTTCTACGCCCGCAATAATCAAATCGTAGGTCTCTGACAACGCTTTGTTTATAAGTGTATCACCGTCAAAAGCATTTTGTGTATTGTAGCCTTCGAGTGCGTTGTCAAGCAATGAATAGCAGTTGATGTCGCTTACGGCAATAAGAATTTTGTATTTTTTGCGAGGGTCTAAGGCGTATTGTTTTGATACCGATTCGTAATTTACGGGCGGCATGGTGAAAATATTGACATCCGTCGGAAGCCATGCCCAAAACAATGAACCTTTTTTCTCTTGCGAAGAAAAACCGATTTTGCCGTTAGCATTGTCAACAATCGTTTTACAAATCGGAAGTCCTAATCCTATTCCGCGCTTTTCTTGGTGAAGTTTTTCAAACGGTAAAAAGACTTTTTCTTTGTCCTCATCAGGAATACCGCAACCCGTATCCTCAACATATAAGTAAATGCCGTTGTTCTGATATTTGTATCCCATTTTTACATAACCTCTTACCGTGTATTTCAATGAGTTGGAAACGTAAATTTCCATAATCCTTCTTACATATTTTTTATCGCTGTTGATTATGCAATACGGATACGGATTTTCAATTATCAGTTTAAAGTTTTTGTTTTCGACCTCTGGCTGAAATTTCAGGAAAATCTCGTTGAAAAGTTGACTGAGGTTGAATTTCGAATATAAAAATTCTACAAAACCCGAAATCATCTTTGAAGAATCCACAAGGTTTTCGACCTGACGGGTAAGTTCGTTGCAGCCGATAAAGATTTGTTGAAAAGCCTCTTCGGAGTTGAACGTTGTTTTGCCCGCGTTTTTTACTAACAATTCCGAAAATCCGTTAATATAATTCATCGGCGTACGGATTTCGTGGCTGACGTTTTTTAGGAAAGTCGTTCTCAGATTTTCTGACTTTTCAGCAAGCGTTTTTGCCGCTTCAAGCCTTTTAATTATGGATTTGTATTTTGAGGTATTTACACCGCAGCAAATTATATAACGCTGTTTGTTGCTGTTGACATAAAGCGTTTTATAATAGTGTACCGAATACTGCATGCCGTTGTACGTAAACTCCGATTCTAATTCGGCATAGCCTTCTCTAACGGCTTTTTCGTCGGCGGCACGTCCTTCTTCCGTTACGGGTGAATGTCCGAAAACTTCAAATTCGTTGCGGTTTAGTATCATTTCCGGCTCTAACGCAAAACCCTCGCAACATTGTTTGTTGACCATCAGAAAATGAAAATCTTCGTCGGGAGATTTTATTGCGAGCATACACGGTATGGCGTTTATCAATGCTTTTAAAAACGAATCACCGTCTTTAAGTGAGGGAACTAAATTTTCCAACTTCTGATTTGTCATAACGACTCCCGAAAATGTCAAAACTTTGCCGTCGTTATCTACTTCCGTCGGCGTGATAAACAGTTGAACATTTTGCCAGATGTTATCGGTTTTGTAGCGGTAACTGATTGTAGCATAGACTTGTTTTCCGCTTTTAACTTCTGAAATTACCTTCTGATTTTTCTCCAAATCCTCGGGGTGGACGTTTTTGAGGTAACTGGCAAAAGATATACCGCTTTTTTTACCCGAAATTATCAGGTTGTCGGTCTTGACTTCGTAGACAAATTTTGTTACGAGACTTGCCCCGCTGTTTCTGAAATCTTTGATTTTAAGTTGTTTAAGCAACGTTTGATATGTAACTCTATGGCACATACCTTCTATTTTCGTAACTTTTCCGTTTTCGTAAATCGGCTCGGTCAAAGTATTCCAATACGAATAACCGCCCTGAACGGAATCGTCGGCAATTCTCATAACGATTCTTTTTTCAGGGAGCTTGCCCTCGATTATTTTTTGGAAAGCGGTCATAAGCATAACCGTATCTTTGGGTTCAAATTGCGAAAAATATTCTGAGGCATCGCATTTTGTTATAACGCCGCCTTCGTTGAAAAATTCCGTTTCGCCGCTATCTATAAGGTATCGCCATACTTTTAATGTATTTAGTGCGTAGATTTTTTTGGCGAGTTTTATTATTCCTTTTTCTCTTTGTCTCGTTTTTTCGATTTCGGTAACATCGTTGGTGATAAATATAATAAATGGTTGTTGATAATCAGGCACATAAAACTTATGCATACATAAATTTAAGAATTTTGATTCGGTATTGGTTGTCCCGAACCATTCTCTTACTTTCGGGTCAGAAAAATCAATTTCTATTTTTGTGTCAAAATCGTCTTCTTTTCTGATTCTGTCTTTTAATTTTTCGCTGATGACCGGTGTTTCCCAAAGTTCGGTTTTAATATCGTCTTTTACACCGAAAAGAGTTATAAAATGGTTGTTGACACAATATCTTTTTCCGTCGTAACTGAACACTGAGGCTGCAACGGGCATCGAATTTAATAAATTTGAAAAAGCAATACGCCAAAAAGTCATTTTTTCTTCTATTTGGTCGTAAAGGTGCTTTTTGCTTTCGTCGGTTGACTGTTGTTTATTTTGTTTATTTTGGTTATTTTGGTTGTTTTGGTTTTTGTATTTTTTTAATTCGGTTTCATATCTTTGCCGTATTACAAACTCTATGTAAACGGCTGCGATGACGGCTGTTACAAGTACTGTAATTATGATTGTCGTTGTTATGGTTAAAATGTTGTCCATTTCTTTTGAGTTTTTTTTCAAAACGCAAAATAAATGTTTTTTTTTGAAAAAAAAATTTTTTTTTCAGATTTTTTTTACATTTTCCGTTTTTAAATTGCGAAATTTTATCAAAAGGTCTGTCGTATTAGTTTCATTAAACGGAATATTAAGTGCCTTTAATAATTCAACGGACTGACTTTCAACCGTTTGTTTTTTAAAGTAGTTTTCATGCGCAAAGTTCAAAAATTTCAGCAGCCTGAAAGCGTCAAACCATACAAAAAAGCGTTTTCTTAAAGTTTCTTTGCTTGCGGCGTTTTCTTTCATTTCCTTTAAGGCTTCAAAATAACCGTTTTTCTCCAAAAACTCTTGCATAACCGGCTGAATTTCACCGTTTTGAAAAAAACTTTTCAAGACTAAAAAACTTTCAAAACAATAAACGTTATAATCGGAGTTGATAGTCTGTTTTATAGAAATTCCGGTTCCGAAAGGAACTCTTGAAGAAATTCTGATTGACGGAAAAACTTTTGCTGAGTTAAGTTCATAGAATTTTTCCCTCGGAATAATTTTTTGTAAAAAGTAAAAATCTTCACCGGCTTGACGGCGGTTCATTCCGCCTTCCAAGCAATACGGCTTTACCCTTACCGCAAACGCCGAACCGACAGTCTGAAAAGCATACGGAAATCCCGCAAATCTTTGAGCCTGAATGTAATACCGCATATAAAGTTCGTATTTTGCGATTGCGTTACGATTGTCTTCGGGGGCGTTTTCGTCAAAAATATCGTGTTCAAAATATATTGAAACGCCTTCTGCTTTTTTGTTTTTTAAGAAAAACGTTTCGATTTCTTCCAAATAGTTTTTGCTGCAAAGACAATCGGCATCAAAGTTTATTATAACGCCGTCTTCATTGCCAACACTTTGAAACCGTCTTACAGCCTCGTCCATACCGATTTTTCGAGCAAAACCTACGCCTGCGTGTTTTTTGGGAAGAGAGTTTTCTTCAAAGCAGAAAAACTTTTTTTCTTTGGTAGAAAATTGTTTTGAAAATTCTTCTATTTGTTTGACTGACAGATGGTTTTGTGCTAAAATATTTTCATCGCTGTTTTCTTTGGCGTTAACGACTACGATTATTTCGACGGGATATTTTGTCGGGGCGCATTGTAAAAGCGCGTTCAGCGGTTTTAAAATTTCCGGCTCGTTATAACACGGAATCACCACAATCATTTTTAAATCCTTTTCGGGATTTTCTTTGATGTGCGGCATCAAAACATTATAACGATAAAAATATGTGTCAAAAAAATTTTGCATTTTTTTATACGATGTAGGGGCGAAAAATTTTTCGCCCCAACAAATTTTTCGCCCCAACAAAAATTATTTTGCCGTTGAATCGGTTGCCGCAGCACCGCCACCGTTTCTGTAACGAGAGTTAAGGGCTTTGAGGATTTCCTGAGTAACGTCCATACTCGGGTCAGCATACAAAAGTGTAGAACTGCCCTGCGTACTCATAATCATTTTATAACCTTTTACTTTATTGAACTCTTTGATGTAGTTTTTGATTGAATCGCCAACGCGGTTCATGATTTGTGCTTGGTCGTCAGAGAGTTCCATTGCTTGTTTTTCTCTGAGTTCAAGAAGTTTCTGCTGTTCAACTTGAAGATTCTGCTGAATTTCCTGAGCGCGTGTCGGGGTTACGAGTTTTTTCTCAAAGTTAGATTGAAGTTCCATGAAACGTCTTTCGATGGATTTACCTTTTGATTGAAGTTCCTGCTCGTACTGATTGGTTTTTGTCATAAGTTTAGTAGCCTCGTCGTTGTAGAGGTCATAACCGTTAACTAAACTGTCGATATAAACGAATGCTATTTCGTTAGAAACATTAGAACCGTTTGATGATGAAACATTTACGGTGTTGCCGGCTTTGTTGCAACTTGCAAAAGCGGCGAGGGCGGTTGAAAAAAATAACGCCTTAATTATACATTTTTTCATTGTAAATACTTTTTTTAAATTCCGGCGGCAAAGATAATAAAAATTTTTGTTTTCTGCTCAAAAATCACTATTTTTGCCACAAATAAAAAACAATCGAATCATGGATTTAAAAAGCAAGGTTAACACTACCGGCCGTTTGATGGCGGCTGCACGCGGCTTGTGGCGTGCTAACGGTATGAGAAAAGAACATTTCGGCAAACCGATTATCGCTATTGCCAACTCTTTCACACAGTTTGTCCCCGGACACGTTCATTTGGACGAATGTGCTAAAATCGTTAAACAAACCGTCGAAGACCTCGGCTGTTTCGCCGCTGAGTTCAACACCATCGCTATTGACGACGGTATCGCAATGGGACATGACGGAATGTTATATTCGCTGCCCTCTCGTGAAATAATCGCTGACAGCGTTGAATATATGTGTCAGGCTCACAAAGCCGATGCCCTTATCTGCATTTCTAACTGCGACAAAATCACTCCCGGTATGCTAATGGCTGCAATGCGTTTGAACATTCCTACGGTTTTCGTTTCGGGCGGTCCTATGGAAGCCGGACGTTACAAAAACGGCAAAATAGACCTCATCGACGCAATGATTATGGGCGGCGACAACGGCGTTTCGGAAGAAGAACTTTCAAAAGTTGAAAAAATAGCATGTCCTACTTGCGGAAGTTGTTCGGGAATGTTTACGGCTAATTCTATGAACTGTCTTACAGAGGCTTTGGGATTGTCGTTACCGGGCAACGGAACTATCGTCGCAACTCACAGAAACAGAGCAGAACTTTTCAAAAAAGCAGCAAAACGTGTCGTAGAACTCGCTTACAAATATTACAACGACAACGATGATTCCATGCTCCCGAAAAACATTGCGACAAAGGCAGCTTTTTTAAATTCAATGGCTCTTGACATCGCAATGGGCGGCTCTACAAACACCGTTCTTCACCTTTTGGCGGTTGCAAAAGAGGCGGGCGTTGATTTCAAAATGAAAGATATTGACGAACTTTCACGCCGCGTTCCCTGTATTTGCAAAGTCGCTCCTAACACTCACGATTATCACATCGAAGAGGTTAACCGCGCAGGCGGCGTTCTCAACATCATGGGCGAACTCGCAAAAGCCAACCTTTTGGATTTATCTTGTAAGAGAATTGACGGTTTGACCCTCGGCGAGGCTGTTAAACAATACTCTATTTTGACGGACAACATTTCTGAAGACGTCAAAGACATTTACACTTCGGCGGCAAGCGGTGCAATCGGCTTGTTGAAAGTAGGTTGTCAGAACTCACGTTGGGAAACTCTTGACACCGACAGAGAAAAAGGTTGTATCAGAGACATTCAGCACGCTTATACGAAAGACGGCGGTATTGCAGTTCTTTTCGGAAACATCGCAAAAGACGGCTGCGTTGTTAAAACGGCAGGTGTCAGCGAAAAAATCTTTAAATTTTCCGGCACGGCAAAAGTTTATGACTCTCAGGAACAGGCTGTTGAAGCAATTCTCGGCGACAAAGTTCAGGCTGGAAACGTCGTTGTCATAAAATATGAAGGTCCAAAGGGAGGTCCCGGAATGCAGGAAATGCTTTATCCGACTTCATACTTGAAATCCAAACATTTAGGCGAAAAATGCGCGTTGATAACCGACGGCAGATTTTCGGGCGGAACATCTGGCTTATCAGTAGGACACGTCAGCCCCGAAGCGGCTTCTCACGGCGAATTTGCGTTAATCGAAGACGGCGATGTCATAGAATTTGACATTTTGAACCGCAGCGTTAACCTCAAAATTTCTGACGAGGAACTTGAAAACCGTCGTAAAAAAATGGATTCAGACCCCGAAGGTTATAAACCTAAACGCGACCGTAAAGTTTCAAAAGCGTTGCAACTCTATGCCGCTCACGCTTCAAGTGCGGACAAAGGCGCAGTAAGGGAACTTTAAAAAAAAGTCATAAAAAAAGAAATGGAAATCCGTAAGAGACACTCTACAAGTATAAACAATTTTTTTGCGGGAGTCGGCATTGCTATTGCCGTCCCGCTGATTGTTTTTATTTTTTATTGGTATCTAAAATTTTATCCGTCTGTCGGACTTATTGATTTAGTTACCGATAATCTTAAATTCAGTCAATTAATGCAGATAATCGCGGTTTGTGCTTTGCCCGACCCGCTGATTTTTTATTTTCTGTCGCAAAAACGTTACGACAATGCCTGCAAAGGTATGTTAGCCGTAATCATTGCGCTGCTTGTGATAACGATTATAACAAAGTTCGTGTAAAAAATGTTAAGAACGCTTGCCGTAATACTTTTGGCTTTTGTCTTTAACTCCGTGCTTTCGGCTCAGGTGAAGGAAACCGTCTTGAACGAAAACTTCACAGACAATCTCGCGGGCTGGCCGGAAGACATGAACGATGTTTATACGGCAAGCGTTAACAGCGGCGTTTACTACATCGAACACAAAAGAAATTACGGTTCTAAATGTTTTGACATTCCCTCGCAACTATATTTAGGAACCAATTATTTTATCGAACTCAAAAGCAAACTCACCGGCGGCGATGCTTCTAACGGAATAGGAATCGTTTGGGGCAAAAGCGATTTCGGATATTTTACGTTTGTGGTAACCGGCGACGGAAAATTTTACGCTCGAAAAATTCAAAAAGGCGAAAAAGGCGAATACGTTTTAGAACCTAAAAGTTCTCAACACGTCCAAAAAACGGGAAGCGTTAATACGATTCGCATTCAATACACCGAGGGCGAATGGATGTTTTTTATTAACGGTAAATATGTTGCGCATGTTCCGAGTCAAAAATATTTCGGCGACAATGCCGGCATAATTCTTTACGGCAGACAAACGGCTCAGGTTTATAATTTCGGCATTTACGGCACTAAAAACTATGAACCGCTTTTGGGCTACAACGCCAAAATGAAGTTTTCGCATTGCAGCATTGACGACAATGTTGACCCCTCGGGCGTACTTTTCGGCAACGGAGATTGCAGAATACAGCCGGGCGAGACAGTAAAACTGAACGTTACGCTAAGAAATCAAGGTTTTCAAAAAACGGGGAAACTTTTAGTAAACTTCTATGTCATAAGCGATTATGTAAAAATTCTGAATCAAAACGTTCCTCAAACGTTAAACGATGTTTCCCGTAGTCAAAGTCAAACGTTTGACCTGATTATCAAGGTTAACGAATACTGCAACCTCGACAACTTGAAATTCAAAATCGACATTACCGACGACAAAGAACGTTTGGCAGAAAGTCTTACGTTCACGATTCCGACACGGACATACATCACGCCCGCTAACAAAACCGACGATGATGGCATAACGTTTACGTTGTCCTTGCGCGAAAGCAATTCGGGCGACATCAACCGCGACTTTCCGATTACCACAAACAGTGGAAAAAGCACTTGCGCAGTTGTCATCGGCGTTGAAAGTTATTTGAGTTGTCCGAGAGCATTGTATGCACGAAACGACGCTCAAATTTTTTACAACTATTTGGTAAAAGTAGTAAACGTTCCGCGTCAAAACATAATTTACGTAACCGACAAACAGGCAAACCGTTACCGTATCGGCAGAATTTTTTCGCCAGGCGGCGAACTCCATACGTTAATCGAAAACGGTGCAAGAAATGTCATTGTTTATTTTTCGGGACTCGGAATGACCTCGCCTAAAATGTCGCAACCCTACATGATGCTTTTTGACACCGAAGCCTCATCGCTTCTGAAAACCGGTTACGGTGTTTTGGAAATGTACAACGCAATAACTTCAATGAAAACGATAAGTCTGATTTGCCTTTTTGAAAGCAATTTCAACGGATTTGACAGAGCCGGAAATTCGTTTTTACCGAAAACTTCACAACAAAAAAGCGCGATTCAGTTTCCGAGTATCAAAAACGAAAGTACGTGTATGTTTTACGCTTCGGGCGGCTCTCAGTATAATCCCGTAGAAGAAACAACTTCGCACGGAATGTTCACGCATTATATCCTCTCTGCGTTAAAAAACTACGGCGAAAACCGTAAAACTCTTGACATGGAAAACCTTTATGAAACGGTTTTCAGGGGAATGACAAAAAACGCCACACAAAAAAATTTAACCGTTTTTCCTAAAATGGATTGTTCGGGAAGATACGACATAAAACTTTTAAAATAGAGAAAATGAAAAAAACGCTACTTTTTTTAACCTTTTTATTTTTTTGGGTCAACGCCCTGCCGCAAAAAGTCGGTTTGGTATTAAGCGGCGGCGGTGCAAAAGGTCTGGCGCACATCGGAGTTTTAAAAGCCTTTGAAGAAAACGGCATTCCGATTGACTACATTACGGGAACGTCAATGGGTTCGATTATCGGTGCGCTGTATTCATGCGGTTACACAACCGACGAAATGACAGAATTATTTATGTCAGACAAGTTTAAGGCTTGGCTCAGCGGCATGACGGCAGAAAATCTTCGCTTTTTTTATAAAAACGACGACCCGACGGCCGTTTGGCTGAACCTGAGAATGAACGTTGATTCCGTCTTAAAAATTTATTTGCCGACCAACATAATTTCGTCCTATCAAATGGATTTTGCATTTGAAGAGATAATGGGAAGAGCTGCGGCTGCGGCAAAATACAATTTTGATTCTCTGATGGTTCCTTTCAGATGTGTTGCCTCTGACGTTTATAAGAAAAAAACAGTTGTTTTCAACAGCGGACATTTAAGCACGGCAGTACGCTCTTCGATGGCTATTCCGCTGTATTTCAAGCCGATGATTTATCAAGGAAGTCTGCTTTTTGACGGCGGAATTTATGACAACTGCCCTATTGACGTTATGGAAAAAGATTTTAATCCTAACATTATAATCGGCGTTCAGGTTTCCACAAACAACGAAAAGCCCAAAGAAGACGACCTTATGAGTCAAATCGAAAATATGGTCATGGACCCCAGCAATTATACGATAGAAAAAGAAAAGGGTATGATGATAGTTCCTGATGTCCTAAACCACAGCACATTGGATTTTTCGCCAGTAGAAGACCTTATCAAACGCGGTTATGACGAGGCAATCGCAAAAATGGACTCGGTTAAAAGACTGATTTCTAAGCGCGTTTCCAAAGAACAAATGGAAGAAAAACGCCGTAATTTCAAGGCAAAACTTCCCGAAATGATTTTCGACGACGTGGTAATCAACGGTTTGAAACATGCTCACGCAAAATATATCGTATCCTCATTCGGCGACTTCAAAAACGACACAATCGGTCTTGACGGTATGAGAAAAGCGTTTTACAAGGTTGCCGCCGACAAAACGTTGGACAGAATTTATCCGACAACCACTTACGATGAAACCTCAGGCTATTACAGCCTCAATATGGAACTGACAAAAAGTAAATCCATAAGCGCAAAAATCGGCGGCAATATCTCCACTGCCGCAAACTGCGAAGGTTTTGTCGGCGCGGAATATCTGTATTACGCTTATATTCCGATAGAAACTACTGTCAACGGTTATTTCGGACGTTTTTACACCTCCGGCATGGCTAAGATGAAAGCACATTTTCCGAAACCGATGTTTTCTGTTGAAACAGCCGTACAACTCAACCGTTACAATTATATGGAGGCTGACCCTGACATATTTTTTGTTGATACCCGTAGTCCCGTATCAATTAAGCACGACATGGAATACTACATAAATCTGATTACACCAGTTTCTATGGCGGGGAAAATAACGCTCGGACTTTCGACCGGAAGTTTTTCGGAGCAGTATTATATGTCGCCGTCTTTTAAATCCTCTGACAAACTCGACAAAACACAACTCGGATATTTCGGCACGCACATCACTTTTCAGCATCAAACCCTCAATCATGTTACGATGCCGGGAAAAGGAACTAACTTTTTGTTGAAATTCAAGTACACCAAAGCAGCAGAAAAATTTTTCCCCGGCTCGGATTTCACCGGTGACAAGAAAGATTTGAAAACCATAAACCGCAATTTGTATGAAATTTATGCATTTTACGAAAACTATAATCTGCGTACAAAAAACAGCAAAATAGGTTTTCCGTTTTCCGTGGAGTTGAATTTGAGCAAGCACGATAGTTTGATGAACCCGATGGCAACGCTTCTTACAACAAACGCCTACCGTCCTACCGACTACACCAAGACGATGTTGTTTGAAGATTACAGGGCTTTGAAATACATCGGAGCAAGTTTGGGCGTAATGTATTATTTTTCTGACGATTTTACGTTCAGACTTTCGGGCTATGTATTTGAACCTTACAAGAAGGATTTTTTGACGATTAACGGAAAAGGCAACCGCTTTGAACTCGTCAGAGAAGGTGATTTTGACGGTTTTAAATACTTTTTCAACGCAGCCCTTTCATATCAGACATTTATCGGTCCGATAGCGTTTACGGCACGTTATGAGCCGAAAGGCAAAAGTCATTTTTACTTTATGTTCAACATAGGTTTTATGCTCTACAACAAGAGTTGGTGGGATAGAAACTAACAACAAAAAAAGCCGCGAAATTCGCGGCTTTTTTTAGTTTTTAAGTTTCCAACTTCGTATTTTGTTTGACATTTCTGCTGCCTTGTTGAGTTCTTGAAGATAGTTTTCAAGTTCTTTCATCGGCTTTGTAACGGCAACCTGACCCGTACAAGCAAACTGCAAAATGCCATACGGTTTCAACTGTTCAAAAAGTTTCAAGACTTCTTTTCGTGAACCCGTTTTTTCAACAATGATAAATTCTTTTTCGATGTCAAGGATTCTGAGGTTGAAATCCCTGATTAAACCCTCCATAGGCGTTAAAATATTTGCCGTAGAAATCTTATAAAGAGCCAATTCCTGACTTACGACATCTTGTGCTTCGTAATAAAACGCCCTTAAAACCTCCGTTAATTTTTCAATCTGATCGGCGGCTTTTTTCATCATTTCGGGAGTCGTTTTGGTAACGATAGTGTAACGGAAAATACCTTTTATTTCCGATTCCGAAGTCGTCAGAGAATCAATATTAAGATGTCTGCGGGTAAAAACTATCGTTATACGGTTCAAAAGTCCAACTTTGTCTTCCGTAAAAACAACAACCGTATATTGCTTTATATTTTCGTCCTTTTCTTTCATTTTTGTCTAATCGTTACTTACTAATTTCATTTCGTCAACAGTGCTGCCCGGAGCAATAAACGGCATTACTTTCATGTCTTTATCTACCATAATTTCAAGCAAATAAGGACCGTCAAAAGAAAGCATTTGCTGAATTGCCGGCTCTAAATCTTCTCTTAATTCTACCCTTTCGGCTTTTATTCCGTATGCTTTTGCAAGACATACAAAATCAGGATTTATCAAATCGGTTTCGCTGTAACGTTTGCCGTTGAACATATTTTGCCATTGTCTTACCATACCAAGAACGGAGTTGTTGAGAATCACCATTTTAACGGGAACTTTTTCTTGAATTATCGTTCCGAGTTCCTGTTCGTTCATCTGAAATCCGCCGTCGCCGGTAAACAATACAACGGGAAAATTTTTCATCTTATTAGTCTCAGGCATAAACTTTTGAGCAACGGCTGCTCCTACTGCTGCCGGAAGTCCGAATCCCATTGTGCCGAGACCACCCGAAGTCAAAAACGTATTCGGGTGTTTAAATTTGTAATATCTTGCAGCAACCATTTGATTTTGACCGACATCCGTTACAACAACGGCATCGCCGGAGGTCTTTCTTGATACAATGTCAACAGCCTCGCCCATTTGAATAAGCGGCAAATCAGAATGTGTATCTTTTTTGATGACCTGTTCTAATTCCATTTGATAGAATTTGTCGAACTCTTTGCGCCAACGGTTGTAAGTTTTTTTCTCGATTCTCGGTGTCAGATACGACAAAGCCGACTTCAAATCTCCGTGAACAGACAAGTCTGCCGAAATAATTTTTCCGATTTCAGATTTATCAATTTCGATATGAAGAATTTTGGCTTTTGTGCCGTAGCCGGAAGTTTTACCCGTTACCCTGTCAGAAAATCTCATACCGATAGCGATAATCAAATCGGCTTGATTTGTCAGCATATTAGAAGCATAACTGCCGTGCATTCCCAACATTCCGACATTAAGCGGGTGGTCTGACGGCAATGCCGACAAGCCCATCAACGTTGTGCCGAAAGGTATGCCTGATTTTTCAACAAACTCTTTGACGGCTTTTTCTGCGCGGGCAATCAACACGCCGTGTCCGATAAGGATAAGCGGTTTTTCGGCTGCGTTAATCATTTCGGCAGCCTTGTCGATAACCTCGCCCGGAATTTCAGGATAAGGAACGTAACTTCTTATAACAGGTGCTTTTTTGTAAACGAAATCCGTTGTTGAAGTCAAAGCATTTTTGGTGATTTCCAAAACCACAACGCCCGGACGTCCCGAAACGGCTATATAAAAGGCTTTTGCCATAGTTTCGGCAATATCCTCAGCCTTGGTAATCTGCGCACTCCATTTTGCAATCGGCATCGAAAGTCCGAAAACGTCAGTTTCCTGAAAAGCGTCCGTACCAAGAAAAGCACTTCCTACTTGTCCCGTTATGACAATAAGCGGAACGGAGTCCATATTAGCGTTAGCAATACCTGTGATAGCGTTAGTTGCGCCCGGTCCTGAGGTTACGATACACACGCCGGGTTTGCCGGTAACCTGTGCGTAAGCCTGAGCCTCATGAACGGCGGCTTGTTCATGACGGGCTAAAATATGATGAATTTTGTCTCTTTTGCCGTAAAGACTATCGTAAAGCGGTATTACCGTTCCGCCCGGATAACCGAAAACAGTATCCTGTCCCTCTTCAATCAAAGAAAGTAATACGGCATCCGCACCTAAAACTTTTTCCATTTTAAAAAAATTAAGTCTATATTTTTTTGCAAATTAACAAAAAAATATAGACTTCTGCAAATTTTTTCTAAAAAGATAAAACTATTTTTCTTCTTGACGTTCCAAATCCAAAAGATAATCTTTGAGTTTTCCCATCGGACGTGTTACGATAACGCGCCCCGATTGAATAAACTCCCTGACGTCAAAATCAGATAATTGTGCCAAAAAGTCCTGAATGTCGTTCTGCGTACCAGTTTTTTCGATGACTAAAAATTCCGGCTCAACGGTGATAATCCGCGCCGAACTTTCACGAATCAGTTTTTCTAACGAATTGCCGCTTTTCAAACCCTCAGTTGAAATCTTAAACAGAGCAACTTCCATCGGAATTACTTGTTTTTCCTCGTACAAAAAGGCTTTTAAAACCTCAACTTGTTTTTCTATTGCCTTGCGTAAATGCTCAGCCTGAGCAAGCGAAGTATTTATCGTTATGACAAATGAGTGAACGCCCTCCTCCATTGACGGTGAGGTATTTAGGGATTCGATGTTAACTTTATGCCTTGTAAAAATTATCGAAATCCTGTTCAAAAGTCCGACATGATTTTCGGTATATATCAATAAAGTGTATTTCCGGTTCATTTTTTTAATCGTTAGGGGTTAACAACATTTCGTCAACGGCTTTTCCGGCAGGAATCACGGGATAAATGTTTTCTTGTTTTTCAACCCTGACTTCCAAAAAGTATGCGCCGTCATAATCCATCATTCTCTCAACTGCCGGAGACAATGCCTCCAAGGTTTCAACCCTTTCCGCTTTAATTCCGTATGCGTCAACGATTTTCACGAAATCGGGGTTTTGCATTTCGCCGAAATAATAATGCGAATTGTAATACAAATCTTGAAGTTGACGAATCATTCCGAGGTAATTGTTGTTCAAAAGGACGAGTTTGACGGGCAGTTTATACTGCATAATTGCGCCGAGTTCCTCGATAGTCATCTGAAAACCGCCGTCGCCCATAATGCAGACAACGTTTTTAAACTTTTTCGTATACGCCGCACCGATTGCCGCCGGAAGTGCAAAGCCCATTGTTCCCAGACCGCCGGAGGTTATAATCGAATCGCCCTCCTGAAAATTAAAATACCGCGCCGAAGCCATTTGATTTTGACCGACATCAGCCACAACAGCCGTACTGCCTTTTTTCTTTTCGCTGACAACCCTCACGACCTTTCCCATACGCAGTTTTGAAAGGTTTTCGTTGACGACGGTTTCGTTTTCCTTTTGCTGAAATTCCCGCATTTGGTTAAGCCACGAAATATGCGAAGATTTACGAATGAGCGGCAGAATTTTTTGTAAAGCCGACTTTGCGTCAGAGACAACTCCGACCGCCGGAGAAATAATTTTTCCGACCTCTGACGGGTCAATTTCGATATGAATGATTGCCGCCTGATTTGCGTATTTTTCAGGTTTACCGATAACGCGGTCAGAAAATCTCATGCCGATAGAGAGCAAAACGTCGCAACGGTTTGTCATCATGTTAGCGGCATAATTTCCGTGAAGTCCCACCATTCCGGCAAAACGCGGATTTTCGTTTTCAATACTTGAAAGTCCGAGCAAAGTACTTGCAACGGGCATGTCAAGTTTTTCAGAAAGTTCTTTTACCTCGTCTTGACAACCTGACAACAAAACGCCGTGTCCTACTATCATAAGCGGACGTTGAGCGTTGTTCAAAAGGGTTGCCGCCTCGTTGATAGCCGTTTCAGAGGGTTTTAATTTCGGGTGATAACTGCGGATTTTAGTGCATTTTTTATACTCGAATTTTTCAATAATTTGCGTTTGAGCATCTTTTGTGATGTCAAGCAGAACGGGACCCGGCCGTCCGCTGCGTGCTATATAAAACGCTTTTGCCATTACGGAAGCGATTTCCGAAGCGGTAGTTATTTGATAATTCCATTTCGTAACCGGCATCGAAAAACCCACAACGTCAGTTTCCTGAAAAGCGTCATAGCCGAGTTGCGGTTTAACAACCTGCCCCGTAATGCAGACAATCGGAATACTGTCGAGTTGAGCGTCGGCGATACCTGTCAGAAGATTTGTCGCGCCGGGACCTGAGGTTACCATACACACGCCGACTTTGCGGTTTGCACTTGCATAACCTTCTGCGGCATGAACCGCACCTTGTTCGTGTCTTACCAAAACGTGGCGGATTTCTTTTTCATGGGTGTAAAAAGAATCGTAAACCGGCAAATTATTGCCGCCCGGATAGCCGAAAACCGTGTCAACACCCTCTTCGATAAGGGCGAGGGTTATTGCCTCAGCACCCGTAATATTAAATTTGTTTTCCATCTATAATAAAATTCATGCTAACTCCATTTCGACATTCTGATTATAATAATACGGTTTTTCAGGCAGTATTTTTGAAGTAAGTCTGCCGTTGAAAGGTTTTGCCGTAACATTTTCTTCATCAATGAGAGTTACTATATACAAATTGCCTTTTTGCTCTGCAAATCTCAAAATATACGTCAATTCCATATCGCAGTTCATAAAAGAATCTAATTGATATTGTGATAATTGCGCCGATATATAATTTAAATCGCCGTTATCGTCAACATCAACACAAAGACATAAATAATTAAAACCGTCAGTATCTTGAGCTGTAAAAAGTTGCGGAACATCATAATATTCCAAAACCTCGCTTATTTTCAGTGTCTTTTTCATCGTTTTATAATTTTTGCAGAGTTAATATCAAATGCTTTTGTCCGCCACCATGTATAATGACCGATTTTTTTTCCTGTCTGTTGTAATACACCGTCTTCGGGATTCAAAGTCAATTCCGCAATTCCTTTAAACTTTTTCATCATCGGAGAAGTCAAATTTTGCGGATTATCTGTTGACATTACCGAAAATCATCTTCGGTTACTTTATCCTGACTCAAAGTAAGACGATACATTTTTTCATTTTTAGGAATTAATATATCCTGCGGCGGACAGCCCTCAGGCATATCAACTGCCCATTCGATATTATAATACCTTCGGTAATTATCCAATGTGTCGGGTTGTAACATAATTTTTCAATATTATACCACGGCAAAAGTAATAAAAAAAAATCAATTGATACCAAATTTTATAACTATTTCACAATCATTTTAAACGTCATTCTTTTGCCAAAGGAAACAAACCGCGCCGAAAATTCACCACTTGGAAGTACAACTTCATTTTCATTTGTCGGGTTCAAAATACGTTTCACTATCTGACCTTTTGAATTGAAAATCATAATTTCAGCGTCCTCTAAATCAATGTTTTCAACTTTTATAATCGCCGGCGAACCGCTTGAAATAGGATTCGGAAACACTTTTATTTCAGGATTTTTTAAAACCTTAATTTCGGGATAATACGGACACGAAAGAATTTTTGTGCCGTCAGTTTTTGTGATTTCGCATTGATAAAAGCCCGAAAATTTATCCTTGTCGCAAAAAAACTGCTTAGTTTCGCCTTCAAGTTTTTCACCGTTTTTAAACCATTGATAACCCGAATATTCCCGCTCGTAATTGGAAATAAAAACTACGTCGTAAAACTTCTGATGAATTAAATTTTCACCACAAATAATTGAAGAATAAGCAGTTAAAGCAGAATTTAAAAGCAAATAATTTTCTTTATCTTCTCCGACAAGAAAAAAATCAGCCTCAATCAAATAATTCTCCCCTATTTCTTTTGACGGATATTCGGGAACGGAAGAAAAATCCGTAAAAACCTCGTCGCCGTCAACAATGCCGTCTGCGACGGGCATTGTTATATTCATTTCGGGGATTCTTTTTGTTCCGTCATAAAATTTGTCCGCAACAGAAAAACCGCTGATTGAAATTTCCATCGGTGTAATTTGAGCCTCGGTTTCAGGCACGGAAGTTTCTAAAACATAGTTTTGAGCGTCCGCTCCGCGTAAAGTAAAATTTGCAGTAACGGTATATTTTCCGACGTCTTTTAAAGGAAATTCTGGCTCGGACAAAAAGCCGATTTCAAGGTCATCGCCGTCAATTTTCACGGAATCAATGTCAGAAATAAAACTATAATCGTAAACTTTTTTTGTGCCGTCATAAACTTTGTCAGCAACGTAAAACGATGATATTGAAACTGTTAACGGCAAAATTTTAGCCTCAGTCGTAGCCTCGTCAACCGTTAAACGGTAATTTCCGCCGTCAGGACCTTCGATTTTAAATTTGCCGGTTAACGTATAAGTACCGACATTTTTGGAAGGGTAAATAATTTTTTCAGCGAGTTTAAAAGCAATATCGTCGCCCTTTACAATGTTGATTGTGCAACGCGGACTGATAATCGTGTCCGTGCCGTCGTAATATTTGTCAGCAACAGAAAAACCGTAAGGCGTGGTTTCTTTTTGATAAATCCTCGCCGTTGTGGAAACAATATTCGTTTCCAATTCATAATTTGATGTTATCCAATAATATCCGCCGAGAGAAACAATCGCAGAAACATTGTATTCTCCGGCGTGTTTTGCAGGGAAATACGGCGTGTTTTGCAATCTGACTACAACGCCGAAACGGTCTTTTTCAAGAATTTGGGTTTCGTCAAAATTCAAACTGTATTCCCTAACCCGCGAAGTGCCGTCATAAATTTTGCTGCCGACAATAAGAGTGCCGGGATTAATTTTCTTTTTTGAGATTTCGATTTCCGCTTCCGCCGAAAAATCTTCGCCGGAGGTAACTTTCAGCGTATATTTTCCGGCAGAATAGACGGTGGATTTCAAAGTTTTTGTGCCGTTAACATAAAACTCCAAACCATCGAAGTCGAAATCAGAAACAAAAAAATCCGCAATTTCAGCACCGTATTCCAAACTGCTTTTGAAACTGTAATTTTGCGCGGTAACGTTTTGCAAAACTAAGAAAAATAGCAAAAAGACCGAAACAATTTTATTCATGATATTTTTTTTTGACACAAACCGACTACAAAAAACTATTGCTCAAAAAGGTCGTCCAAGACAACCGTTCGTTGAAAAATTCCGCTGTGAACACCGTATTTGAGACCGTATGTGGTTACTAATGTTATCTGAATGTTGCACTGAGAGTTAACTTTTTCCTTTACATTATTGAGCCGCCCACGGAGTTTTGCTTCGTAATCTTTTTTTACGACAAACTCAGAATCCACAAATTTCATTTCACATAAGTTGATGACACGGTCTAAGCGGCTGATTATAAGGTCAATTTGCATACCGTCGTGGTCTTCTGTACCGCGCATAGTCCACGGAGAATTTTCGGAGGCGACACCGGCAATGCCAAGAGCCTTTTTTATTTGAGGAATGTGGTTGAGGCAAGCATTCTCAAATGCACGTCCCCGCCATACGACAAGCGATTGTGAATTTTCGTTATCGCTCCAAAAATTTTCTTTACGCCTCCTACCCTCTACTTGGCTTAAATAAAAAAGACAAAACGGATCAATAAGTCTATACAACATATTGCGCTTGTTGTTTTCAAATGGTTTGTAATACTCAATGAAGTCGCTTTCTTCTAATGCCGAGAGTATCATTGACAGATTGTTGCCTGACCCGATACCTAATTCTTCGGAAATTTCGTTACGACTATATCCGCATTGCCGTTTTGACAATAGAAGAACCACTTTTTTGTAATTGTCAGGTTGTCTGAAAATCGAATTAAAAAGGCGGTCGAACTCTCTTTTTAGTTTTGCTTTGCGGGAATAATACAGACTGTCAATGATTTGCGCAAGGCTTAATCCCCGTTGCACGTAACTAAGATACATTGGGATTCCTCCTATCGCCATATATAGTTGCAGAATGTCGTACCGGGTAAGCGTGATTTCGTGTGCTTGCAGAAATTGCTCGGTCTCGTGCAGAGTAAATGGCGACAAACTGATTTCTGCGTTAACACGGTCATAAAGTCCGCCATACGAATTAATCAGGTTATCCTGAATCCAAGACGTAGCCGACCCGCAGACAATAAGCATCAGATTATCCTGACCAGCCCCCCAACCGTTCCAAAAGTGTTCAAAAGCAGTTATGAATCCCGACCGGGGAGTGTCCAACCACGGCATTTCGTCAATGAATACTACCAAGCGGCTACCTTTGTCCGCTTTTGAAAGTAAGTCTGCAAGGCAATCAAAAGCGTCCATCCAATTTTTGAGAGTATTTGCAGAATTATAGCCGTACCGTTTGAGTGAAGACGAAAACGCTTCTAATTGTGCATTCAAAAGGTTGGTATCCAATAATTCTGACGGAGACAACCCCGTATGGTAAAAAGCAAACTCGTCTTTGAATAATTCCCTGATTAAGAACGTTTTACCGACACGCCTACGACCATAAACCGCCACAAGTTGCGATTCATTGCAGCGGTATATGTCCATTAGTTCGTCAATTTCTTTTTTTCGTCCAATTATTTTGCCCATACTTGTAAAACTTTGATTTTAAGTGCAAAATAACATAAAATATTTTTATAAAACAATTTTTTTAAACGTTAATCGTCCACGAACTCCTAAAAAAAGCATTTCGTGGACGATTAAGAGGCAGAAAATTCAAGCAGAGAATAAATCATTCGCTATTTATTGTATCGACAAAATATATTTCTTGATAATCGAAATACCTTTTTCGTTGTCGCCGCCCTGAGGTATAATGATGTCGGCATAACGCTTTGTCGGCTCAATAAACTCTAAGTGCATAGGCTTCAAGACGTTAACATAACGCTCCATGACCATTTCCGCCGTTCTGCCGCGCTCCAAAACGTCGCGTTTGATAATCCTTATCAAACGCTCGTCGGAGTCGGTGTCTACAAAAATCTTTAAATCCATCAAATCCCGTAACTCTTTCTTAATCAAAGACATAATACCTTCAACAATCATTACGGGTTTCGGCTCTACGTGAATTGTCTCTTTCAAACGGTTGGAGATAACGTAGGAATAAGTCGGCTGCTCTACCGCCTGACCGCTTTTAAGCATAGAAATATGCTCAAACAACAAGTCCCAGTCAAAAGCGTTAGGGTGGTCAAAATTTATTTGCCGCCTTTGTTCAGGTGTTAAGCCGTCCGTTTGGTTATAATATGAATCCAACGGTATAACAGCCACATTATCAGGCGGTAATGTTTCCGCTATTTTTTTTACGACGGTCGTTTTGCCGCAGCCCGTACCGCCGGCTATTCCTATTATTATCATTTTGTCTAACTATTCTTCGGGTTCTTTTTCTTGTTCAGGGTCTTCTACTTTTTCGTCGTCAGAAAGGTCGGCTGAAAAATTATCGCCTTTCATCTGAGCCCTTACTTTATCCTCTATTTCTTTTGAAAGTTCTTTGTTTTCGCCGAGAAGTTGAAGCACGGCATCACGTCCCTGACCGATTTTGCTGTCGCCGTAACTAAACCATGAACCGCTCTTTTTAACGATTCCTAATTCAACGGCGGTGTCAACAAGTTCGCCCGTAAACGAAATTCCCGTACCAAACATCAAGTCGAATTCCGCTTTTTTGAAAGGCGGCGCAACTTTGTTTTTAACAACTTTCACCTTGATTCTGCCGCCGATAACGTCCTCACCGTCTTTGATTTGTCCGATTCTGCGGACATCAAGCCTCAAAGAAGAATAGAATTTCAAAGCGTTACCGCCGGTTGTGGTTTCAGGGTTGCCGAAAAGAACACCGATTTTGTCCCTCAACTGGTTAATAAAAATAACGCAAGTATTTGTTTTTGAAATGTTTGCCGTAAGTTTTCTCAAAGCCTGCGACATCAAACGGGCTTGAAGTCCCATTTTAGAATCGCCCATTTCGCCTTCGATTTCGGCTCTCGGTGTAAGTGCCGCAACAGAGTCTATAACGATGATGTCGAGTGCGCCAGAGCGGATAAGAGAGTCTGCGATTTCTAAGGCTTGTTCGCCGCAATCAGGCTGAGAGATAAGAAGTTGTGAAACGTCAACGCCAAGATTTTCTGCATACGTGCGGTCAAAAGCGTGTTCTGCGTCGATGATTGCCGCAATGCCGCCGAGTTTCTGAGCCTCGGCAATAGCGTGAATTGCGAGCGTTGTTTTACCAGAGGATTCAGGTCCGAAAATTTCAATCACCCTGCCTCTCGGATAACCGCCGATACCGATTGCAAAATCCAATCCTAACGAACCCGTCGGAATACAAGGCACCTCCTCGGTAACTTTATCGCCGAGTTTCATAATCGTACCCTTACCGTAATCTTTGTCTATTTTGTCAAGCGCAAGTTGCAATGCTTTAAGGCGTTCTGCCTTTGCGTCAACAGGCGCAGCCGTTTCTTTTTTTGCCATTTTCTTTTCTTTTAAATTTATTGCACAAACGTAATAATTTTTTTTCGTAGCGGCAAATTTTTTTGCGCTTTTTAAGAAACCGAATTAAAAAGGTCTTCGTCTTCCATTTGCGACTCCAAGAATCCAACATCGTCCTTTAAATTAGCCTTGTCTAACGCCGCCGCAACAGCCAAACGGTCGCAACGCTCGTTTTCTTTGGTCTCGTTATGACCCTTTATCCATACGAATTTTACTTTATGACGGTTATAAATTTCTAAAAAACGTTTCCAAAGGTCAGAATTTTTTTTGCCTTTAAAGTTCTTTTTTACCCAGCCGAAAACCCAGCCTTTTTCAACGCTGTTAACAACATATTGAGAGTCAGAATATATAGTAACGTTCATGCCGTCTTTTTTCAAGGCTTCCAAACCGATGATAACGGCTAAAAGTTCCATACGGTTATTTGTTGTCGACTTAAATCCTTCCGAAATTTCCCGTCTGTAAGGGCCTGAAAGCAAGACAACCCCGTAACCGCCAGGTCCGGGATTGCCGCGTGAAGCACCGTCAGTATAAATTATTATATCCATTTAATTTTACTTTTTTCGGTGCAAATGTAATAACTTTTTTTAATTCTCAAACACTACCGCTTTATTCGGATTAGTTCCGCTCGTTGAAAATTTCGTGATAAATTTTCCCGCTTTGTCAAAACGATAAACCGTGCCGGGTGTGTTATAATCCGTTGCTCCGATATAAAAATCGCCGTTTGTAGGGTCAATATAAAACAAATAAATTGCTGAGTTTTTTATCTCAGGTGCTGACGTAAAATCCAAAAATGCCTCAGAAGAACCCTTTTTATAAAACTCTGACGTATAATTTACCCAGTCAGCAGATGTAGAATTAATATAATAAAAATCTTTGCCGTCAGAGGTGAATTTTGAACCGGCAGCAAGAAGAGTATATTTTTTTGTTTGAAGATTAAGTTCAAGAATTTCTTGTGCCCACGTCGTTGTATTATAATGAAGTACATAAAGAGTATTGTTAACGGCAAGAATATCCGTCGGGTCTTCGGCAACTTCGATATGCTCTTTCAAAGAAAAATTTGAAAGGTCAACAACGGCAATTCTGTTATCATATTTTACGTTATAATCGCCCGCAATAGCGGCATAAAGAGAGTTTCCTTCGATGCAGATTTTTTCGGGGTGAGGTCCTACTTCAACGAGACCTTTTGCCTGAGCGATTGAAGTCGTGTCAAATTTTGCAACCTTTCCCGAATAAAGCGAAACGTAAACAAATCCGTCTTTTACAGCCAAAAATCTCGGCTGACCTTCTTCTGCCGTAAACAAGTGTTTTTCAATAACTTTGCCGGTAGAATCAAGTTTTGCCAAATAGTTAGAACCGAAAACGCTCATATACAATTTTCCGCCGTAAGAAACTAAATCCTGACCCGTATCACCGATACCTTCACCGTTTTGAGCAGCATAAACTTTTGTCTGATAAGGCTTTTCTCCGTCAGGATAATAAACGTCCAACGTTGAATTATTAGCACCCATCTTGCCTTCGTTCAAAATGAAAACTTTTTTCGCATAAACGATTTCAGGAGTGCTTTTGTCCTCTTTGTCTTTGTCGCAAGAGGTAAAACAAGTGCTTAATACCAAAGCACTTAACGAGAAAATTTTTAAAAATTTGTTTGTCATTTTTTTATTACTTTTTTAAAATGTTTATAATGTAAAATTAAATTCTATTCTAAACTGTCGTCCGGGCATCGGATAAAATTTTATGACATCGTATTGTTTGTCAGTAAAATTTATACACGAAATTTTTACGAACAGACTGCTGTTTTTTACCGAAAATTCTCTTGACACCGAAGTTGAAAATTCAACGTACTTTTCGATTTCGTTGTCGGGAATGTTATATTCCAAAAAATAACGTTTGCCGCTAAACACAGAAACCAAACTCAAAGAAAATTTCTTATATTTTAAAACCGAATAAAAGTTGCCCGAATGAAGCGGCGTATAAGGAATTTGACTTTTGTAAAGTTTTGATTTTTCATCAGTTACGTCCTCGGCTTTTTGATAAGAATATTTTGCAAAAACATCAATATCAAATTCAGAGAGTCTAATTTTTTTGTTAAAAGACAAATCCGCTCCTAAAATTTTAACTTTGCCGTAATTTGCCATTTTCCATATATACAAAGTCGGAATCGCAACTATCTTATTATCAACATTGTTATGATAAAAATCAGCAGAAAAATTCCAAGATTTTCTTCCGTAACTGAATCCCAAATTAAACTCTTTTGCATCTTCTGGTTTCAAATTCGTAGAGCCTAACGTCGTGTAATACAATTCGTTAAAAGTAGGAACACGATAAGTATTTTTGTACAAAAGGTTAACGGAAAAATTTTTCACGGGAAAAACTTCCAAAGTCATATACGGGGCTGCCTTATCCAAATCCTGAAAATGTTCGCCGCTAATTGTTTTTTCCCTCAAATGCGTAAAAATTTCGCCCAAAGTAACGGAAAACCTGTTTTTGAAACGATAACGCAAATTTGCCACCGTTTGAATAGTGTTACGCTTTGGTTCTCTGTCAGTTATATCACTTTCAAGAGTGTTGAAACTCTCGTCCGCACTAAGCGAAAAACTCAGCGACGGGAACACTTGCCAAAGATTTATCCACGAAAAGAAAATTTCGTTTTGAGTGGAATTTTGTTTGAGTTTTCCGTCGGTATACATAACATTTTTGTCTGTATAATAATTGTTGGAATAATCGTATTTCGCAATCAACTTTGTGGTCAAATTGCTGAAAATACGGCGTTTATAATCCGTCTGAACAAAAAAGTCAGCATCTTGTAGACGCTCTTCGGCATGAGGATTATAAAAAACAACTCTTCCGGGAAGTCCCCTCTCCGACTTGTAACCGTACAATTTTATGTTAAAATTGTTTCTCAGCGAATCATTAAAACTTAGCGAAAACTCCAATTTGCCGGAGCAAATGTCAGTATTGCGGCGTTTTTCTTCCGTTACGGTTTGATAATTTTTCAAAGTAAAATCATACATTCCGTCCGACCGTAAAAAGAAAGCATTTGTCTTAAAAATCAAACGGTTAGAGATTTTCTTAAAATAGTCAGTCCCAAGAAAAACGTAACCGAAAGAACCTGTTTTAAGACTTAATTTCAACTTTTGCGGGTCAGAAAAAACGGTGTCAAAAGAGTTTATACTCAGCGTTGCTCCTGCGGCAAAAAGTTTTGCGGGTTTTAAGAGATTGTCAGTCTGACCGATACAAAGTTTTATTTCAGAAACACTGCTGACCTCAAAACGCGAAATGTCAATTTGCCCGCCCAAAGTGTTAGAAACGGGAACTCCGTCGTATTCCACAGCCGTATGCGAAGCCCCGAGAGAGCGCACGGAAACAGTTTTCAAACCGCCCGTTCCGCCGTAATCCTTTATGTTAAGTCCGCTAAACAATTTCAACACATCAGAAATTTCGCTGACGGGCATCAAGCAAATAAACTTTCCTTGAAGTGCCTGAACGACAGCGGTTTCATTCGTATTTTTATCAGCATACACGTCTATTTCCCTCAAATTTTTGGTGATGACGGTATCTGAGTTCTGCGCAAAAACATCGGCACAAAACACTACCAACCACACCAAAATAAGAGAGTATGGCAAAATTTTTCTCATTTTTATCTAAAATGATTATTTTCAAGTCGTTATCGTCGCCGTCCTCGCAGTTTAAGATAACTTAAAAAAGGCTGTTTTGCAGGTCTTCTGACTTACTTTATAAGCATCAAAGCCTTCCCGAAAAAGTCTTTTTCAGTGGCAAAAAGAATATGATGCTTTCTAAAAAAAAGTTAACAGCAGCGGGACTGTTCAGGTTTTTCACCTGATTCCCTTTTAATTCCGAGTTTTCAGACTAAAAAAACGGAAACAAAAAAGCCGCCACAAAGGTAAGAAAAATATATATTAAACAAAAATTCCGCCGCCTGAAAGTTTTTACTCAGACGACGGAATGATTTTATGAGAGAGAAAAATTATAAGGATTATTCTGTTTTTTCAACAGCAGTAAACGTATGTTTCTGTAAATCGATAGATACAATCCACTGCTTTGAATTATCAAGCCAATGATGATCATAACCGTCGGCTGAAACACCGATTGTAAACTGATCCCAACCTTGATATGTTCCGTAAAGGACTTTGTTGTTGTCAAACATATAAAAATCCCAACTCGGAGCATCAGCTTTCGGTGTATACTCGCCAACAAACAATCCGTCTGCATTGAGTTTTGCCGTACCTAACAACGTAGTAGGCTCTTCTTTCTCGAAATAGAAATTAAATTTAGTAATTCCTGTCCAAGAATGTGATAAGACATCAATTTCAATATACATATAATCATCTTCGGGATTAAACCACAAGTGATTATAATCGCCTTCCGAAACACCGAATGTAAACTGATCCCAACCTTTGTAAGTAGCATATTTTTGACCGTTTTCGTCTTCAACGAAGAAATCATACGACTCTGTATGCTGCGATGTGAGAAAACCTTTATACTTTCCATCTTGTACTGTCAATTCTCCGGTGAAACTTCCGCTAATAGTCAAAGTATTTCCGTAAAGAACTGCCTCGGCACGCTTCTTAACAAGGTCAACGGTAATCATATACCAACCGTCTTTCTTAACGTCAAGTTTTACACCGTAATCCTTTGCATCAGAGTATACAATATCCTGACTGCCGGATTTCAACTGTACAAAGCCCGTATAAACGCCCGTTGCTGCACCGTCAAGAATTTCGGTTACAAGTTCGTTGCCGCCGAGGGTAACTTTGTCAGGATAAACAGTAACTTCTGCCGGTTCAAGCGTGAATTTATACTTAGAGTTAAGACCGAGTTTCAAAGTGATTTTGTACGTACCTTTTTCAGGAATTACCACGCCCGTACCTTTGCCGCCCAAAGTAAACTCTACGTCATTCTGAGTACCTGAAAAACCGATTTCGATAGTCTCGTCAGGATTGTCCTGCGAGGATTGGAAATGGTCGGCAGTACCCGAAATCGTAACGTTAGAATTGTCTTTGGGAACAATAATGTAAGAAGACCATGCCGATTTTACGTTATCATAAATCATCGACGCATTGTTAACGTCGCCGCCGCAAGAAAGCGATGTAATTAAGTATGCGTCAGCAAGTTGCGAGGTATTTTTAGTATCCATCGTGAAATAATAACAACCCGCCTTAGCCGTCAACCAAAAGTGATCGCCGCCTGCCGAATAACTCAAAAATGTCCAATTATCAGGACCTGAACCATACATAGTACCGTCAGAGGTCATAACGCCGAAATTCAACCAAGGCTCAGCGTTAATAAAGCCCTGATATTTGCCGTCGTTTTCAGTAGAAAACAAATACTGAGCACTCTTAACCGTGAACTTTTCGTCAGCGTCTTTTAAATAAATGTATGCCCAATGACTGTCGATTTCCAAAGGCGTAACGTTGAGTTTTACGGTATTGGAAGTCAATACGTTTTCGCTGTTTTGACCATACGAAGTAGCCAAGCGCAAATAAATAACTCCTTCCGTATTAGGCGTTAAACCTAACGTAGTCGCCATTTTGTTGATGTCATCGCCTTTGAGCGAAGTCAAATTACTGCCAGCAAATGTCTGATAATTTGAAAAACTCTCACTCGTAGATGCCTGAACCAAAATATAACCGCCGTCCAAACTCGTTTTAACATCACCGTTTGTAACTTTCAAATCATTTTTGGTATATTTTAAGTCCAAAACTTTCTCAGAAAGATTTTCTTCGTCAATCTGAACTCTGCTCTCTGAAAGCGCAAAGTCGGAAGTCGGGGTCAAATCCGACACGGTGTAATGTTCCAAATCGTCATCGCAGGAAACCAATCCGCCCGCCAAAAACATTGAAACAGCACCGATATATAAATAATTCGATATTTTCATTTTTAATTAGAGTTTTTTTTGTTAATTATAATAAGGATCGTAAAGTGCCGAATTTGCTGACAATTCCGCTAACGGCAACGGGAAAAATTTATATTTCGGATCAGCCTGAGTACCTGTCAAAACGCCGCCTTTCCATTCCCAATTATACTGAGCATCACCGGCGTAAGCGTTGAATCTGATTAAGTCAGTTCTGCGCAACGACTCCAACATAAACTCTCTGCCGCGTTCTTCCAAAAGATTCCAAAACTGAACCCCGTTTGTAGTAGCGTCTAAATCACCTTGCGAAAAGCCGTTAAGACCTGCTCTCGAACGTACATCGTTAACAAGTTGAATAGCCGTTTTTGAAGCACCCGTACCGCCACGAAGAATAGCCTCCGCCTCGTTAAGCATTACTTCCGAAAGTCTTAAAATCGGAAGGTCAACCATCGAAAGCGTTGAAGAATAATCACTTGCAATCGAGCCGTCATCTTTCGTATTGCAGAATTTATTGAAAACATAACCCTCGGCTGCGTTCTTCTCGTCAATCGGAGTTGAATTGTCAATAGAACGTCCGTCTTTGAAAAACAAGTCGCGCTTGTCGCCGTCCTCAAACCTTTGAGCCGCTTCTTTTCTGGCACGGAACAACTGCCAAACGTTACCCTCACAGCCTAAAACGTCCCTTACATTGTCAGAAGCACCGTCGGTAGAAGAGTTTGCCGAACCACAGATAATTTGTGTCGTAGAGCCGTAACCCTTATTACCGTTAGAGGCGTCTTTGCCGGTGTAGAAAGAGAAGATTATCTCGTTGGTTCTCTTATAATTTTCTGCGTTGAAAAGTTTATAAAAATCTTTTTCCAAACTATAACCGCCGTTAATAACCATTTCGGAATATTTGATACATTTGTCATAATACTCCGTGCCGGCAGACTCCGTATAAACGGGGGCGTTAAGACAAACTCTCGACAACAAAGCCGCTGCAACGTACTTGTTAGCACGGTAAAGTTCGTTTGTTGCAGGAAGTTTTTCCACCAAATCTTCAAGTTCTGAAACAACGTATTCGCAAATTTCTTTGCGGGTTGCAATTTCGGGTTCGTATGCACCTATCGGGTCTTTGTCGGTAACAAATGCTCCTACCGGCCAAAAGTCCATAATCTGAGAATACGCAAAGGCACGCATAAAACGCGCTTCGTTTTTCATCTGACCGATTTCGCCGTCGTCAGAACAATTACGGATAAAATCGTTTGACAAAGTAACGATATAATAAAGCGAATAATATGCTCCCGCAATCCATTTTGACTGTCCGTTAAGTCCTTGAAGAAGACTGATTTCCTTTAATTCGTCAGAAACAGCCCAAGTAAACATAATCTCGTCAGTGCCGCACTCCTGCAAATTGAAACAAGAACGCGAACAATAATACGGGTCTGAATCGTTAAGGTCGGCACTACCGCCGCCTTCCTCCTGTCCGCGAATTACGTATGCGGCATAAATTTTTGCAAGTGCCTGTTTGTAACCGTCAACCGAAGAATAAACCTCGTTTGCAGAAGTTTCGGTAGAGGGATACTGGTCAAGGTCGTCGCAGGAGTTGAAACTCAAAGCCGTCAACAACACTGCCGATGCTATATATCCTAATTTTTTCATTTTTATCTAAACCGTTAATCGTTAATTAATTAAAAATCAAAACCTAAACCAAGCGAGAATGTTCTCGGTCTCGGATAAAAATTGTTGTCGATACCGTTTTCGATTTCGGGGTCAACGCCGGTGTACTTGGTAATAGTAAACACGTTTTGAATGGTAAACGTAGCGTTAAGACCGAAAAACTTGGTAATTTTGCCGAAATTGTAGTTCAAACTGATATTGTCCATTTTCAAGAACGAAGCGTTTTCCAAATAATAGTCGGAATACATCTGTCGTACATTGAATTTGGTATCAAGGAAAGATGAACTAATGTTGAGGTTTTGGTAATTATTGTAACCGAGACACTCTTTTGCACCAGTTCCGGCTGCCATACCGTTATAAACGTAGTTGCCGATGTTAGCACGGAGCGAAGAAGAAAGTGTCCATTTTTTGTATCTTACATTGAAAGAAAATCCGAAAATCCAATCAGGAAGAGCCGAATGACAGAAATATCTGTCGCCTTCCGAATCATCACCGCTTTCGTCAATGTCAGCAAATGCACCTTCAATAGGATTGCCCTCAGAATCGTAAAGTTGATGTTTGAGGTAGAAAGTATAAGGAGTATAACCTTCCATAAACACTTGATACTGATGGAAGTTAACGCTTTCGCCTACAAGTGTCGGAGCGATTGCAGCCTTGTCAGAGAGTCTCAAATTAGAAATCTTGTTGTCCTGCCAAGTAGCGTTGAAGTTGAAATCCAAGCCGAAATCCTGTGTCTGAACGGGTGAAAATCCGAGAACAACCTCTATACCTTTCGAGTCAACGTTTCCAACATTAGTAGTGATAACGCTTGCAAAATTAGTACCTGCCGCAACGGGAACGGTTGCCATAAGGTCTTCGGTCTTACGGGTATAATAATCAACCGAAGCCGTGATTTTGTCGTTCAAGAAACCGAAGTCAACACCAAAGTTCCAAGCCTTTGTGGTTTCCCATTTGAGGTCAGAAACGTATGCCGCCGGACGATACATATTATAATAAGTGTCTCCGAATTTATACTGAGCACCAACATGCGAAAGATTGTAAGTAGAAAGGTAATTGTAGTTGCCGATACCTTCCTGCTGACCTGTTACACCCCAACTTGCACGAATTTTTATGTTGTTGATAATATCTCTGATTCCGTACATAAAATGCTCTTCGGTAAGACGATAAGCCAAAGCAACCGACGGGAATGTACCCCAACGCTGGTCTTTTGAAAATCTTGAAGTACCGTCTCTACGAACAGTAGCCGTCAACATATATTTGCCCATGAAAGTAGCGTTTGCTCTGCCGTAATAAGACATAAGCACGTGTGCGTAATCGCTTTCGGGATTGGCTTTGATTTGGTCAGCCTCTGTTTTACCGAGGTAAGAATATTCCCAATAAGCGGGAGTGTTAGAAGTCCATTTCTGAAAATCATAACCTGCCGTAAAGTCGAAGTTAACAACATCGTTTTTCTTGTTATAAACAAAATAGCCGGTAAACAATGCGTTTTTGTTGGTCTGGGGACCGTAATCATAATTACGTCCGTTAGTACCATAATCCTTAAACATTCCGTTAGGATATTTCACGTTACCCTCACCTTTTGCACCGTCAAAACCGCCGGTTACATGAGCCTTCAAATCTTTCAAGAACGGGAAAGTGTAATCCAAATCAAGGTTTGTGATAACACGTTTCACGGTAGAAGTACTTCTATAATAATCAAGAAGTGCAACGGGATTGCCCGAAGCGTTGGTGTAAGGAGATTTTTTTCCCTCAGAATCTACGGTGTAAACCTCGTTCCAACCGCCGCAGAATGTCGGGTCGTCGGATTTGATTGCATAAGTCGGGTCAAAAATAGTCGCCGTATAAATAGCACCCTGCTCTGCAAAAGTATTGTCGTTATAAGAGGCTTTTACGTTGAAGTTTACTTTCAACGCATTGTTCAAAAACGACGGATTGAGGTTAAGGTTTGCCGTATAACGTTTTGCATTATCGGATTTCAAAATACCGTCCTGAGCCATATAACCGGCAGAAACACGAATCGGAAGTTTTTTAGCAATAGAACCCGAAACGCTGAGATTGTTGTCAGTAGCCCAAGCCGGTTGGAAAATTTCTTCAACCCAATCGGTGTTTGCCGTTCCGAGAAGTGATTTGTTGGTTTCAGTGCCGTATTTTTGAACAACATCAATAAACTCTTCACGAGAGAGCATATCCGCTGTTTTGGTCTTAAACGATACTGAATTTGTAGTAGCAAAGTTAACTTTCATCTTGTCCTTAGCACCTTTTTTGGTGTTGATGATGATAACACCGTTAGAAGCCCTTGAACCGTAGATTGCGGTTGACGAAGCGTCTTTCAAGACCGACATACTCTCAATGTCGGCAGGGTTGATAAGTGCTAAAAAGTTGTTGTCATTACCCTTGATACCGCCGTTTTCAAGCGGCACACCGTCAAGGACGATAAGAGGGTTGTTTGAAGCGTTAAGAGAGGCACCGCCGCGGATTTTGATAGCACTTCCGGCAGAAGGAGAACCGCCTTTGCTCATAATCTGAACTCCGGCAACCTTACCGTTGATTAACTGTTCGGGGCTTGAAACCACACCGCCGTTAAAATCCTTCTCACTGACAGAGGCAATCGAACCCGTTAAATCGCCTTTACGTTTTGTACCGTAACCGATTGCAACTACCTCGCCAATTTCGGTAACGGCGGGATTCATTTGAACGTCAAGTTTTCCCGTAGCAGGAATTGCCGTAGAAACGGATTCATAACCGATAAAAGAAAACACAACCGTTCCGTTTTCTTTATCAGCGGGAACTTGAAGTTGATAGTTACCGTCAATATCGGAAATAGTACCTATTGTCGTTCCCTCGATAGACACAGTAACACCGATAAGCGGCTGACGATTCTCGTCAGTAACCTTGCCCGTAAGTGATTTTTGGGCTGAGGCAGACAGAGAAAGTCCTGCGAATGTTATACATAGCAAAAACGCTATGAGATAACGAATGTTTAATGTCTTACAGTCCATTTTTTTTAGTTTAAATTGTTTTAAAAATTAGTAAGTATAAATAATTCGGTATATCTCAATACCATAAAAATTTTCGTTTTTTACACGCAGCAAATTTAAAGGATTATAATAGTTTTTTATCTAAAAAAAGTTTATTTTCATTTAAAAAACTGCGCAAACGATTGCGCAAACGGTTGTTAGAGGATACATTGCCACGTCATAGCGGCTAAATCAAACACCAAAGTATACTCTCCCGCATTTCCGTCAATCCAAAAATGATTGAAATCACCGTGAGAGGTCGAAATTGAATATTGATTATCCCAAGAAGATTTCGGTCCGTAGGTTTTGCCGTTTTTATCCGTAACAATAAAGTTAGCGTAATTAGAAGAAAACGTGAGCGTACCTTTATAAGTACCGTCTTCCTGTTTTGTCAAAACGCCGACTTCTTCGCCGCTGACAAGAGAAATTCTCAAAACGTCTTCCTCAGACTTTCCGTCAGGGTCTTCGGCGGCAAGCAAATTCTCTTTCGTCATTTTGCCTGCAAAAACTTCCAAGGCGGGAGCAGGCGAACCGTCAGATAAGAAACCGCCCATAGTATAACCGTTGTAAGCGGCATAACATTGCGGTTCCCAATAGAATACGCCTTTACAACGCGGAACTTCGTTTTTAGCGCGGATAACAGTGTTTACGATAGCACGTTTTCCGTTCCAAGTTGCGATACCAGAGGTACCGAGTTCACAAATCATGACATCTTTATTATAAGTGTCGGCTATTTTATTGAGATTATTAATGCAAGCATCAATATACTTTTCGTACCAATTAGATGAAGTATAATAAGGATAAAGCGAAACTCCAAGAATATCGTAATTAGCATTTCCGGCTTTCATAATGTCCAATGCCCAAGTGAGTTTGCCTAAGTCTTGACCGTTAGCCAAATGAACGATAGTTTTGGCATTAGGATACACCTCTTTTACCGCTTTTGTGCCGGATGTTACCATTTGAGCAAAATTGGTGTTATCCTTGCTCATTGCACCGTTAACAGAGGTTTCAGAGCCGTCAGACTGTGTTTTCATCATACCAGTCTGAGTCTCATTACCGATTTGAACCCAAAGAACCTCAATACCGTTATCCTTTAATTTGGTAAGCGATTCTTTTGTGTGGTTATAAACCTGAGAGGCAAGGGATTCAACGGTTTCGATATTGTCCCATGCTTTCGGTTTTTTCTGATTTGCGGGGTCTGCCCAAACATCAGAATAATGAAAATCAATCATAATTTTCATTCCGGCAGCCTTAGCGCGCTGACATTTTGCCAAAACGTCATCAATATCGCACATCCCGTCAGAGCCGGAAGTTTTAGGATTTACCCAAACGCGAAAACGGGCGGCATTAAAACCGACACTTTTTAATAACGCGAAGCACTCAGTTTCCTGCCCTTCTGAGGTATAAAATTTTACACCTGCGGCTTCCATAGGCGTAACCCATGATGGGTCGCAACCGTATGCAAAGTCAATGTCAGTAATGACCTCTTCTTGTTCGGGGTTCGGAGTCGGAGACGGAGAGGGTTCGGGATTATTTTCTTCCTTCTCTTTGTCGCCGCCACACGAGACGAACACAAAAAGCGGCAACAACAATGCCGCAAACAAATAACCTATTCTTTTCATATCTAATTTAACGTTAAAAATGTTATAGTAATTTCCCCAGAAAAAAAAATAAACAGACATATACACTTTTTGCCGGACTTTTCCCTAAAAAAGGAAACAATCCGGCAAAAAACAAGTAATGTCTGTTAAATTATGCATTATTTATTGGTACTTTTTCCAACAAAGGACAAAATACCTACTGCACATGCTTTCTTCGAACCTTCACCGGCTTTGAAACGGATTGAAATATAATACATAGCCGTTTTATTGCAGATAAAGTCAAAAGATTTTCTGTCCGACTTAGTCGTTTTGTCATACGTACTACCCCAAGGTTTTGTATTTTCGGGGTGTTCACTATCATAAAGTGTCAATACGACCTGCTCCTGAAACCCGTCAGGCGCACAAAGCGAAAATCTGTACTGAGTTCCTTTGTTAAGGACAACAGTCCACTTCATACCTGTTTCTTCGTCTGCTGCATCACGTTTCAATTTCGTATTGAAATCACGAAGATATATGGCTTTTTCAGTCTGAGTCGCACACTGGTATACAACTTGTTGTTTACATTGCGCATCTGCGGTTGAGGTTGTCATTGCGAGAGCCACAATAGCAAAAACTAATATAATAAACAGTCTTTTCATATTATAAAGCAATTAATTTATAATTTTGTTACGAATCTTTTCTGTTACAGTAATAATTTCCGAAAGTTCTTCGTCAGAAACGGTAACGATACTTTCCTCGTTTTGAACAATCGCACCTTCGGACTCAGCCGGAATGTCATCTCTTACTTGAACCGTAATTTTTACGACATCAAGTACTTCTTTCACCTCTTCCAAATTTCCTACCAAATCTGAGAAGTTTTTGTCGTTTTCTTTAAAAAGTTTCAAAATAGGCAAAAGGTTGTTCAAAATACCTTTCTGTTCGCCGATGGTGTTCTTAAATTCTTCGCTAGGACGTTCTTTTGCAACCTGCGTTACAAGATACATAGACTCAATCCAAACTCCGGTTACCATAAGCGCACTGAGATTACTCCTTTGATTGTTTCGCAAATGTTCGTCCATGTTATGATAACTCTGAACCGACATTATCAAAAGCGAATCAATATTATCTTCGGAGGTAGCCAGCCTCTTCAAGGCCTGAAAATCAAAAAACTGTCCCAATGTCAAAGACTCGGTAAGTTTTCTGATTCCAACTAAATAGTCTAAAATCATCGAGGTTTTTGAATAAACATTCAAATAACCCAAGTCAGCACTTAATACTCCTAAACCCAAAGCACGTTTAAAACTCGAAGTATAACCGTTAACTTTATCGGGATCCATTAAATACCTCTGAGAAAAAGGCACATCCGAGTCTTTCAACAACGCCGCCATTTCTACCGGCGACGAAAAACTTGCAATCACCTCGTTCATTGCCTCAGCATTGTAGTTGACATCATACGAAGTAACGACTTCGTCCTCCGGCGGTATAAAGTTAACGTCATTAGAGCCGTCACACCCGCCGCAACTGAACTGCACAAAAGTCAGGCAACATAATGCCAAATATAAACATTTCTTATGCATAATCTCCCTATATTTTTTTGTTCAAAATATAAACACTTTTTCGAAGTGCAAAACTACAAAAAATGTTTTTATTTCCAAATATTTTTTATTCCGTTTTTTCCTCTGCAACCGTTTTTTTCTCTTTCGGCGTTTCCTCTACCGAAGCCGCAGGTTGTTTTTCTCCTTTTTTAGGAATCAATTTCAAAAGTTTTTCCTTGTAACCTTTCAGCGACAAATTGCCGCCCCAGTCAACAAGTTTTTTCAGCAAATCGTAATACAACGTTACATAAAACAACAGACTAAACAGCCACAAAATCATTATGTTGAAACTGAACGTGTCGTAATATCTGCCGCAAAACCACTTTCTCGGTGCATAAAAATGAGACCTAAAACCGAAAAAGCCCATATTATCAGCATCCAAAAATATAGGATCCGTCTGCTGTATTAAACGATTTTTATAGCGAATTATTTTCTTTTTCTCATAAACATTTTTTACAATTTCTTGTAATTTTTCGTTATGATAGCGATCCCTATATATATTGTACAAATTTTTCGCCTTTCTTTGGAACGCCTCCGTACGGCTTTCTATTTTCTTATCAGCAATGTTAAACCTCTTACCGTAATAAGAATACAACTTATTAAGATAGTCTTCTACTTCTTCGTCCAAATCTTTGTTGTATTTGTCAACAACCAAATCCGAAATCTCGAAATCAAAATCAACATCAGGAACACGTTGTCTTTCAACCGCAAATTCCTCTCTCATAAGTGCGAGATTATATTCCATGACGTTTTGCAAACTATCTACAATTTTTGCTTTCTCTTCATCAGAAGAATATTCATAATCCTCGTCAACAATCGTTTCAAGACAATTAGCCGCATCTTCACGGGCTTTTTTAAGTTCATTGACATAATAATTCTGTTTGAAAGACGAATACTGTTTTTCTTTATCGTATTCGTAAAAATTCTTTTCAAACTTATTGTCTTTGAACTGCTTTACCATCAAAGCCTCGTATGCCCATCTTGAAGCCATACATTCGGCGACAATCGGCACTTTGCCCACGCTTCCGATTATAGAATTAAGTTTGTCGAAAGCAAACATAGAACCACCTAATGCCATTTGCGGAATCATCAAGAGCGGAATCAAAATGTAAATCGTTACCGCAGAGTTGAACGCCGAAGAAATGTTTAAGCCCATCATATTAGCCAAAACCCACATCGGGAACAACACCAACCAAAAAGAAACGTACATTGACGGCTCACTGAAATTCAGTATCGAATTACCGACCAAAATGTAAAGCGAAGACTGAATTGCCGAAATCAGCACTAAAATCACAACTTTCGCCACCAAATAACTCGAACGCGAAAGATTCAAAAATTCTTCCCTCTTTAATATCTTTCTATCTCGGAAAATCTCCTCCGCCGAAACAGTAAGACCCAAAAACAGAGCAACGATAATACTCATAAAAATATACGGAACGATATTCTCGTTTTCGTAAAATATGTATCCGTCTCTGTTAGCGGCCGTATAACGAATCAAGAACGCCAAGATAAAGCCCAACAACGGAGCCTCAGTAAGGTTTAAGAATATATATTGAAGGTTAGAGATTTTCGATTTGAAATCCCTCCTCAAATATGTCAAAAACTGATTAACCCAATTCGGAACCCGCAAATTCTTAGGCGGTTCGGTTGTAACATCGGGGATAACCTCCGGCGTAATTTTTTTGTGGAAAAGTTCTTCCCATTTCGGAGGCTCGATTTTTCTCTCGTTTGACCAAGAACCGAACTCGTTTACTTTCCGCGCTTCAATAATGTCAAAAATGACCTCAGGAGTAGCGTTACCGCAATGCGGACATTCACCCTCTTCGCTCTTAACCTGACCGTCAATGGTTTTGAAATACGAAATAGCGTCCGTCGGATGCCCGTAATAAACCATATAACCGCCCGTGTCAAGGATTATCATCTTGTCAAACATCTTGTATATTTGAGAAGACGGCTGGTGAATAACCACAAAAATAAGTTTGCCTTTTAAGGTTAACTCGCTCAAAAGGTCCATTACGTTTTCCGAGTCCCTTGACGACAAGCCCGAAGTAGGCTCATCGACAAACAGCACGGAAGGCTCCCTGATAAGTTCGAGAGCAATGTTAAGACGTTTACGCTGACCGCCCGAAATAAGTTTGTTGAGCGAATTTCCGACCTTCAAATCCTTTCTGTCGTACAACCCTAAGGATTTTAAGACCGAATCCACTTTTGCGCGTATTTCGTTTTCAGGCATATCCTTAAAACAGAATTTCGCGCTGAAATACAAGTTTTCGAAGACGGTAAGTTCCTCAATCAGAAGGTCGTCCTGAGGAATAAGACCGATAACGCCTTCAAGTTTTTCCTTTTCTCTATGAAGGTCGATGCCGTTGATTTTGACCGAACCTTTCGAGGGTGTTGTAATGCCCGACAAAACGTTAAGCAACGTAGTTTTGCCCGCACCGGAGGCACCCATGATTCCAACAAGCCTGCCCTGACACTCCGAAAAATTGATGTTTCTGAGACCGATGGCATTGTTGGGAAACCTAAACTCCAAATCTGTAACGTTAAACGACAAATTGGCGAAAGTCTTGTCCGCCTGAAAAGTCGCAACAACGTCGCTGTAATAAATAGGACGGCCTTTTGTCATTTTGAGGGTTGCGCCGGGAGCGAAAGCGTAAATACGGTCGCTGAATATCGGAGAGCCGTTAAGATAAACGTCATGACTTCCGGTATAGCGCATAAAATACAACTCGCCGCTTTCGGTCTCCATTTCTTGCCTCAGGATAAAAATATCCGAGTCAAGACCCTCGCAATGAATTTGTTTAGCCTGTTCAAAATCGTATTTGTTGTCGGAAATTGCCAAAATAGCGGGATAGTCCAAAGTTTTAATATCGTTGTTGATAACGAAATTTTTAATCTCGTTGATAACACCGCTCTTAAAATTGAAGACCTCGCCCGCCGTATTAATAATAGCCATACGCTGGTCAGTAAACTTTTTACTCGTGTTCACCAACTCGTACAGACGCACAAATACGACAACTTTTTGTTTTGTATTAATGGTCTTGTTGATTTTCTTGCACAAACCGAGGATTTTCACCGACTCCCTCACGGAGGTAAGTTGCGCGTCTTTTTCCTCTTTTGCCTTTTTTTCGGGGTCTATGCCCGCTTCCAAGGCTTTAAGACGTTCTCTCTCACGTTTGCGTCTTGTTTTTTCGTCCTCAATAAGACCGACTTGCTTCTTAAAATCAAGCATTACAGGTTCAGAGGCCTCGGCACCCAACTGCGATACAAGAAAACTCTCCACATACTGCAATTCCTTGTCCTCTATGCCGCCGTCCTGCTTGGCAATAAGGGCAAACATCTGAATTAACGCCTTTAATATCTCTTCACTCATAACGCCGGAATTCTAAAATGTTAAAATTCTGATTTTAAGACAATTATTCTTTTTACGTTAGTCAACAGTATAAGGTACCTGCTCAAATTCAACGTCTACAATATCGGCATATTCCGTACCTGCATCCAACATATCCTCGTCGTCATCGGGATAATGCCATTTTACCAAAACGTCGTGTCCGTCGTTCTTTATATCTTCAAGTTTCAAAAGAACGTCAAGAAGAAGTTTCGACGAAGCCGTATTGAAATACTCCAATTTGAAGTTGAAAACCGTCTTGTCCAACGGGTCGGATGCATACTCGGTGAGCCAATCCAAAATAGGAGTATAAAAAGCCACCACGTCTTCGGGGAGTGATCTGCCCGAAATTTCAAAAATGTTGTTCTCTTTGTCAAGAGTAACTGTAGGTGTATCGTCCGAACCTTGTATTTTTATAACTTGCATAATAATAAATTTTTTATTCTTTGATTCTTGAAATGGTTGATGTTAATACGAAAAACGAATTTGTGCTGTCAATTTTTAAGAAACTGAACAACAATTTTTCTCCCGTTTTGCGGGCGATGTCAATAAACCCCAAACCTGCACCGCCTCGGTCAGAAATATGACCTTCGCGCATTTGCTGCTTGTAAAGTTTGTTAAGCCCGTCTTTGTCGAGTTTGTTGATGTTCTCCAAAATTCCGCGCAATTTGTCAACGTTTTCGTTTTTAATAATGTTTCCGGTAGTAACATTGTACTCCGTATCGCCTTTTGAGACCATAAATATGCCCCGTCCGTCTTTTGCAGAGGTATTCGGCGAACCTTCGGAGTGCTTGCTGATGTTTTGAAGGCACTCCACCATAACGTGAAAGACCTTCTTTTGCACCGAACTCGCGTCCTCCTCCCTGACCATATTGGTCTCGGTTAGCGAAGTAAACGCCTTAGTAATCTGATGCGTTATTTCGCCTTCGTATGCCAAATTTATTTTGTTCCTCTTCATCTTAACGTAGAAGTCATAAACAAAATCAAGCGATTCCTTATGTTCTTTCATACTTGCCATATATGTTTACATTATGATGAAACGTTTTTTTAAAATTCTATACCAATAAGCAGAATGTCGTCCACCTGCTTGTAAGAGCCTTTCCATTGCAGAAAATCGCTCTCAAACAATTCTTTGTACTGAGCCATCGTGAAATCAGGATTTCCCGTTATGAGTTCCTCAATTCGTCCCGGACGGTATTTTCTTCCCGCCTCCCCTCCTACTTGGTCTGGCAAACCGTCTGAGAAAAAGAACACTTTTTCACCCGGGTTAAACTTAATTTCAAAATTTTCAAATTCCTTTTCCTTGCCTTTACGGGTCGGTTTTCCGCCGATAGCCTGAGGTGTACCTTTATATTTTACCAACTCTTTGTTAGAGTTAAGATAGTACAAAGGTCTATGAGCACCTGCGTAATGCAAGGTTTGGGTCTCAAAGTTAATTTTACATAAAGCAATATCCATGCCATCTCTTGCCTCAGTCTCGTCGCTATCTTGCTTCAAAGTCTTCTTAACGCCGGTGTGCAAGAGGTCAAGTACCTGACCAGCATTAAGTTTGTCGGCATGGTCGGCTATTATGTTAAGGTTAAAATATCCGATAAACGAGAGCAATGCACCCGGCACACCGTGTCCCGTACAGTCAACGGCTGCAATGTAAATGTTTTCGTCCTTGTCGAAAAACCACGGAAAGTCGCCGCTGACAACGTCTCTCGGACGGTAAAACATAAAGAATTTCGGCAGTCTGGCTCCGATAGCATCGAGGCTCGGAATAATCGCTGACTGGATTCTTTGCGCGTAGTTGATGGACTCGGTAATACTCTTGTTCTTTTCTTCGATTTCCATTTCGATACGTTTGCGCTCGGTAATGTCGTGAGCCACAAACAAAATGGTCTCCAATTCTTTCTCCTTGTTGAACTCAGGAATAGCGTTGAATTGAATGATAATATCTTCATCACCGTCGGTCGGAAAAGTTGTTTCAGTATCAAACATTCTTTGATTATGAACAACCTGCTCCAATGCCTCTTTAAAGAACGTTGAAATTTTTTCGTTGAGTTCCACTTCGTCGATTTGCTTCTGTAACAAATCCTCTTTCTTAACACCCGTAAATTGCTCTGCAACAGGGTTGACATAGAAGAATTTGCCGTCGGGCGAAAGACGTAAAATTGCGTCCAAAGAGTTCTCTGAAAGTGCCTGCATTTCACCGCTCATACGCTGAGCCTTTTCAGCAATCTTTCTAACGGTGATGTCTCGCGTGTTGAAAATAATACCCTGAATTGCGGCATTACTCAACAAGTTACGACCTGAGGCTTCAAGCCACAATACTTCGTCGTTAGTTTTTTTGAACTGATACTCAAACGTAACGGGTTCTTCCGGCTCCGAAATAAGTTTTTTGAACACTTCCTGAAACTTACTTCTTGAATTGTCGTCAAACTTTTCGTAAGCCGTTTTTCCGATAATATAATCGGGGTCGTAACCCAAAATGCTCTTTGAAGACGGGCTTTCGTAGGTTACGATTGCATTTTCGTCATAAATAGAGATGACCTCAGAGGCGTTTTCAAGAAGTGCATACTGACGTTTTTGACCGCGTTCCACCTCGCGGATTTGCGCCTGCAAGTTTTTGTTGACCTCTTGAAGTTCCAACTGCGCCTTTTTCATATCCTCGGCGTTTTTGCGGAGTTCGTCCTCGTTTTTCTGCAACTGACGAGTCATCGTCTGCGCTTCTTGGAGAAGTTTTTCTGTCGTGGCGTTAACACGCAAGTTGAATATGGTCTGCGCAATAATTTCGCTCACCTCTTTTATAAGGCGTAAGGTCTTGTCGGGCATATCGTCTTCCAAAGAGGCAAACTCGATAACACCTTGAAGTTTTTCGTCGTTGATAAGAGGTGAAAGAAGAAGCGTTTTAGGCTTTTTGTCGCCCAAAATACCCGAAGAAATTGTTACATAATCGTCCGGAATCTCTTTTCTGTAAATGATGTCGCGCTCAAAAGCCGCCTGACCTACCAAGCCGATACCGATTTTAAATTCCTGAGTTATGTATTTTTTTCTGTTGTATGCGTAAGTTGCGATGTTAGAGAGTACTTTGTTGTCGTCATCATAAAGATAAAACGCACCCTGAACAGCCCCCATATACTCTATCAAATTGATAATAGTCTCGTATGCGAGTTCGCTGATGTTGTTTCTCTGACGAAGAATATCACCGATGATTTCCTTACCTTTTGCAATCCAGTTTTGCTCGTTTTCACGCTGAGAGGTTGCCACAAGGTTGTTTTTCATTATAAGGAGCGAACGTCCGAGAAGGTCGTCCTCGTCAATTTCAGAAGTGTCAAAAAACAAATCGCCTTCACCAATACGCTTTGCAATCATGGAGTTTTTGCGGAAAATCTCATTCTTGTCTGCAAGCATCGTCTCCAATTCCTCGTTCTGACGACGGTTTTTTACAGCAAAATAATTGAAAATAAGCGCAATGATAATCGGTGCCAAATCAATGACATAAAGCACGGGCGTTCTGTCATGAAGATACGGAATCTTAGTGTAATCAAACTGGATATGTTTAATTTGAAACTCCGTTAAAATAGAAACAAGAGGGAACAACAAGCCGATACAAAAACCGATTAAGGTGTATTTCAACACCAAATTTCGGCTTGAATTGTTCTTGCTTGCCGCAGTTGATATGTCAGTTTCCTGCTTCGTCATTTTCTTTAAAAAATACGGTTGTAAAAGTACGGATTTTTTTACAATAAAAAAATTTTTTTCCTCAGTTTTTTTCTACTTGTCAAAACTTGCCAGCCAATTGTGATATTTTTCATCAACCGAGGATTGCCGTCCGCTTTCAGCAAGGCTGTTAACTTTCTCAAATTCGCCGAGTTTGGTTTTCAGCGAACTTTCATTCGCTTTGGTCAAAGAAAGTTGCGAAGAAAGTTCTTCGTTTTGTTTTCTCAAATGTTCCACCTGCTTCATCGCCTGCTCTTCAATCTCTTTATGAGCCGTGATGTCAATAGCGGTATAAAGCACTTTGAAAACTTTTCCTTGTGTATCCTTAACCGGCGTATACTGGTTTATCAGCCAAATGTCGTGTCCCGTGAGTTTACTCTTACGTTTTACGGTCATTTGGTGTAAATTACCTTCACAAACATTTTGCCATAATGCTTTAAATTCGACAATTTCTTCATCAGGAATAAACGTTAAAATGTTTTTTCCCTTTGTCGTTTCAAAGTCATAACCCATGGTCTTGATGTGTTTCTGATTGGCAGCCAACAAGTTACCTTCAACAGAATACTCGGCTTTCATAAGAGTTTCGTCGATAGCGGTCATCACTGAAACCATTTCGATACGGTTCTTTGCCATGCTTTCCTGAGTTGCCATGAGCATTTCCGCCCTTTCAGTACTCTCCGCCAAAAGCCGCTTGTTTTTCTCCTCCGTAACCTGCTGCTCGGTAATATCGTTTGCAATATAAAGCACTTTTATAACCACGCCGTTCTGGTCGAAAATCGGCGTAAACTGCGCCAAAAGCCAAATAACTTCGCCGTATTTGTTTTTTTGGTTATAAGTGTTCTGATAAGACTGACCCGCACAAATATTTTGCCATACGATGTCGAAATTGTCAAGATATTTGTCGTCGAGAATAGTCTTGATGTTTCTGCCGATAAGTTCGTCCTTGCGGTAACCGAGTGCAGACAAGAACTTCTGGTTAGCCGACTCAAAAACGCCCTGATTGTCAAGTTCGGCTTTCAAAAGGGTCTCGTCAACGGCAGAAAGAATACCTGCCATCTCAGCCTCACGTCTTTGAGCCTCGTCTCTTGCAACGGTCATCTCGTCCATCGTCTTATGAAGTTCAACCTCACGGACAGCCAACTCGTCAGATTTTTTCTGAGATTCTGAAAGAAGTTCTGCCGTCCTGATGTTGATTCTCTGTGATGAAAGCGTAGAAGCAATAGAATCACCGAGTTGCTCCACAAACTGTATCTCAAAAGGTCTGAGCAAGTTAAACGATGCCAACTCGATAACACCCATGATTTTGTCTTCTGATTTCAAAGGAACAATCAGCAAGCATTTCGGTTTTGAATCTCCTAAGCCAGACTCTATTTCCATATAATCCTCAGGGACATCAGTAATATAAATAGTGTTTTTCTCTAAAGCGCAAACACCGATTAAACCGTCTCCCAAAGGCACTTTCCTCGTCAAAAACTTCTTTCTGTCGTAAGCAAAAGCCGACGCCATCTCCAAAAATATGTGCTGAGGATCGCTGTCGTCAAGAACAAACAAACCGCCCTGACTCGCATTAATATAATGTACGAGGTTTTTGATAACATCGTCGGAAAGTTTCGTGATATTGTCGTTGGAATGGCGCATAATGTCGCCGAATTTTGCAAGACCCTGAGTCGTCCAGTTACGCTGCTCGTCTTCCAAACGGCGTTGTTTCTGCTCTTTTTCGGTCTCCACCAAACGGTCGCGAAGGTCGATAAGACTTTTTGCCATCGAACCCTCAGGTGCTTCAACGGAAGCTTTCGCGTCGTAAACACCTTTTGCAATCTCGTTAGAGAACTCCGTAAGTTTCTTAAACAATTCCGCCGTATCGTTAACGTTTTTGTTGATTTGTCCGAAATCAGAACCGTCTTCCACGAGTTTATTCTCAGGAACGATACCCTTACTGAGTTTCTTGGTAAAGCCGTCAAAATCCATAAAAGATTTTTTCAACACCTTTATAATATATAGTGCCGTAAAAAATGCCAACAACAAAAGAGGCAATATCAACACGCCGGAAATAATCAACGTCTTAGAAATCTCGTCCCTTATAAACTGCTCGCCAGACAAAAGATTTTTGCGGTGCATCTGATACATCTGATCAAGAGTTTTGCGCATTTGATTAAACGCACTAATCTCCTTGATTGAAAGCAACTGACGAGCCGTCTCTACGTTGCCGTTAATCATAAGACGGATAATGTCTTTGTTGATATTCTGATAAATAACAAATTCATTCTTAAACTTATCAAGCATTTTGAGTTCTTCGGAGGTCTGCAAAGTATTTTCATACTCTTTCAACTTAATCTCGTAAAACTGATTGAATTTATTATGATGACGCTGAATAGCCACTACATCAGTCTCGTTTTCCACAATGGCGTGATTCTGAACAACCAAAGAATATATCTCCTCGGTCATCGCATAAAGGGGATAAATGCCGTTAGCCTGACGCAGAGTAAAGGAGTCAATATCATTTTTAACACCGCTGACAAGAAAAAATACATAAACCCCGAAGAATATAACGTATACCGACAATACGGTAAACATTAGGGCTATCTTGCTCCTAAGGTTCAATCTATCAAATATTTGACGAATAAATTCCATTCTGCCGTGTTTAAATATTCAGTTATTTTTTCTTGTTAAAACAGTTAAAAATCTTAAAGGTCAAATTTAAGAATAATTTTTTGATTTTGTGTCAACTTTGCCGTATTTTTTTTTAATAAAATCTTAAAAAAAACGCTTATCAACTGATAATCAAAAAATTATAATCCTAATTTTATTTTAAGATTATTTCAGACATTTTGTATGCCTAACCGTTACAAAATCAAAAAATATGCCGAAAGCCCAAACGGAATTTTTTTTTTGAAATTAGTCATTTTTTATTGTATTAATTTATAAAAATTCTTTACTTTTGCACTTTGATATGATAATGGATTATACAGGCGATATACCGGACAAAGACATTTTCAGGCTTCAAAATGCCATCAGGGAAGTTTCGACGTACGATTTCTCCGACTATTCGTATAATAGTTTTTACCGCAGGGTGGAGAAAATACTCTCAGACTTCGGGACGGATATTGAAACCCTGATAAGAAATGTTAAAAAAGATTACAATTTTCTCGAAAAAGTTGTAAGAAACATCACCGTAAACACAACGGAGATTTTTCGCGACCCCGACACGTGGTTTTTTATACGCCAAGCCATAGAACAAAAACTTTCTAAAAACGAAAACATCAACATCTGGCATGCAGGGTGCAGCACGGGTTTGGAGGTGTATTCGCTGATGATTATCCTCAACGAAATGAACCTCTTGGAAAAAGCCTCAATATACGCCTCAGACATCAATGCAAACGTCTTAAATACCGCTATGTCAGGTAGATACAAGTATCACGAACTTATCAATTACCTCGATAATTTCGACAAGGCGTTAAACGAGTCCGAAAACATGAAAAAACATTACCCAAATGTTGATATGAATAAATACATCAAGGTAAACAAGTTTAACGACAACGTACAAATGGCAGATTTTTTAGTTGACAAACCGCTTTTTATAAAACACGATTTGGTAACTTGCAAAAATATCTTTGAAAAAAAATTCGACATGATTCTCTGCCGGAACGTTTTAATATATTTTAACCACGACCTGCAAAACAAAGTGATAACTTTCTTTTATGAAAATCTTACTAAAAACGGTTGCCTCGTAATAGGCCGTCATGAAGGAATCATAGGGTCGGTAAGCGCGAATTTTGAGAAAAAAGAATCCGTTTATTTCCGCAAAAGCAAAGCCTTGTTCTGAAATCAGTACAATATTTTTGGCATTTTTATTGTTTTATATACGCAAAACCAATAATACTATAAAAAAATGAAACTTTTATATACGCTAATAACAATATCGGCATTGACGGCGGCAGTACCGCTGAAAGCCCAGAAACCGGAACTTTCGACAGACACTAAAACCGCTTGCACGGACAAAAGTGTTGTTACCGTAAAAGTCGACAAAGTACATACACCTTTTAAATATATAACCGTTAAATTCGGCGACGGTAAATACAGTTACATAACCGATATGGATAAAGAACTGAAACACATATATTTAGAGGAAGGTGTAAAAAAGATAACTTATCAGACTTTTTATGAGGACAAAGACCCTGACGAAGAAGAAACGCTTGAAACCGTTACGGTAGGCATTACGCCTGAATTGTCGCTTTACGATGATGCCAAAAGCGCGAAACTCGTTGCAAACAGCAGTAACGCAACCGCTTTTACGTGGTATGTCATCGACAGAAAAGGCTCTGAAACGGAACTTCAAACCAAAGACTCCGAACTCAATTATTTGGAATCAGGCGAATACAAAGTTGTAGTAACCTCAAAAGACGGTTGTACGAATGAAGATACAAAAACGGTTTCGTATCAGAAAAATCAACTTGCCGATTTCAGTTCGATTATCGTTGTCAACAATATAATTACGCCTAACAACGACGGCATAAACGACGTACTTTATATCGAAGACCTTGACGGTTATGACGAACCATGCGAGGTAAAAGTCTTCAACAAACACGGCAAAGCAGTTTACGAAAACCCGAATTACAGCAATACGGACGGTTTTAAAGGCTTAGACGAAAAAGGCAACGACCTTTTTGCCGGTACTTATTATTATGTAATTAAAAGCAAAGGGCGCAGAGGCGTTTCAGGCTTTGTGGATATTATCAGACAATAAAAATGAAAACTATGAAAAAAATATTATTTTTAACCATAGCGGCAATAAGTTTTGCCCAAGTAAGCGTTAATGCTCAACACTTAAAAGCCGAAGGTCAGGAATACATGAACAAGTTTTCTGCCGCACCCGCATACGCCGGTTATAACGGAAACGACGAGGCTTTTTTGGGTTACAGAAGTTTTATGACCGGAATTGACGGCGCAACAAAACTACTTACAGTAGACGTTAACGGCGATTTAGGTGAAAGTATGGGCTACGGCGTACAGATAATTAACGAAAAATCAGGTAATTTCAGCAACTTTTACGCCGGAATTACATACGCTTACCATATCAGATTTTCTGACGAGTCGGGACTTAGTTTCGGCGTTACACCGGCGATAGTCCGTTCGGCATACAATCTCGCCGGAGCAAAAACTTTCGGCTCTACGACAGACCCCGTTTTAGCAAACGAAGCGGGACTTTCGGGCGGCGGTTTTGACGCAGGATTTTCCGTAATGCTGAAAGCGGGCGGACTTAATTTCAGCGCATACGTACCGAGATTGATTTGTCAGGACTTGAAATTTCAAAACGGAATATTAAACACCGACAGAGAAATTTTCAGCAACCTTTCATACGCCATAGAAAACGACAAATGGGAATTTGAACCCGCAGCCGAAATCTGTTATTCGTTAGGAATGAAAGAGTTGGAATGGAAAGCGGCTCTCAACACAAAATATAACGAAAGAGCATGGTTTTCGTTAGGATACTATTCAACAAAATGGCTTGCCTTAGGTATGGGTTTTTCGGCAACGAACAGAATCGCATTAAATTACCAATACCTCTACGGAACATCTGAAATTGCAAAAACATGCGGCGGAACTCACGAAATCAGCATAGGATTTTTGATTCAGAAAGGCAAAACTCACAAAAAACCGACAATATTCTTTGAGGAAAAGGAAAAAACAAAATCCAATTCCGAACTTGAAAAACTGAAAGAAGAAATCAAAAAACTCGAAGAAGAGGTAAAAGCGGCAAAAATTAACGACGTTCTCGAAAACGACGAAAAACAGTCGGAACCGGAGCCGGAACACATAGTTGAAGAGGCGGAAGAAAACACTTCAAAAGGTTGGGAAGTTCCCGAAATAATGAGAAACGTAACTTTTGCCTCAGGAACTTCAATCCTCAACAAATCCTCTTATCCGGGAATTGACACATATATATCTATGTTGAAAGACACCGTAATAGGACCTTTAATCCATGACGACTACATAGGCAGAAAAGTCCTGATTATCGTAACGGCAGAGCAGGGCGATTCTAAAAAGTTCAACAAAAAACTCGCATTGGAAAGGGCTGAAAAAATCAAAGCATATATGGTTTCAAAAGGCGTTGCAGCAGACAGAATTTCAACACGCGGTATCGCAGGCAGAAACAAAAGCAAAAGCGGCACTGAACATTTTGAAAGCAACAACGTGAAAATCAGCCGCAACAAAGTAGACGAAGATAAAAACTAAAACAACTATGAAAAAATTTTTAATCATAACGGCAATTCTAACACTTCCGGCATGGACGCTGAAAGCACAAAAACTTGTGCCGTTAGGGTTGTCGCCGGTTGCGGGTTCGGTAAAGACTGACGGAAAAAATTTCTCTTTCAGAATTTCGGACTCAGGAAATTTCACAATGAAAAAAGCCCCGAAACCACAAAAAGAGGACAAAATCATAAAACTTTCCGCTTATCCTAACCCGTTTACGGACAAAATAAAAATTAGTTTCCCGTTTGAATTTCAGGAAACACCCGTAATACAATTTGCAGATATGACCGGCAGAGTTTTTAATTGCGAAAACATTTACCGCGAGACTGACGGTTTGTATATCTACGCAGAAAACCTCAAACCCGGACACTATGTAATAAGAGTAATGTCGGGGAAAAACGTTTATACTTTAAAAGTTGTTAAACTATAAAAAATCCATTGTTATGAAAATACAAAAAATTATATTACTTGCAATGTTTTTAACGGTTTCCGTATTTGCAAAAAGTCAGGATAAAATGCCGGATACTTTTAATTATCAGGCTGTTATCAACGACGACGAAGGCAAACCCGTAGCAGGAAAAGAAATTACGGTAGAGGTTACGGTACTTCAAGGCGAAACCGAAAAGTACAAAGAACTTCACAATACCGTTACCTCGGAACTCGGACTTTTCAGCGTTGAAATAGGTTCGGGAACGCAGATTTCAGCCGGAAATTATTCCGAGATTAATTGGCTTGACGTAAGCGGCGGCTTCTACTATTTGCAGGTAAAAGCGGATTTCGGCAAGTCGGAATTTCTTAACGGCATGAACGATTTAGGCAAAACTAAGTTTTCGGCAGTGCCTTACGCATTAGCCGCTAAAACCGCAGTTTCGGCACAAACCGCGGAGAAAGTTACTAATGCCAAACTTTCGGATTTGACGGACGTAGACGTTGAAAGTGCCGTTGACGGACAAGTTTTGACTCTTGACGGCGGCAAATGGGTTGCAAAAACGGTGTCGAGTGCAGGACCTTCGGCTGACAAACTTTCACTCTTGTCTGACGTAACGCTGACCTCAGCAGAGGTCGGTCAGGTTTTGAGTTTTGACGGCAGCAAATGGGTTAATAAAACAATTGAAGCCAAAACCGCACTTTCGGAATTGACGGACGTTACAATAAGTAACAATCTTGCCGACGGTCATGTACTAAAATATGACGGTAAAAACAAAAAATGGATAAACGCCGCAGAAGGCGATATGTGGAAAAAATGGGACAAAGGCATTTACACGACACAAAGAGTTGAAATCGGTAAATCAACTTCAACAACACCTTTTACCGACGATGTAAAATTTCTCCTCGAAATCAGTCAGTCTGACGGTCAAGGAATACTTTTCAAAGAAAACGAAATCTTTATGAAAGGCGGAAGTATAGTTATAGGCGGTAGTTCAAAAGCAGAAAAATATATTAACATTCCTTACGGTTGCTTTGCAGTTTACGGCGAGGTAGACAACGACCACAATGTTGCTTTCGGAGAAAACGGTGCAAAATCAATAGTAAGCGGCTCAACAGGCTCAATAGCCTTCGGACAAAGTTGTAATATAACATCAAGTAACAATGCAGCCGCTTTCGGAAGAAGTATCAAAATACAAAGTGCTGATTTTCAGTTTGCTTGCGGAAGATTTAATGCTGTTGCGAAAAATGACGGAACCAATCCGTATCCGCTCTTTATCGTTGGCAACGGTACGAAGGAAGATGCCCGCAGCAACGCATTTTGTGTTAATTCAAACGGAACTGCTACATTAGCAGGAGAGTTAACAAGTTCGTCAGACTCCCGTTTAAAAAACAATGTTACGACAATCGGCTCGGCATTGGATAAAGTTACAAAACTTCGCGGCGTAACATTCAATTGGGATTTAGCGAAAAAACCGTCAGCAGACAAAAAACTTCAATACGGTTTTATCGCTCAGGAGGTTGAAAAAGTTTTCCCCGAACTCGTTACAACGGATTCAGAAGGCTTTAAGTCATTGAATTACATCGGTATAGTTCCCGTTTTGACAGAGGCTGTAAAAGAACTCAAAAAGGAAAACGACGAACTCAAAAACACTATTCAAGACCTTGTAAAAAGAATTGAAGCGTTAGAAAAGAAATAAACTAACGCTTTTTTGCGAAAAACGACTTCATCAAATCGGCACATTCGGCTTCTAAAACGCCTGAAACGACTTTCGTTTTAGGGTGAAGGAGCGAAAGATTTTGGCTTAAAACGCAGTTTTCATATTTTTGAAAGCCGCGTTTTATGTCTTTTGCGCCGTATACAATCCGCCCGATTTGCGCCCAAGAGAGTGCTCCGGCACACATAACGCACGGTTCAACGGTAACATAAAGCGTTGCCTGAGGCAGATATTTTCCGCCCTGAGAACTTGCAATAGTCAGAGCCTGCATTTCTGCGTGCGAAGTAACATCGTTTAAACGCTCAGTCATATTATGCGCTCTGGCTACAATTTTTCCGTTAACGACAATTACCGCCCCGATAGGGACTTCATCTTCGTCAAAGGCTTTCAAGGCTTCGTCCAAAGCCGCTTTCATAAATTTTTCGTCATCTGTCATGATAAAATTAGTGTTAAAATTTCGTCTGCGGTTAAGCCGGAATATCTCATTATTTTTTCGATAGGCTCACCGTCTGTTTTCATCATACGAGCCATATCATAGGCTTTTTGCTTTATCAAGTTTTTATGTGTACAGAACACTTTTTTGAAAACAACGTCGGTTTTCGGGTCGTAATACTACATAATTTTCTAAAAAATCAAAGTTTTGGCGCAAAAATACATTTTTTTTTATTTCCCACAATAAAAAAAAACGCCGTCCGAAAATTTTATTTCCTTGTTATTAATTTTTGTTTTCTTTTTTCCTCAAATTTTTCTTACCTTTGCGAACCAACTAAATATTAGAATAAAATTATGTCAAAATATATTAACCCATATACCGATTTTGGATTTAAAAAACTTTTTGGAACAGAGTTTAATAAAGACTTGCTGATGAGTTTTTTGAACGCTTTGTTTGAGAAAAGTAACGAGATTCCCAAGGACGAAATTCTTGACATCACCTATCTCAACGCTGAAAAACTCGGACGAAAAGCCTCTGAACGGAAGGCTATTTTTGATGTTTATTGCACCACCAAAAGCGGTGCAAAGTTCATCGTGGAAATGCAAAATGTTTTTCAACAATTTTTCAAAGACAGAAGCGTTTATTATTCGTCGTTTCCGATTCGCGAAATGGCAAAACGAGACAGCAGTGATGAACATTGGAATTATGAACTTCAAAAAATTTACACCGTAGGTATATTGAACTTTGTTTTCAAAGACGAAGAAAAAGATAATAAGACCAGCGAATTGAAGACCGTCAATGAGTTTTCCGATGATGACCTTATGCACGTTGTTATGCTTACCGACCGCATGACAGGAAAAGTTTTTTATGAAAAACTTGCATACATCTATCTTGAAATGCCCAAGTTCGATAAAAAAGAAAATGAACTTGAAACGATGTATGAGAAATGGCTTTTTGTCTTGAAAAATCTTCCGAAATTGTTGGAACGTCCGAAAGAATTGCAGGATCGTATTTTTGATAAACTATTTAAACAAGCAGAAATTGCGATGTTTACCGATAAAGAGTATTCCGACTATGAAGAAAGTTTACATAATTTGTGGGACATAACCAACGCTATGAACGATGCCGAAAATAAAGGCGCACGTCAGAATGCACTTGAAAACGCCAAACGTATGAAAGCAAAAGGTTTCGATTTTCAGACGATTGCCGATATAACACTGTTATCTATCAAAGACATCGAAAAATTGTAATATAGAAACAAAAACGACTACCGAAAAATGAATTTCGATAGCCGTTTTTGTATTATTTATCAGTTCTAAAAAACCCGCACCAACCGAACCGACTGCCCATAGGAACGGCAGAATTTGTCCAAATCCGCGCCGTCCGAACCGAAGTTCAGGAAGAACGCGCCCTCGGTGCCGCCATACGTAGCCCACCAATAGTAGCCGCGAATGCCGACTTTGCCCACCTCGGAGCCGTAGCGGAGACCGGCAGCGGGCAGAAACACGGCACCATTAGCCTCCATACTCTCCCATTGTTTTGTAGTGTAATTGTTTTTGTTTTTATAATAGTATTCTCCAAAGTTTTCTGCAAAACCAGATTTGAATTCAACGCCATTAGGTAAAGTCCAATCGTCAGGCAATATTACCAAACCTTGTACACCACCAACTTCGGCAACACCGATTTTTTTACCATGTTTACGGCCTTTTAAATACTCCCACTCGTCTTTGGTGAGAGTTATCCATTCTGAACCAATAGCGGATTTTTTGGTATGGTCATAAGTATAATCATAGCCTATTTCGCTGATGTTCAAAGGATTGTCGTCTTTAAGCCATGTTCCCCAGCCGAAAAGGTCGATATAGCCATCGTAATCTGCGGAAATATTTTTGTTATCATCACCGATACGGTCGCATTGATTCGGGGCAAAACGCCATTCATTGTTTTTGCAATGGTATTGCAAATTACCTTTCGAGAAATATACTTTCTTTGTTTTCGAAACAGAAAAAACTCCGGAAATGCAATTTTTTGGAATTGTGTCTATGTCCTTTGCAATACTTGATGATGACATTGTAAGCACAATAATCAATGTGCTTAGCAACAAAATACTAAATTTTCTCATTTTTTTTTTAAATTTCGTCGGCGGTAATTGTTTTTGACGGCAAAGATAATTGGTTTTTGAGGAAAATACATTATAAATTTGACGAAAGTAGTGTTAAAAAATTACTCTACCACTTTCCAATCCGTAATGTTTTTCTCTTTGCTCGAAAAATTTACGCCGACTTTAAAAAGTTTTCTGCCGTCCATTTTGAAACGCCCCGCGTAATCTTTTTCGTTGATTTGATTGACGGCTGTTTGTGCATCGCAATCCATCTTAAACTCAAAAAGATAAACATAATTCTGATTAATCAAAATTGTGTCGACACGACCTTTTGACGAATGTAATTCAGAAATCACAAACTGTCCTAAAATTGTGAAAACCAAATAAATTACATTCTGAAAATCGCGTTCAAGATATTTCACGTTATTATCATTAGCATACGGCAAAGAACTATACAAGGCTTGAAGCCGAGTAATTACACCTTCAATATTTCCCGACATAAAATCATCCAAGAAATACGAATAGTTGAACCCCGACAAACTGTCAGGAATCTGATAAAATTCATCAACCAAACCGTTTAAAAAACTGAGTTTTATTTCGTTGTTGGGAAAGCCTAAGGTATATGCGCGGGTCGGACGGTCGTAACTCTTTATCGTCAAATAACCGGAATAATAAAGCAACGCCACTAAATCCGCTTTAAATTCGTCATCTTTGTGCGATTTCAACAAGTCTTTCGGATATTTTACGTCGTTTTCCAAATATCTGAAATCAAAATAAGAATTGTGAATACGTTGCATCAAAATCGTCGGATTGCCGGTATCGTACCAATAATTCTGAAAATCCTCGTTAGCAAAAGCACACAACAAACTTACGGGATTAAACACCTGAACTCCCTTTTCATGAAAGAGGTAACCGTCGTACCAATGTTTTAATTCTGCCACACACTCGTCAAAACTAAATTCCTGATTTTCTGCAAGTTTTTTGATTTCAGTAGAAAAATTTTCAATCAATTCTTCGTGCGTGATTCCGCAAATTGCCGACAATTTTTCGTTTGAAGAAATGTCAAGCGGTTGGTTTTGTCCGCTGAAAATTGACGTTTTGGCAAATTTCGTTACACCCGTGATAAAGGCAAAACGGATATATTTGTCGGCGGATTTCAGCAAGGAAAAAAATCCTCGGTAAATCTTTTTGCTCTCAGTGAGATTCTCGCTTGTAATCAACGGGTTATCGTATTCGTCAACGATTATGACGGTTTGCAAGCCGGTCTTTTCGGTAACCGCACGCATATCGTATGCAAAACGTATTGCAAGCCTTCGCGCCTCAGGATTTTCGTCATCCTCTATTGTTACACCTTTAAAAATGCTATCGTCAACTTTTATATCGTGTTGTTTTTCAAACATATACAACACGTATGTAATTTTATCAATCAACATTTGCGGCTTTGAATAATCACCGTCAACAAAATCAAAATATGCCACCGGATATTTTATCCAATCGTTTTCCAACTTTTCGATTTTCAGACCTTTAAAGCACTCTTTTTTGCCTTCAAAATATGCTAATAACGTATTGGCAAACAGACTTTTACCAAAACGTCTGGGACGTGCAAGAAAATAAGATTTTGTGCCGGAATGTGTAAGGAAATAAACATAGTCCGTCTTATCAACATACAGACAACCGGTATTCCGAAGGTCTTCAAAACTCTGTACGCCAATCGGTAATTTGTTAGATAAATCGTCAAGTGAAATAGCCATAGTGAGTTGTGCTTTAAAATGTTTCGGTGCAAAAATAATATTTTTTTAAGAATATTACAAAATTAATTCAGTTACTTCGTTTTATTCTAAAAAAATTTGTAATTTTGGGGTCGGAAAATTTTGTTAAAAACATACAGTAAAAAATGTACAGAACACATAACTGCGGCGAACTAAGAGCCGCTGACATCAACAAAACAGTTACTCTCTGCGGTTGGGTGCAGAAAGTAAGAAACCTCGGCGGAATGACTTTCGTCGATTTAAGAGACCGTTACGGTATTACCCAACTCGTTTTCAACACCGAAACCAATGCAGAACTCTGCGAAAAAGCAAGAAAACTCGGTAGAGAATTTGTCATTCAGGCTATCGGCGTTGTTACGGAACGTTCAAGCAAAAACAAAGACATTCCGACCGGCGATATTGAAATCACCGTTCAAGAACTCAATATTCTTAACAAGAGCGAAATTCCGCCTTTCACAATCGAAGACAACACCGACGGCGGTGAAGACCTTTTGATGAAATACCGTTACTTGGACATTCGCCGCAGACCGATTATAAAAGGTCTTCAACTGAGAAACAAAATGTCGTTTGAAGTACGCCGCTACTTGGACGGACATTCTTTTATGGAAGTTGAAACCCCGATGCTTATAAAGTCAACTCCCGAAGGCGCAAGGGATTACGTTGTGCCATCAAGAATTCACCACGGCGAATTTTACGCTCTTCCCCAAAGCCCGCAACAATACAAACAACTCTTGATGGTTGCCGGTATCGACCGTTACTATCAAATCGTTAAATGTTTCAGGGACGAGGATTTACGTGCTGACCGTCAGCCCGAATTTACGCAAATTGACTGCGAAATGTCATTCGTAGAGCAGGAAGACGTTTTGCAAGTTTTTGAAGGTTTGGCAAAACATCTTTTCAAAGAAATCAAAGGCATTGACATGAATTATCAATTCCCGCGTATGGTTTGGAAAGACGCTATGGAGCAATACGGCTCTGACAAACCCGATATTCGTTTCGGAATGAAAATTCACAACATCACAGACAAAGTTAAAAACCACGGTTTCAAGGTGTTTGACGATGCGGAATACGTTTGCGCGATTGCAGTGGGCGGCTGTGCAAATTATTCAAGAAAACAACTCGACGAGATTACCGAATGGGTAAAACGTCCGCAAGTCGGCGCAAAAGGTCTCGTTTACATAAAATACAACGAAGACAATACTATAAAATCTTCCGTTGACAAATTCTATTCACCCGAAGAACTCACCGAAATCGCAAAATTTTCAGGTGCAGGCACGGGCGATTTGGTATTAATCCTTTGCGGTAAAAAACTCCCCGTCCTGAATCAAATGGGCGTTCTCCGTATCGAAATGGGTAACCGTTTGGGTCTGAGAGACAAAAACATTTTTGCTCCGCTTTGGGTTGTTGACTTCCCACTTTTTGAATGGGACGAAGCAACACAGAGATTTTACGCAATGCACCACCCGTTTACTTCACCCAAAAAAGAAGATTACGACATTTTGGAAACAAATCCGGGCGAGGCACGCGCTAACGCTTACGACCTTGTAATCAACGGTATAGAAATCGGCGGCGGTTCAATCCGTATTCACGACTCGGCACTTCAAGTGCGTATGTTCAAGTTGCTCGGTTTCACCGAAGAAAAGGCTCAGGCTCAGTTCTCTTGTTTGATTAACGCTTTCAAATACGGTGCACCTCCTCACGGCGGTTTGGCTTTCGGTCTCGACCGTTGGGCTGCCCTCTTAAACGGCTCTGACTCTATCAAAGACGTTATCGCATTCCCGAAAAACAATGCCGCAAGGGATATTATGATTGACGCTCCGTCTAAAATTTCTGACGAACAGTTAGACGAATTGTCATTAATTATAAAACCGTTAACAGACAAATAGTTATGACCGAATTAAAAAGCATAACAAAGCAGTTGTTACAGGCATGCAAAAACATAATGTCGTTATCAAACGAAATTAATCAAGGTGGAGAAGTCAAAGATATTGACTTCTTCCTTGATAATTTACGCATAAATTATACGGTAATGATTGAATTGTTTATGCAAATTCCGCCTCAACAAAACCCTTTTGTCTCGCAAGAAGATTTGCGCGGACAAGTTGATTTTGTCAATAACTCTATTAACAAAGACAATTTAGGAAGGCTGATTTTCAACATCACGAGTGAAATCCCCGTACTAAAAACCAAATTAGAAAAAGCCTTAGAAACATTATGAAAGTAGAAATTTTCCGCTTCAACCTTTTTGAGGTCAACACATACGTTCTCCATGACCAAACAAAAGAATGTGTGATCATAGACCCGGGCTGTTACAGCGAAAAAGAAAGGGACTTTTTAGTTAACTCCATAAAAGACAAAGAGTTAAAACCCGTTATGATAATCAACACGCATTGTCATAGCGACCATATTTTGGGTGTTAACTTTTTGAAAGAAAAGTACGGAATCCCGTTTGCGGCTAATCCGAAAGACACGTTTCTTTTGGAAAAGGCTCAGGAATACGCCTCACGTTGGCGTTGGAAAATTGACACGCCGATAACAATCGACATTCCGTGCGAAGACGGCACAATTATAAAATTCGGCGAAACGGTCTTAAAATGTACGCACACGCCCGGACACACTCCCGGCGGTCAGACAATTTATGCCGAAAAGGAGAAAATTATGTTTACCGGCGACACGCTTTTCAAAGGTACAATCGGCAGAACAGACCTTGACGGCGCGTCATACGATGACGAAATGGCTTCTATCCGAAACATAATTCTAAGGTTTGACAGCCTTTACGAAATTTTCCCCGGACACGGCGAACCGACCTCCGTCGGAATAGAAACTACTGAAAATCCGTTTGTTAAGATAATTTAGGTTTTCGCTCGTAACGGTAATGAAAATACATAAAGAGAGCAAATCCTACCAAACCGAAAGGTATGCCCGGCGCGGCAGAAGCGTTATAAGTACTGCCCGAAAGTATCGGCAGTCCGCCTAAAAACGCGCCGACAGCATTTCCGACGTTAAAAGCAATCTGAACCAACGCCCCGCCAAGTTTTTCACCGCCTTTACCGTGCTGAATGATAAGCAGTTGTTGCGGCGACGAAAGAGCGAAAAGACAAAACGTACAGCAAAACATCATCACGACGGCAATTATCGGATTAAACGAAAACAGCCACATAACTGTCAGAAAAACAGCCGCTAAACCCTGAACGATTCCCGCAACCAAACCCATAGGATATTTATCGCAAACTTTACCCGAAATCAAGTTTCCGGCGACCATTCCGAAACCGGCAATCACCATCAAAATAGAAAGACTATCTTCCGAAAATCCGGCAACTTTGTTCAAAATAGGGTTAATATAAGAATACATACAGAAAATTCCGCAGTTGCCGGTAAACGTTGCGCCGACAACAAGCCACGGAGCCAAATGTTTCAAAAATTTAAAACGGTCTAAAAGTCTTTCGGTAGTCTGATTTTCGATGTTCGGGACTAAAAGTTTAATAGCCAAAACAGCCAAAAGAGCCAACAGTCCGACAAAGCCGAAAATCATTCGCCACGAAAAATTATGGCTCAAAAACGTCCCGACAGGCACGCCTAACAGGTTAGCAACCGTCATTCCCGAAACCATTACAGCGATAGCCGAAGATTCTTTGCCTTTGTCAGCAAGTTTTGAGGCGATAATCGTCCCGATTCCGAAATACGCTCCGTGAGGCAGTCCCGAAATAAAACGGCAAGCCATCAAAGTATAATAGTTAGGAGCAAAAGCAGCGCAGAGATTGCCAGCCAACATCAAAAGTGCAAGAAAAATCATCGTACTTTTAAGGCGGTATTTTTCAACGCTCAGCAAGATGACCGGCGCACCGAAACTCACGCCCAAAGCATACGCCGAAATCAAATGTCCAGCTTCGGGAATACTGATATTCAAATCGTTAGCAACAAAAGACAAAATGCCCGGCATTATAAATTCTGCCATTCCGAGAACAAAAGTACCCAAAGACAAAGCCAAAATACTTTTTTTCATTTTTTACCTAAATTTTGCACGGCAAAAATAAATTATTTTTATAAATTTGCAGCGTTAAAAAAATATATAAAAACAACATTTCAAATGAGCGGATTTTTCGGGGCAGTTTCCAAGGAAGACTGCGTTTCTGACGTGTTTTACGGCACGGATTATCATTCCCACTTAGGGACCAAAAGGGGCGGTATGGCCGTCTACTGCGATAAAAAAGGTTTTCAAAGGGCAATTCACAGCCTCGAAAACAGTTATTTCAGAACAAAATTTGAAAGCGATGCAAACGGTTTTGAAGGTACGGCAGGCATAGGCTGCATTTCGGACACCGAAGCGCAACCGTTAGTAATTTATTCAAAATTAGGAAGGTTTGCGATTTCAACGGTTTCAAAAATCAACAATTTGGAAGAAATTTCGCAAAGATTCTTATCGGAAGGCAAGACTTTCGCCGAAACTTCGCAAGGCGGAATCAACCCGACAGAACTTGTCGCAATGCTGATTTGCGAAAAAGAATCTTTCACGGAAGGTATCAAAAACGTTTACAACACGATAAAAGGTTCATGCTCGATTCTGATTCTCAACGGTAACGAAATAATTGCGGGAAGGGATAAGTTAGGCAGGACACCGATAATCATCGGACACAAAGACGGGGCGTTCTGTTTAGCATCGGAGACGACGTCATTCTTGAATTTAGGCTACAAAATTTATCAATATTTAGGACCGGGCGAAATAGTCGCAGTAAAGACCACCGGCATAAAAACCCTCAAAAAAGAAAATCAGGAAATGCAGGTTTGTTCGTTTCTGTGGGTTTATTACGGTTATCCGCCGTCATTCTACGAGGGAATCAACGTTGACAAATGCCGTTATGAGTGCGGTAAAAAACTTGCGCTTTCGGACGGAAAAGTTGAAGCGGATTTTGTTGCGGGCATTCCTGACAGCGGCGTAGGACATGCGTTAGGCTATTCAAACACGGCACACATTCCGTATTTGCGTCCGTATGCAAAATACACTCCGACATGGCCGAGGAGTTTTATGCCTCAAAATCAAAAGCAAAGAGAACTCGTGGCAAAAATGAAACTCGTTCCAAACACCGCGTTAATTGACGGCAAAAAGGGAATTTTCTTGGACGATTCGATAGTAAGGGGTACTCAGTTGAAGGATAACGTTAAAGATTTGGTGGAAAACGGAATCAAGGAGGTTCACATGAGGATAGCTTGTCCGCCGCTGATTTATCCGTGTGAATATTTGAATTTCAGCCGGTCGCGCTCATCATTGGAACTTGCAACAAGAAAGGCGGTTTTGAAACTCCGCGGCAACATAGAAGATGTTGACTGGTCGAAATACGCAGACAGCGATTCGCCGGAATACAAAGAAATGGTGGAACAAATAAGGAAAGATTTAGGGCTTACAACACTGAAATTTCAAAAACTTTCAGATTTGGTGGAAGCAATAGGTCTTCCGAAAGAAAAACTCTGCACACATTGTTTCGACGGAAGTTCAAGAGGGTAAAATTGTTTTTTAAGGCTGCCGCAATGCGGTAGCCATACTATAATAACGTTATATAAGGAAAAATTTACCCGCCGCTAAAACAATTCTTGATAAAAAATCATAACGACGAAGTGCCAATAACACTGAAATTCTTTTATCGCATCGTTCCATATCTTCATTTATCTCGCTAAAAACTGTTCTAAACATATCAAAATTGGGCGGAGACAACAACGCGATTGCATGAATTTTACATTCGACTTTTTCCCTAAATAAGAATGTATTTAACGCAGGAATGTTTTTACACATATTTTCCATTTCTAACACCATCTCAATTTCTTCATAAATCATCTGCTTTGAAACATTGTGTGTTGCTGAATGAGGATTCACTCTATAATGATAAAAACATCTTCCTATCGAAAAGCATTTTTGTGCAGCCAAATAACATTGAAGCGAAACTAATCTATCTTCAGAAAGTTTTTTATTTTCTTTATAACGTATTTTATTTTTTTTGAACAAATTTGCAGAAACCAATTTTGAACACATACTCGGCTCATAGTCTTCCGCCACATCAATAGGAAAAATTATTTTTTCAGAATGTGATATAACTTTATGAATGTATTTCTTTTCCATTATCATTCCCCATTGAATTAAATCCGCCCCAACTTCTATTGCTTGATTATACGCGACTTCATACATTTCAGAATCAATCCAATCATCACTATCAACAAAACCTATCCACTCCCCTTTCGCTTCATCTAATCCCATATTTCTTGCCGCGCTAACACCTTGATTCTCTTGATGAACAACCTTAAAACGACCGTCTTTTTGTGCATACTCATCGCAAATTTTGCCGGAATTGTCAGGGCTGCCGTCATCAATCAAAATACATTCCCAATCAGTAAACGTCTGTGCAACAATACTGTCAAGACAACGACGAAGATATTTCTCTACTTTATAAACGGGAACGATTATAGAAATTTTAGGAAAGGACATAATTATATATATTATTCGAAATACGCAGATATTAAATTTTCCAAATTTCTTTCCTATATTGTTTTGTATTTTGATAAAAACTCGGTAAAAGCCATAAGAATGCTAACAATATTTTTAATATCCACGCATAAAAACTTGAAATATTATATTTTATAAATTTTATTCTGGATAAGTCAAATTGTATTGCCCCAAATGTAATATAATCATCCAATCTGCCATCGAACTTTTTGTTGCCTGATTTTCCATACAAATGAACAATCCTCGGACCGTCAATAATTAACCGTAACAAATCTTTCTTTTTCATAACCCATTCAAGATTTGTTTCTTCAAAATATAAAAAAAATCTTTCATCAAAAAAAGCCAAATCATTATTTTTCAAAAATAAATCTGCTCCTGATACACATTCGACTTCTCCTGTTGTGTAAGTTCCGATATTCTCCGTTATTATTCTTCTATAATTTATATGAAAGATTTTCAAAACATATTTTACGTATGCACTAAAAACATTCATTATAAACCAGAAAATTTCACTTAATGGTCTAGGAAATTTTATATGGGAAACCGCAACATCTCCATTCTCATTCAATAAATTTCCTCCTAACGCTCCTATTTTATCTTTTTCAGGGGAGATTTCCCAATAATCAAAAAAGATTTTTACAGCATTATTCAATAAAATTGTATCGCTGTTCAAATAAAAAATATATTTGCCTTTTGCAATTTTCAAGCCTCTGTTGTTAGCTGCGCCAAAACCCAAATTTGCATTGTTTTCAATCAAAATCACCTGAGGAAACTCTGTTTTGATCATTTCAACAGAGCCGTCTGCTGAACCGTTATCCGATACAATTACTTCAAAATCAATATCTTTAGTCTGTTCAAAAACAGATTTTAAGCAATTACGGGTAAGAGAACAAGTATTGTAATTAACAATGATGATTGATACGTCCATAATTTTATTAAACTAATGAGTTAGGAATATCATAGAATTATTGACAACGATTTCTGATTTTTGCTATTAAGTCGAAAATTGGGAATACAATCTTTCTTACAAAAATACCGCCAATGTATGGAATAACACCAACGGTTTTAACCATTATACCTGCAAAATCTTTTTGGAACTTTTCATCTAAGGCATAAGAACTATAACCTGTTATATCAAATAAAGTAACAATCTCATTTATAAACTTAAATTGATATGCACACTTTATTAAATTTAAATTATAAATATAATCTGCACATACAACATACGAAGTGTCATAATTATATTGCTTATAAACCACCTTAGGATAAAAAACGGCTTGATGGCATACATTTGCCGAAGCCCATTTTAATCTACTAAATTTTCCCCAATGTATAGTGTTAGTACCCTTAAAGATTACACTACCGTAATATATATCGTCATAATTATCTATCTCAGATGCAACTTTATATATAACATTCTCATTATAAAATACATCATCTGCTCCCATAAATATCAAAAAATCACCTGTCGCTAATTTTAGTCCCTTATTCATTGCATCATAAATGCCATTGTCAGGTTCTGATTGACAAAGGGATATTTTTGATTCGTATTTTTTTATTATATCAAGAGTTCCATCCGTACTTACTCCATCAATAATGATATATTCAATATTGTCATAAGTCTGATTGATTATTGATAGAATAGTCTGTTCAATGGTTTTAGAGGCATTTAAGCAAACTGTTATCACAGAGATTCTAAGATTTTGCATTAGTTATTTGCGCCATTATATTTCTAAACTCTTTATCAAAATGTCCTATAGAAAAATTCTGCAATGCATATTTTATACATCCTTTTTTCAATCTAATTATTTCATCATCAGACATATTGACAACATCATATATTGCTTTAATTATTGTTTCTTTTTTATAATCTCGTAGTTCGATTATCCATTCACAAGGATCAAAACCTGTTTCTTTGGTAACAATTGGAATTATACCATGAGCCATACACGTTGCAACTGACGTACACATTCCTTCGGCACAAGATGGGAAAATCAAGAAACAATGTTTATAAACCACCTCATCAACAAACTCTTTGCTTTGAACATTTATAAATCCACAATCATTCGTATTAGCAGATTTCAACTGATTGAATATTTTTTTCTCTTTTCTATCTAACCCATAAAAATCTATTGTAAATTCCGACATTTCTCTAAATACATCCAAAACTATATCACAGCCCTTATGAATAAAACCTTTTGAACCAAACCATAAAAATCTTTTCTTTATTGATGCTAATAAATATCTACATTTGGCTTCATCAAATATAAATTTTCCATTAATAAGAGTATTACAATTTATCGGATATATATTGTCAATACATTTACGCATAGGTTCAATATTATATAAAGAACTCATTACTATGGCTGAATCCGCCATAGTAAACATCTCATCATCAAAAAAACCACTTCGAGCAGGAGAAGATATTATGTCTATACTTGGATGACGTTTTTCAAAGTACTCTTTTCTAACCTGATAGTTTCGTTGCACTGAACTTGGTAATGATTCTGTAACATAAAGTATTTTGTGCGATTCTTTATGAAAAATACAAGCTGTCTTAAAATTATTACCCTGACCAATAATAATATCATATCTACGATCTTTCGTTATAATAGGTGCTAATTCATTTTGACAATCACAAACATCAACACAAAAACCAAAGTCAATAAAAAATTTTATCATTACCATAGCTTGCAAAACATTTGCATGCATTACACGATTAACCTCTATGTTATGCACCTCCAAATAACATATCAAAACCCGTTTCTGATTCGGATTAAGTATATCCATATTAATATTTGACACACATTTTCCTCCAAAAAATTCACTTAAAAAAATGGAAAAACGTATGTTTTTTTTAAGATATTTAATAAGTATGTTCATGATACAATCAATCATTTCCACACGAATTGTCTAATTTTTACACACATAATTTTTTTTGTTGACAATAAATGACAAGAGATTAAAATGAATTATAATTTATCTGATAAAGTTTTTATCCCCTTTTTGATAACATACAAACACCCCTTCTCTTTTATACTATCACAAATTACAGCATAATAGTTATACATATTGAAAACAAAATTGGAAAAACGATTTTCTCCAAATACTGAAACAATTTTCTGTCTCACTTTATTATCTCTTTTGTCTTTATCACTTACCCAACTTGCAGCAAAATGATGAATAGTGTAAGAATTTTCCGTCAAATATATTTTTCCGTCCTTCCATGATTTTGGGCAAAAATAATCGCTCGGATACAAAGCAAAACCATTTACAATTTGAAATTTGCCATTTGGAACCAAACCGTATTTTAAACAAGTATTTGTTATCCTAATTACATTTGTTGTCATATCAAAACTTCCGTCAGGCTTAACAAAGTGCAATCCGTCATACTCATCAAGTAACTCTTTAAAAAGCGGAAAACCCTTTTGACAACCCATCATACCCGTAGGAACATATATTATTGATTCAAAACCAGAAACTCCTTCATGTGTCAAAAAGCGGTCTAAATTTTTTAGAACTTCAACATCAGTGTCCATATAAATTCCGCCCTCATTATAACACGCATACAATCTGACAACATCTGTTACAAATGCGAATTTTTTATTGTCGTATGCTTCCCTTACGTATGGATATTTGTCAAGGTCAAAATTTTGCTCATTCCATTCTTTTATCTCATAGTCAGGACAATACTTTTTCCAACTTTCAATATACCGTTTTGCATCTTCTGGGAGTGGTTTGTCTCCAAACCAACAATAATGTATCTTTTTTTCAATCATCTTATTTCAATGTTTCAACGATTCTCTGACAGGCTTTTCCATCTCCGTATGGATTTACGGCTTTGCTCATTTTTTCGTATGCAGAAGGATTTTCTAACAATTCCGAAACGTTATTTACAATAGCGTTATAATTTGTTCCGACAAGTTTTACCGTTCCTGAGGTTACGGCTTCTGGTCTTTCGGTGGTGTCGCGCATAACCAAAACCGGCTTACCTAATCCCGGTGCTTCTTCCTGAATGCCACCGCTGTCCGTCAAAACAATATTCGATTTTTCCATCAAATACACAAACGAAATATATTCCAACGGTTCAATGAAAAACATATTCTGTAGTCCGCTTAAATCTTCGCCGAAAACTTCGTGAATCGGTTTTCTGACATTAGGATTTAAGTGCATCGGATAAACAAAATCCACATCAGGGTATTTCAAAGTTAAATCTTTGATTGCATTACACATATTTATAAAGCCGTCGCCGAAGTTTTCTCTGCGGTGTCCCGTTACGAGAACTAACTTTTTGCCGCCGTTTAATCTGCCGCAATCATAACCCGATTTTAAAAGTATGTTTTTGAGTTCAGAAGAAACTTCTGAACTTCCTTTTATCTTGTTGACAACCCAATGTAACGCATCAATAACAGTGTTTCCCGTAACAAAAATACTGTTCTCGCTGACGTTTTCCTTCAACAAGTTTTCCTTCGAAAGCGGTGTCGGGGCAAAATTATATATCGCAATTCTGCCGGTGATTTGACGGTTCATTTCTTCCGGCCAAGGCGAATAAATATTGTGGGTTCTAAGACCGGCTTCAACGTGTCCGACCGGAATTTGCTGATAAAAAGCGGCAAGTGCGGCGGCTGTTGAAGTTGTCGTATCGCCGTGAACCAAAACAACATCTGGCTGAACTTGTTTCAAAATGTCCCTCATACCGAGAAGCACTCTTGAAGTAACGTCGTACAAATCCTGACCTTGTTTCATAATGTTGAGGTCAAAATCTGGTTTGACATCGAAAATCTTTAACACTTGGTCAAGCATTTCACGGTGTTGTCCCGTTACACAAACCAAGGTTTCAAAATCTTCGGGGTATTTCAGAAACTCTTTAACGAGAGGACACATTTTTATCGCTTCGGGGCGTGTGCCAAAGACAAGAAGAATTTTGCGCATATTCTTATTTTGTTAATCGAATGAAACTTTGATCAACAATTTCTGTTACTTTGTTACTTATTATTGTAAGAACAAATGTATAAAACGCTATGTATAAGAGAATTATACCAATATTAAAGACAATATTTTCCGTTATATTTAGCATTGAAAACGGCTGCATTATGATAATATGATGAACAATATATATTTGAAACGAGTATTTGTCAAGGATTTTGACAGGCTTTGTTGTTTGTTCAATTTTTAACAAATTAAACAACAACAATCCGACAAAAAAGATGATAACCGCACCTGTTATATGAAAAGTTATACTCCAAGTGCAATCCATATTAATCATTTTGTCCCAAGAAAAATCTGTCAGCAACCATACCATTACTCCGATTGCAAGAACCAAAAATATACTCCGCTCATATTTTTCTGTTGTCGCTATATAATAGCCGAATACATAAAGCGCAATCCATAAAAGATGATTATAAAATGGCGGATGCAACACTAATATGCTTATCACGGCTATAACAGATAGCCATATCAAATGATTTCCTATTTTTTTTGACCATTGTAAAACCGGTGTTATGGCATAGCAAATGGCAATGGCGGTGAGAAACCAAAGATGTCCGAGTCCTTTTACCCCCCCCGTAAACCACTGTAAATCAAGTATATACGAGACTATATTTTTAAACGAAATTAATTTACTGAAAGCGTACAAAGGTATTACCGCAATAAAAAATAATAAAAACGGAATATAAACTCGCGTAATACGTTTTTCAAACCAATTCAGCCAATTATCAATATGTTTATGTCCGTATAAAAAGCCTGACATGAACAAAAAAATCTGAACGCCAATGTTCAATACCCATGCCCACTGATTATTCAACGCCTGCAAAAAATGACAAGTTACAATGCTGAGCATTGCCAACACCCGCAAATGACTAATAGCCGAACTTTCTTGTTTTGTTAATGCTGAAATCATTTGGATTATTGATAAAATTTATGTTTTTTTTCTTTAATCAATTGCAGTATGTATACAAAACTTTCTTCCTTAAACATCCAACTTAACAAAATATACAAACTTGTCCCAGATAAAATTTGCAATGTTAATATACCAACATTAGATATATCTAATAATTGTATCCAATAAACCGCAGCACCCATTGCTAATGCGATAAGCAATGTAGGTACAACATCTTTAATTTGTTCTGCTATACCATAATCAAGTAGTTTTTTATTTGGGGCAAGATTAATAAATACGCAAACAAAGTCATACAATACGCATCCCCATGCTATAGCATAAACACCTATATTTACACTTACTATAAGTATCGTAACATCTATTACCTTTTTAAGTATCTCCAACTTTAATGTTATGTTACTATAACCTAATGCCTTTATAACTTCCCAATTTGAAAATGTAATAGGTCTAAAAAAATTGGCAATACAAAGAATCTGCATAAAAGGCACAATAGGCAACCACTTTTCCGTTAATAATAATAATACAATCGGCTTAGCAGTAACAATCATTCCAATCATCAAGGGATATAAAAAAAAACAACACATTTTAGTACAACTCCTCATCATTGTTTTTACTTTTATACGATTGTGTTGTTCTTCAGAAAAAGTAGGAAACAATACCGCTTGAATAGAATTAAAGATATTATTCATTAATAACATTGGAAATTGCTCTCCTTTTTCATAATACGCTAACGATATAGAAGTATAAAATTTGCCAATAATTAATTTTCTAATATTTACAAACAATGAAATAATAATACTACTACCAAATATTTTCCACCCATAATCAAACAATATCTTAAATCGCTCAATAGAAAATACTAATATTGGTCGCCATTTTATAGTAAACCACATAATAAGTGTTGCAAAAAAATGACTACTTATATTTTGTATTACTAACGACCATATCCCAAATCCTTGATAAGCACTATATATGCCCAATCCGCCTGACAATACAATAGCTCCTACATTACTATAAAATAGTTTTTTGAATAACATATTTTTAGAAACGTATGCATATTGTATAGAATAAAAAGCATTGATTAGTAGTGAGAGACTAAGTACGCGGATAATAGGTATTAATTCATCTTGTTCATAGAACTCTGCTATTACTGGGGCAAAAAAATACATCAAGAAGTACATCAAAATAGAACTTCCAAGACAAAAAAAGAATATAGTTGAAAAATCAATATTATCAGCTCCTTTTTTTTGAATCAAAGCAGTGTTAAAACCAGAATCTATAATAACACCACATAGTTGAATAAATACAGAAATAAGTGCTATTACACCGTATTCAGATGGCAACAATAAACGTGCTAAGACAATCGTAACTACAAATTGCACCAACTGAGTACCAATATTCTCAAATAATTTCCAAAAGAAAGATGTTATAATTGTATTTCTAGTAAATGCCATTATATATAAATCCCTCTTCCCTATTTTTTCAAGCCTTCCAACGAAACTAATTTTCCTCGCCTATCGCCGTGAACTTGTAAATCTAATATACGGTAATTCATAGTGTTTTAGTGCATATTTTGGGCATGACAAGCATCTACAATAGTAATTGTATCTCCGTTAATTGTATATGCAAAGTACCATTTGTCAGTATTCGCCATATAAAATCCTTGCCATTGTGGTATAGTTGGTGTACGGCGGAGAAGTGAATGTTCAATCTCATACATCGAATCAATGGTTTCATCAACACTATGATGCAGCATATCTTCTGAATACGTGTGCTTATACTTTTTCGCTACATTTTTATAAAACGAATTAATTTTTACAAAGCACTTTTTACTAATACGATAATTCATAAGAATATTCTTTGCTGATAGTTTCGTGAAGTTTTTTCCTCGCAGATTCAAGATCCATCGTTTCATCATCTTGCGACAACAAGGATTCTATAAACATATTCACATACTGCTGCAACCACTGTTCAATGCTTTCTCTGCTATCAAGAGCGGGATTTATTTGGCGGATTCTTGTTCCGTCCACTTTTATATTAACGGTACACATTTTAATATTGTTTAAAGTTTCCGCTGCAAAGTTACATATATTCTCTATTCAAAACAACTTTTAATTATTTCGATGATAATATCTTGCTCATCAGGAGTCATTTTGTTGTCGCTCGGAAGACATAATCCACGTGCAAAAATATCTGCTCCGACATCATTAGTTTTTCCGAGGTTAATATAAGCGTTTGATTGTCCGCGTCCGTTACCGTTAGCAGTAATAAACGGATTCATACGGTAAATCGGCTGCATGTGCATAGGTTTCCAAATCGGACGACCTTCGGCATTATATTTCGCAAGGGTTTCGAGAATTTCCGTCGGACAACTCTTGCCTTTCTCTGAAATATATACTGCTTCATTTTCACTGCGAACCTGACGGCACATCGCTTCCTGGTTTATAAGCATACAACTAAGCCAATAATTAGGCTTGCTGTTTTCTTCATCGAAAGGATTCATCGTAACGGGTAAACCTTGAAAACCTGCTTTATACCGCTCGTAAATCGCTTTTTTCTGAGCAATATGTTCGTCCAAATAGTTCATTTGCCCGCGGACAATACCGGCAATAATATTCGACATACGATAATTATAACCGATTTCTTCGTGTTGATACCACGGAGCAGCCTCTCTTGATTGCGTTGACCATTTGCGAACTTTATCTGCATCTTCCTTACTATCAGTAAGAAACATACCACCCGAAGAACCAGTGATTATCTTGTTACCATTGAAACTAATTGCCCCAAAATCACCGAAACTACCTGTTTCTTTTCCCTTGTAAGTTGCGCCAAAAGATTCAGCAGCATCTTCAACGATGAGTGCGCCATGACGGTTACAAATTTCACGAATTTCGTCAATTTTCCCGGGAATACCGTAAAGATGTGCTACAACAACAAGTTTGACCTCCGGATAAATTTCAAAGGCTTTTTCCAATGCTTTCGGACACATATTCCATGTATCAGGCTCAGTATCAATAAAAACGGCTTCACCGTCTTCGTAAGCAACAGGGTTGATTGTGGCATCAAAAGTCATGTCAGAACAAAAAACTTTATGACCTTGCAATGTACCTTTATCGGGTTTGGCTTGACCGTAAAGTTTTTCGCCGGCAAGTTTTGTCGCAAGATGAAGCGAAGCCGTACCGCACGAAAGCGCAACAGCATATTTGACACCAATACGTTCAGCAACGATTTTTTCCACTTCGTTGATATTTTCACCGGCAGTGGTAATCCAGTTTTTTTCAAAGGCATCGCGAACCCACTTTTGCTCTTCTCCGTGCATAGTAGGCGACGAAAGCCATATTTTATTTTTAAATGGTATGATTTGCATGATTTATATTAAACTCACAATAATAACAAATTTCACATCTTTAAAACTGTTCCTCCATAACTCAGCCCAACACCAAATCCGGCTATGAGAACATTCATTCCAGAAGTAATTATTTTACTATCAATGCAATCCCGCAGTCCAATGAGGATTGTTGACGAAACAGTATTGCCAGTTTTTTCGAGGTTGATGTAAAACTTTTCTTGCGGTATGTTGCAAATCTTGCGGATTGTGCTGAGCATATATTTGTTGGCCTGATGGAAGAGGTAATAGTCGATTCGGTCTTTTGTAATATTGTTCTTTTCCAAAACGTTGACCAACAAATTAGGTACTACATCCACCGTAAAATTGAAAATCTCGCCGCCGTTCATATACAGGTAGTCGTCGCGGCGGATGTTGCCATTTTCATCGGTTGACTCAATGCCTGTAAGATTCTTTTGACGCGCTGCGCCTGTTTTCAAAATCAGGTTGTCATATCCGCTACCATTGGTACCCAAAACGAATCCGCCAATTTCGGCAAACCCTTCCGTAGAAATCAGGCACGCCGCCGCTCCGTCACCAAATATCGAGCGGTTGCCCTTGTCCTGTGGGTGAAGGTATTTGGTGTATGTTTCGGCTGTCAACAATAGCACGTTTTTGGCAATGCCTGCCGTAATCAGTCCCTTCGCCACCGCCATTCCATATACGCAGCCCGAACAGCCCAAATCGTAGTCAAACGCTCCCGCCGAAGTCGGGATGCCCAACTTATGCTGCAAAATGCAGGCTGATGACGGCAAAAAATAATCAGGACTTTGTGTGCAAAACAACACAAAATCAATCGTCTCAGGGCTGATATTGTATTCAGCGAAAAGTTTTTGCGCCGCCTTGAAAGCCATATCTCCGGCGGTTTCATCGGCAGCGGCTATGTGTCGCTCATTGACGCCCACTTTTTTAACCACCTTTTCAACACTCCATTCGGGAAACTGTTTTATAAGTTCCTCATTAGTAAGAGTTTGCGAAGGGAGATAATATGATATTGCTTTTATAAACATCTGCTACCTAAAACTTCAAAATACCACCCGCCCAAGAAAGACCGATTCCAAAACCGGCAATCATTACTTTGCTACCCGGTTTTATAATTTGCTTGTCCATTGCATCTTTTAAGGCAATTGGAATTGTGGACGAAGTTGTGTTGCCGTAATTTTCCAAGTCAATATAAAACTTGTCTTTGGAAATGCCGCAAACCTTCCTAACGGTATTGAGCATAAACTTGTTTGCCTGATGGAAAACGAACAAGTCGACATCTTCTTTAGTGAACCCATATTTCTCTAATGTGCTGTCAACTAACGGCGGAACAGTTTTCGCTGTGAAATTGAAAATGTTTTCTCCGTTCATATACATATAGTTTTTAGGGTCGTCAGGGTCCTTTTCTGCATAATAGTTCCTCATACCGCTGTTTTCCAAAATGAGGTCTTTGTAGCCTGAACCATCGCTGCCCAACACAAATTCCGAACCGATTTTACAAAATCCTTCGTCAGAAATTAGACAAGCGGCAGCACCGTCTCCAAAAAGTAGGCGTGATTCAGATGTTTCACTTAAAACCTTAGATATAGTATCTGCTGTCAAAAAGAGAACATTTTTGGCTAATCCTGCTTTCACAAAAGATTGTGCAATTGCAAGACCATAAACGAAACCTGAACAACCTAAATCAATACCTGTAGTGCCACAATTATGCGATAATTTCAACCTATCTTGCAAAATACAAGATGTTGATGGCATCAAATAATCAGGAGTTTGAGTACAGAAAATTACATAATCAATTATCTCTCGTTCAATTTTATATTCTTCAAACATCTTTTCTGCTGCACAGACTGCCAAATCAGAACTTGTTTGATTTTTGGAACTTATATGTCTGAAACCAACCCCTACTTGCTTTGCAACTTTGTCAACATATTCTTTGCCCAATAAGTCATATAAGTCGCTTGTTGACGAGACCTTGTCGGGCAAATAATAAGATAATGCCTTTATGTATGCCATTTTATTTGCCACCTCCTGTAATTGGAACATTATTCATTGTCATCCAAGAAGACGCATCTGACAAAAGGTAAACAGCCAAATTTGCAATGTCTTCCGGTTTGCCATAGCGTTTGAGAGGATATTTTTTTTCATCCTCTTCCAATTGTTCTTTGGAAATGCCGCCGCTATATATCAAATCAGTCCAAACCATCGCAGGACTTATTGCGTTTACTCGAATTTGTCTTGGTGCAAGTTCCAACCCCAAACAATTTGCATACGAAATTATGGCACCTTTTGAGGCTGAATAGATTGCATTCCCTGCTGATGGAGAAACAGACGCAACGGATGCAACAAACACTATCGAACCTCCCTTAGACATTTTCTTCTGTTTCAACACTTCTGCTTGTAGCAATACAGGGGCTTTGAAGTTGACATTCATCAAATCATCAACATCTTGTTCTGTCATCTGCTTACACAAAACACGTTGTCCCTTTCCCGCGCAATGCACAATTCCGTCCAATGATGGCAGTTGGTTAACGACATTCTTAATCTCGCTTTGCGAAGTGATATCGCAAGGCAGAATTGAATGTTTTTCCGACTTGTCCATCAACGAGAGGGTTTCTTTCAATCGTGTTTCATTTCTGCCAGAAATGAAAACCTGCGCACCCATTTGGGAACAAGCCACTGCAATTGCTCTGCCTATTCCAGAGGACGCACCGGTTACGAAGACTTTTTTCTCCGCCAACGAAAACGGTGATTTTCCCATTATTTGTTTTTTACGAGTTCAAACAAATCGTTAACCGTGTCACATTTCTTGATGTCCTCGCCAGTTATCTCCTTGCCGTAGATTGATTTTACAATCGCAATTACAGCCATTCCCGACATAGAACTCCATTCGTCCAGATAATGGAACTGTGTGTCAGCCTTGATTTCCGAGGCGTCAGTTTCGTCGAAAATATCGGCAAAATCTGCTAAAAATTTTTCTAAATCCATATTTTTTGATTTTAATAAAAACTAAAACTCTATATAATCAGCAGGAATACCAAATACTGTTTTTCCCTTTTTTACATTTCTAATTACCACTGAATTTGCTCCGACAATAGATTCTTCTGCAACTTTTTTTTGCGGAACCACAATTGCACCAGTGTGTATAGTTGCACGTTCCAAAACTTCAACCCTACCACCTAAAAATGCATAAGCATTTAAATGACACCAATCACCGACCTTAACATCATGTCCGAGAGCCGCAAAGGGTTGTATAGAAACAAAATTACCTATCGTAACATCACAAGAAATACACGCATTAAAACACACAATAGAACCCACTCCTATTTCAGTATTAATACCGATATGTGCCGTAGGGTGAATTAAGCTGATAAACTCACCTCCTTTCTTTTTTATCATAGTTACACATTTTTCTTTTTGAACTACATTACCCATTGCACATACAAATACATCATTAGATTCTATTCCATAATCATTAACACTACCTATAATAGGTTTATAATTTTCAAAAGAATCAAGCGCATTTTTATTATCGTCTAAAAAACCTTTAATTATGAATTTGCTCCCATAATCATTGGTTTCTAATGCTAAATTGTAAACTTCACGCCCGAAACCGCCAGCACCTATAATAACTAATTCTTTCATACTCAATTTAATCCATTAAATACTTCCATTGTGGCATTTCCTTCTTGCGAAATACCCTCTCTTTTAATAACATTCTTAATAGTCAAGAATATTACTTTCATATCTACAAAGATAGATAAATTATCCACATACCAAACATCTAATTCAAATTTCTTCGTCCACGAAATAGCATTTCGACCATGACACTGAGCCCAACCAGTTATTCCGGGACGAACTTCATGTCTACGAGCCTGCTCTTTTGAATACAAAGGCAAATATTGAACAAGCAAAGGTCGAGGTCCAATAAGAGCCATGTCTCCTTTTAATACATTGATTAACTGAGGTAATTCGTCAATAGAAGTAGAACGAACAAACTTTCCAACCTTTGTCAAACGCTTTTCGTCAGGCAATAGTTCTCCATTTGCATCCTTTTCATCAGTCATAGTTTTGAATTTTATGACTTTGAATATTTTGCCGTTCTTACCAGGACGTGGTTGAAAGAAAAAAGCACCTGCACCTTTGTTCGCAAAGTGCAACCACAATGCAACGATTCCTATAAACCAACCTATTAACAATAAAGCCGTCAAAGAAATCATGAAATCAAATATACGTTTAAAACAGTTTTTATACATTAGTTTGTTCTATTTTGTATGGTTTAACATTTTCTTTCGACATTATCAGTAATAATTGCATCGCCCATGGAATAAACATAATCCCATATACTCTTGTCAGCATATTCTCAAACGATATACAAATCATAATTACACCAACAAAAGTGATTAAAGGGAAATACCTATTTTTTACGCCATAATAAAAAGCAGAAGCAAACATCGCTAATAACAGTAAGAAACCTAAAATACCCATTGCAAGCCAACAATAAAGATACTGATTATGAGAGCCAAGCGAAGTTTCAATAATTTTTGCTTTTATATTTTCTTTTTCCATCTCAGAATCAACATCACCGATACCAACTCCTAAAATAGGCTCTCTCTTTATAATCTCAAACGCATTTTTCCATAGAAAAATACGAATATACTCCTCATCACCTAAATTAGGTTGTATACTCTGATTGTCAATACGGTCTAATATTTTATTTAAACCACTAATCATTCCACTCAACCTTGTA
>JAFPZK010000085.1 GCA_017417315.1 Bacteroidales bacterium
GCAATTTAGCGATTGCTTCTTGACGGAGTTTGGTTACGGTCTCCGGTTCATCAGTGTCAACACAACTTACGAAAGAAGTGGACACTCCTGCAGCCAACGCGAGGACTGCCATGTAGTAAGGAATATTTCTATTCTTCATAAATAATCATCATTAATAATCAAATACTTACAAACACGGTTCCCCAAAAAGCACCCGAAAATCCAATTCCCTGAAAGCCTCATAAAAGCACTAAAACAATACAACCCTAAAAAATATTCCAAAATCAGCACCCGAAAAAGCACACCCATTTTTGCGAACTCTAAAAAAAACTTCATAATTTTGCACCATAAAAAAATCATAACAAAAAATGAAATATTCTTACAGATACTCTCTCGCTAAACCTAACGCAAAAGGTTATGCACCAATTCGTTGCAGAATCTCTTTCAACAGACAAAGAGTTGACATCAGGCTCGGATTTTCCGTTAACATAAAAGACTGGAATCAAAAAACACAAACCGTCAAAAAAAACGCTAAAAACACAAAAATAAATGCCGCTATAATCAATAACGCCATCGCTCAAATGAATCTTAAAATAGAACAACTCTTTACTAAAAGTCTACTTTTCTCTAATTCTTATCCCACAATTCAGACAATTAAAGACCTCAACACAAAAAAGAAAACCTCTGACAAAATCGCCTCAATCTTTGAAAAATTCCTCTCTGAAAACGAACATCTTGAACCTTCAACCGTTAAAATCTACACCTCAACCCTCAACGCAATATTAAAACACAAAGGAAACGTCTCTATTGATGAAATCAACGAAAATTTTATGCTCGATTTTGAAAAAAAACTCGCTCTAAAAGTCAAAAATTCTACCATAAAAACATTTACCGACAGACTGAAAACCGTTTTAAGATGGGCTGACAAAAAGAATTTTTTTAATTTTAAAATCCTGAATTACAAGCAAAAACTTAAACTCATATCTAAACCCGTAATCTATTTGGAAAAAGACGAACTTTTTAAACTTTTAAATGCTAAAACCGAAACTCAAACCGAAAACGACATCAGAAATATGTATTGCTTTTGTGCTTTCACGGGGCTGAGGTTTTCCGATATGAAAAAACTTAAATGGTCTGATGTCAACAAAGATTTTATTGACATCGTTACTTTAAAAACTTCCGACCGTTTGAAAATTGAGTTGAACGAATATTCAAAAAGTATTTTAGAGGGGTACAAAAATAAAATTTCCGAATACGTTTTTCCTCAGTACAGCATTTCGTTGACAGAAAAAATCCTGAAAAAAGTTTGTTATGACCTTAATTTTTCCCGCCCGATTAACATCACTTATTATCAAGGCAACCAAAGAAAAAGCCTCGTGAAACCAAAATACGATTTCATAACCACTCATACGGCTCGAAAAACCTTTGTCGTAAACTCCATACGACTTGGAATACCGTTAGAAATCATCATGCGTTGGACGGGACATAAAACCCTGACTGCCATAAAACCATATCTGAAAATCGTTGACGAAGCAAAACACAATCAAATGATAAAATTCAACGGATTTTTGCCCCTCGGAAAAGTTTCTTAAAAAAATATTTGCACATTAATTTCATTGCTATTAATTTAACCGCAGGGGTTTATGTTTCTAACGAAACAACACCACCTGCCTATGCTCCTACACACCTAACGGGGTTATAAAGCCCTGTAAGGGCGTAGGAACATAGGCAGGTGGTGTTATGTTGCTTGCAACATATAAACCCATGCGTAATTAAATAACACATAAAAAAAAATCCCCGATTCTTCATCGAGGATTTTTTTTATAACATTTCCTTGAAAATATTTGCCTTTTTGAAAAAAAATATTTTTATTTGCATTGATAAAAAGAAACTATACATTATGGGCAAATATGTTAACCCGTTTACGGATACTGGTTTTAAAATACTTTTCGGACAAGAACCGAGTAAACCTCTTTTGATTGACTTCTTGAATAACCTTTTGGACGGCAAGGAAAAAATCATTGACGTTACGTTTCTTGACAAAGAAAAACCAAGGCTCTACAAAAAAGACCGAGGA
>JAFPZK010000008.1 GCA_017417315.1 Bacteroidales bacterium
ATTTTTAAAGTTAATTCTTCGTTAAAAACTCAATCTCTAACTCTTTAAAGAACCTCGTTCCTTTCGTTTTGCGGGTGCAAAGGTAGAGCGAATTTTTATTTCCACAAAATTTTTTTTAATCTTTTTTCAAAAAAAGTTTCTTTTAACTGAAAGTAAGAGAGTTACAAGGGAAGAAAAATGAAGAATTACCAGCAGAAAATAAGTCCTGAAAGGACAAAACACATTAGACGGGGGATGTGAACCCCCGGAAAAAGAATGAAACGTAGAAAAGGAATGAAAAGGGCTTTCAAAAAAAAACTTGTCTCCGATAAATGCGATTTCTACATCAGAAAAGATAAAAAATAGCCATTAATATATATAAAGTGTCCCAAAGTGATTTAAGTGTCAAGTTTACATTTTCTTAACAAAAACTAAACCTAAAAAAAACTTAAAAAATGAAACCCAAAAGGTTTTTATTTGTTAAATTTGCACCAAAATAATTAAAATAACTAAAAAACTAAATAAAATGAGTGCAGATTTGTTTATAGATGTTTTGTTGGGGTTCTCCGTAATAGCAGGCATCGCATACGCTGTTTTTGAAATTAAAAGAAACAACAAAACTCGCAACGCGTAGTTAACTAACAAATTAATAATGACCAATTTAAAAGATAGGTTGACCTACCCCGTATTCGGGCAAATAGCGCAAGTTGCCGCAGAAAAAAACACAAAGGTCTATGTCATAGGCGGGTATGTTAGGGATTTACTCCTGAATATTCCGTGCAAAGATTTGGACTTTGTTGTTCAAGGTAGCGGAATAGAATTTGCAAAAGCCGTCGGTAACAAACTGAAATGCAAGCAAAACGTAACGGTTTTCAAAAATTTCGGGACTGCTATGTTACGACATAAAGGCATTGAACTCGAATTTGTCGGAGCAAGAAAGGAATCTTATAACAGAAATTCCCGCAAACCTATCGTAGAAGAAGGCACTTTGGAAGATGACCAAAAACGTCGTGATTTTACAATTAACGCCCTTGCAATCTCCTTAAATTCAGATAATTACGGGACGTTAGTTGATCCTTTTAATGGTCTTGATGATTTACAGAAAGGTATCATAAAAACACCACTTGATGCCGACATCACATTTTCTGACGACCCGCTGAGAATGTTACGCGCAATAAGATTTGCGTGCAGATTAGGGTTCTCAATCGAAAATGAAACATTTAATGCCATCACACGCAACCGCGACAGAATTGAAATCATTTCAAAAGAAAGAATTGTTGACGAATTGGACAAAATTATGAAGACCCAAAAACCGTCAATAGGTTTTATTTTGTTGGACAAATGCGGACTTTTAGAAAAAATTTTACCACAACTCACCAAATTAAAAGGCGTTGAAATAAAAGAAGGTAAAGGTCACAAAGACAACTTCTTACATACATTGCAAGTATTAGACAACGTCGCTCAAAACAGCGATAATATGTGGCTGAGGTATGCGGCTCTGTTTCACGATATTGCAAAACCTAACGTAAAAAAATTCAACGGCGGTACATGGACATTTCACAATCACGAATTTATCGGGGCAAAAATGATTCCGCAAATTTTCAAAGCCTTGAAAATGCCGCTTAACGACAGAATGAAATACGTTCAGAAACTTGTCGGAATGCATCATAGGGCGATTCCGATTTCAAACGATGAGATAACCGACTCTGCCGTAAGACGATTGATGTATGACGCTGGTGAAGATTTGGACGACTTACTCATGCTTTGTGAAGCAGACATTACTTCAAAAATAGAGGAAAAAAAATTAAAGTTCCTAAACAATTACAAAACAGTCCGTCGCAAAATCAAAGAATTAGAACAAAAAGATTTTGTAAGAACATGGCAACCGCCCGTTGACGGCAATCTGATTATGGAAACTTTCGATTTGAAACCATCACGCACGGTCGGCGAAATCAAGGACGTTATCAAAGACGCAATTCTTGACGGTCAAATCGAAAATTCTTTTGAAGCAGCATACAAGTTGATGATAGAATTAGGAGAAAAACACGGTCTTAAACCCGTTAAAAACAATTAAGTTGAAAAAAAAAATTATAATTTTTACACTCGTTGTTTCCCCTTTTTGCGCCATCGGACAATCCGTTATGCAAAGCGGAAAGTGGGTGAAAACTGAAATCCCCGTTTCAGGAATATACAAAATTTCTTATCAAAAACTCCGAGAACTCGGCTTTCATAATCCCGAAAATGTCAGAATTTTTTGCGGCAATGCTGGTATGTTGCCTTTTATGAACGCCGAAAAACGTCAAAGTTTTACTGAAACACTTATTCATAAAGCAGAGAACGCCATTTATTTTTACGCTAACGGTACCGATACTTGGAGTTTCGATACAAATGAGCAGATGTATTTAATTAAAAATCACTTGTTTAGCGACGTCAATTATTATTTTATAAGTGATGTCAATACGGGTATTGACAACGCCGTAAAAACTTCTAATGTCCCTACAAATCAAACAATTAGCGAAGGAGACTTCTATTACTGCCACGAAGAAGATTTAGTAAATCTACAAATGAGCGGCAGAGATTGGTTCGGCGAAAATTTTTTCTATAACACCTCACAAAACTTTACGTTCAATTGTCAGAATCCGCCGTCAACGGGAAAAATAAAATTTTCTGCAATCGCACGTTCAAGTGTATCAAACAATTTTACGGCAACTGTCGCAAACAGTTCAAAGACAGGTAATTGCGATGGTGTAACTAATTCCGGACTTTACGCTTCAAGAACAACCGAAAATTTTGAATTTTTACCACAGAACTCTGAAAAACAAGAAGTTAATATAACTTTCAACAAAAATTCCGCTTCCGCAGAAGGCTATTTGGATTATATCATTCTCAACACAACCGAGCCGTTGAATTATAACGGACAACAAATGATTTTTTCTCGTTTTTTTTCTTCGCCGACAGCAGCAGAATTTCAAGTAAACAGCGAAAACCTCTGGAACATAACAGATTACACCTCCCCTATTTCCGGAAAAAACGTCAACAGCATTGAAGGTAAAAACGATTTTATTGCATTTAATTTTTCCGATGCTTTTGAAATAGAAAAATTTGAAAAAATAGAAAATCAAAATCTCCTCAGCCTTCAAACACCTGAATATCTGATAATTACGCCACAAATATTTCTGCCATACGCCGAAAAGTTAAAACAAATACACAGCGATTTAAAAACAGAAGTCATCACGGCAGAAAAAATTTACAACGAATTTTCGTCCGGCAAAACTGATGTCTCTGCGATTAGGGATTTCATTAGGTTTTTGTACAAAAAGCAAAACGGCGTTTTAAAATACGTTCTGCTTTTCGGGGACGGCAGTGTTGACAACAAAACAAAATCAGAAAACAACACCAATCTTCTCCCCACCTATCAGTCGCCTAACTCGTTGAACGAAAACAATTTAAATAGTTTCGTATCTGATGATTTCTTCGGCTTTTTAGACGATGACGAAGGTGAATATTCAGGCAGTCTTGACATAGGAATCGGACGTTTGCCGGCAAGCACAACCCAAGAGGCAGAAATTTTAGTTAAAAAGATAACCTCCTATTTATCAACTGATTACGAACGGGATTGGAAACGCAATATATGCTTTATTGCCGATGACGAAGACAACACCCTTCATGCCAAACAAGCCGACTACATCGCTGAAACAACGGAAAAAACTTCCGGCGAAAAAAACATAAAAAAAATTTACATCGACGCTTACAAACAAATTTCAACGGCAGCAGGCAACACCTATCCCGAAGCACGTAAAGAAATTGTTAACACATTCACCCAAGGAGCGTTTGTAATAAACTACACCGGACACGGCGGAATGAATTTTTTTGCTGACGAGCGCATTTTAACCAATGCCGACATCAAAGATTTGAAAAACCAAAACCGTTTGCCGCTCTTTATTACGGCTTCATGCAACATCGGTCATTTCGATTATTATGACAAACAGTCTGACAAAGCGGCGAATTCTCCTGCTGAATATTGTTTGAAAAATTCACAAGGCGGCGCAATAGCAATGTTTACAACAACACGAAACGTCTTGGCCAACGAAAATTTTGAACTCAACAAAAATATTTTTAAATTTCTTTTCGACAAAGAAAACCGTTTAGGCGATGTCATAAGAAAAGCCAAAAACGAAACCCAAGACAATAATATGCTGAATTTCACATTGTTAGGCGATCCTGCCCTGAAACTCGAGTTCCCTGAACACAAAATACAAATCTTAAAAATAAATGACGTTGAGATTTCAAAATTCACGGACACACTCAAAGCTCTCGGCAAATATAAAATTCTCGCTGAGATATTGTCAGAAGGAAATTTTTCGGGTTCGGCATATATTTCAGTCTTCGACAAGCCGCAAAAAATCACAACTCTAAACAATGACGGAAACGGTGCTTTTGAATATCAAGAATACAAGACAAAAATTTTTGAAGGTGTTTCCTCTGTCAAAAACGGAAAGTTCTGTTTTAAATTCATCGTCCCGAAAGACATTGACTATAATTGCGGTTTCGGTAAAATAACTATGTATGCTGAAAACAAGGACGTTACCGCAGAAGGCTTTTTCAAAGAATTAAAAATCGGCAAAAGCGCGGAAAATTCAGATGACGACAAAACAGGTCCTGAAATTCAACTCCATTTAGACGACAATTACACACTTTTTGCCGAACTTTCAGACTCCTCAGGAATCAACATCACCAAAAAGCACAGCGGACATGACATCATGTTGACTATTGACGATAACGATTCTCTAACTTATTCGTTAACAGACTATTACAAACCAGAAAAAAATTCTTACACATCAGGAAAATTAGAATATTCTCTAAAAAAATTAAGTCAAGGAAACCATACTTTGAAACTAAAAGCATGGGACAACTTTAATAATTCAAGCGAAGAAAAACTCGACTTTTTTATCTCCGGCGATGAAAAACTAACAATCTCGCATCTTTTGAATTATCCAAACCCGTTTACTGACCAAACAAAATTTTACTTTGAGCATAACAGCCCGCAAGGCATTATAGATTATGAACTTACGGTTTTCAGCACATCGGGTAAAATTATAAAAGTCTTAACAGGAAGTTTTTCTACAAGTGAATCCTTGTCTGAGCCTGTAATTTGGGACGGAAGAGACAAGAACGGACAAAAAATCGCAAGCGGCGTATATTTTTACCGTCTGAAAATAAAAAATTCAGACGGTAAAAAAGCAAGTAAATACGAAAAACTCCTAAAATTATGAAACAGCAATATATCTGCCGTTAACCAAATTGGTGCGGAAGACCTTTATGACGTTTGTTAACGCAGACAATGCCGCCATAACTTTATTAAGTTTCGCAATGTTATGAATATAAATGAGAAGCCAGCCGTCAAAAAGACCGTCGTTTTCCGTAATGTTAAAATTTTTGATATTAACTTTCTCCTTGACAAGGACATCAGCGACATCTGCAATAAGACCAATACGGTCGGAGCCGTGAAGTTTTATATTAGCCAATGCATCATCTAAATTGTCGTCCCAAATCACACTCGTAACTTCTTTGCCGCGTGTTGCAAGCCGCTCCTTAGTAAACGAACATTCTTTACGATGGATATAAAGCAGACCGTCATCGTCAACATACGCCAAAGCCTCGTCCCCCGGAATAGGTCGACAACATGTCGGTAAAACATAATGCAAACCTCTGGTCAATTTATAAGGCTTTTTGTAATCAATATCAATAACGGGAGTTTCAACGGACTGTTCCGGAAATTCAAAATCAATTTCAATTTTATTAGAAGATATTTTTAGTTTTTTAGCGTTCTCCAAAAGATTTTTAACTTTGCCGTTGGCAATGTCCTTGAAAAACGCCTCACTATTAGGTGCTTTATAATACGCTAACAACAACCCCAAAAATTTCGGTGTCGGAATAATATGGTTTTCACACATCAAACGGTTGAACTCCATTTCACCGCGTTCTTTATCATAATCAATAGTACATTGGTGAGACCTTAAATATTTTGCCAAGGCTTCTTTGGAATGGTCACTTTTCAGATACTTGTTCCAACTATTGTCCGGCTTGACGGAAGGCGAAGTAATCACTTTAACCTTGTCGGTAGATTTCAAGACATAATCCTTGTAAACAATATTAGAACCGACTTGCGCCGCCACAAAGTGATTACCTAAACTCGTATGAATGGAATAAGCATAATCCAAAACCGTCGACCCCTCAGGCAATTCCACAATTTTACCGTCCGGTGAATAAACATAAATCGAAGAAACGTGATGTTCTACAAGTGTTCTGAAAACACGGATTATCGTATCGGTATCGTCTGCGGAGGTAAAACTGCCCATTTTTTTCTGCAAGACTTTCAAACCGGTTCTTTCAGGATTGTTAGTATAATATCCTCGATGCGCCGCTAAATCGTTTTCAGCCGTAAGTATTTGAATTTCAACCCAACTGCCTTGATACAAAACCGTAAAGACCAAAGCCTTGAAACCGTTGTCCTTAGGTTTGTTGACATAATCGCGACAAGAGTGATCTTTTTCGGTGTATTTATTAATGATAGCAGCGTATAAATTGAAATGTTTTAAATAAAGACTTCTTGCATCTTCCCCCGGTTCTTTGTCGATAATTACTCTGATTGTTTGAAAATTATCAATATCCTCAAAAGCCATCGCATCGTTTTGCATCATTTGGTAAATGTTGAAATAGGATTTTTTCACGACCGCAATTCTGCACGTAACTCCCGTTGTAACCAAAACCCGCATCAACGAAAGTTTAAAATCCGAAAGAAGTTTGTTTCTTGTCGGGGCGGTCTCTTTTACCAAAGCATCAATTTTTTCGTACTTATTGGACAAATAATTTTTAAAACTTAAATCTTCAAGTTCATTTTTAATATCGTAAAGTCCGAGTTGATCGGCAATCAAAACATAAATGTACAAATTTTCGTTTGCCTTTCTGCGTTTTTGCTCGTCTTTCATATCGCCTATCGTGCGCATATTGTGAAGTCGATCGGCAATTTTTACGAAAAGAACCATAGGAGTCCTCTTTACTGAAAGCAAAACTTTTTTGAAAGTATCTGACTGTTCGGTGTTTATTCCGTGAAGGTCAGCAACGTGATTCGTAATTTTAGTAAGACCGTCAACAATGTCAGCGACATTAGAACCGAATTTTTCTTCAATTTCTTCCAAGGTGTGTTCGGTATCTTCCACAACATCGTGCAAAAGTCCCGAAACAATAGCCGTCGCCCCGAGTCCCATATCATTGGCAACAATCAAGGCAACGGCTACCGGATGTGTAATATAAGGATCATGTTCCCCGCCTTTGCGGTAAACTCCGTTATGCGCATCGTATGCAAAATTAAACGCAGCCTCAATTTGCTCCATCGAAGCCGCAGAATGTTTGATGTCGTTAGGCAACGCATCGTAAAACTCCGTATACAACTCTGTTCTATACGACTCAGGCATTAATAATTTTTGATTTTCCATAGTAGTTAAATTTTTAGAGTTAAACAAAAGTGCATTTGCACGGCTAATTTAAAATAAAAATCGAAATATCAAAGATTATTTTCCGTTAAATTTACGTAACCAATTTATTAAGATTATTAAAACCTGTTAGCCATAACAGCAATAAATTCCCCTAACAAAACTGTTATTTTTTTATCACACACCTAAATCCGACAGTTTCCTGACAAGACGAAGGTAAAGAAAAATTGCGTTTGGTTTTCATCACTGAAATATCACCGCAACCTCTATACACCTTATAATCACTGCTTTCGATAGGAATGGGATTTCTTTGTTTTTCCTTTGAATAAGGTGCATACCAATCTTCACACCACTCCGACAAAGATGAGTCCATAGCCTTCAAACCGAATTTTTCGGCGTTAGCAAAGGCATATTCCCATTGTGCTTCTGTCGGCAAAGATTTGCCGGACCAAACAGCATAACTTTCAGCACCATACCAACTTACTGCAACGGGAGAAGTTTCGTAACCCTTTTCTACATAATAAATGCCGTGTTCACATTTGATTTTACAATTAGGATTTTTAAGATTTATTTTAAGATTTCCCGCTGCATCTTTTTCTGAACCCGTCGCATTAAGAAATATAACATACTCAAAATTAGTAACTTCATGAGCCTCCATACAAAAGTCGTCAAGTTTTACGATATGAGCCGGTTTTTCATCTGCCTGCCCCTGATTGTCGCCCATCGTAAAAGTGCCGCCCGAAATTTCAACCATATCCTCCAACGCTGATTGCCATTTATCATAACACAATTTAAGATAAGAGACACAATGCTCATCGTTTTTGTTAAGATTTACAACTACGCTGTAATGATAAAAAGCAGAATCCAACTCGTCATGGTTGAAAAAATAATCAGCCGTATCGCGGTGAAGCCAACACAATTTGCTGCGGTCTCTCCACTCCAAGGCTTTTTGACGCTCAGTCGTATTAGTACTTTTTTGATACGCTGCAAAAAAATTATAATACGCCTTATTATAGTAGCAAGAATCAAAACGGCGTTGACCGTCTTGAAAATATTCAAAATAACTTCTTTCGGTCTTAGGCGCGACAGCAAATCCTATTATGACCGTCAAAGAAAAAACTAATGTATAAAATACTTTCATCTTCATTTTTTCATAACAATTTTTCGTGTTTAACGATGCACAAAGGTAAATTAAAAATCTCTAAAAAACAAAAAAAAATGACATTTTTTCAAAAAAAATTTACATTTTTATTAATCTTTCTTAAATTTTTTTTTAGAGTTTTAGTTTAATTTTTTTTTGTAACTTTGCGCAGTTTAACTTTTTAGCAATATTAACATAAAGTAAAGAAATGAGAATTGACATAATCACCGTTTTGCCGGAATTGTTGGAGAGTCCGCTCTCCCACTCCATCATAAAACGCGCAAAAGACAAGGGTCTTGCCGAAATAAATTTCGTAAATCTGCGCGATTTCACCACTGACAAACGCCGGACTGTTGACGATTATCAATACGGAGGCGATGCAGGTATGGTTATGATGATAGAACCCGTTGACAAAGCGATTTCGTACCTGAAATCACAACGCGACTACGATGAAATCATTTATACCTCTCCTGACGGTGAACGTTTCAATCAAAAGATTGCCAATGAGTTATCACTAAAAGGAAACATCATAATCCTATGCGGACATTACAAAGGCATCGACCACAGAATACGCGAACACCTTATCACAAGAGAAATTTCGATAGGCGATTACGTGCTGACAGGCGGCGAACTTGCAGCAGCCGTCATCACAGACAGCGTTGTAAGACTTCTGCCCGGCGCAATGTCTGACAATGAATCAGCACTTTCGGATTCGTTTCAAGACGGACTTTTAGCACCGCCTATTTACACCCGTCCCGCCGATTACAAAGGCTGGAAGGTTCCCGAAATTCTACTTTCAGGAAACGATGCCGCTATTGACAAATGGCAATTTGAACAATCATTAGAAAGAACTAAACTTTTAAGACCGGAACTTTTATAAAAAAATGCAAGCAATGATTTTTGCGGCGGGATTAGGTTCAAGGCTCGCGCCGCTGACAGACTCAAAACCAAAAGCCCTTGTAGAATTTATGGGCAAACCGATGTTAGAAAACGTGATTGAAAAACTCCTCAAAGCGGGTTTTGACAGAATTATCGTCAACGTTCATCATTTTGCCGACCAAATATGCGATTTTTTGAAAAGCAAAAATTTCGGCGCGGAAATTTTGATTTCTGACGAAAGAGATTGTCTGCTCGATACCGGCGGCGGACTTCTCAAAGCACGTCCGCTTTTGGAAAATGCTCCGCACACCTTATTATATAATGTGGACGTTTTTTCGACAATAGACGTAAAAGACTTGTACGATTATCACGTTAAACACGAGGCTTTGGCAACCCTTGCCGTAAAACAAAGAGAAAGCGACAGAAAATTTGTTTTTAATAATTTCGATGTTCTCAGCGGTTGGATCAACACAAAAACCGGCGAAGAGGTTGTTGCAAGGTCATACGCCGAAAATTACGCAGTCAAAATACCGTTTTGCGGAATTTCGGTCGTAAAAAAAGAAATTTTTCCGCTGATAACGGAAACAGGAAAATTTTCGATTAAAGATTTGTTTTTGCGTTTGGCAGAAAATAACGAGATTATTTCGTACACAAGCCGCTCAACAATGTTTTGGGCAGACTTAGGAACAGTCGAAAAATTAAACAACGCCTCAGAAATACTTGCACATAACAGGTATCTGCTGAATATTGAACATTAACTGCTCAAAAACAGTATGCAGTTGAACGGTATCGCTTTGAGCCGGATAATTGAAAATCATTTCGATGTCTTGGGCGACGCAATAGTCGGCAAGTTGTCTTGCTAACGGTTGCGTCCCGCTTAAAACCGATAAATTATATTCCAAATCCTCTACACCCTCTAAAAACATAGAGATAAATTTTTCGGTATTTTCTCTTGCCTCAGGACGGCAGACAAGATGAAGTTCAGCATTTTGAAATGTCCGTACAAGCGGAATAACGTCCGAAAAATATTCTTCCGAAATTTCCATCGCTTTGAAAAATGGGAACAGCACTTTTTTTACCGGCAAAAATCTACGGCTTTGAAGTACAAGAATCGGTACTTTAAGTGCGATGACTAATTTTGCCGCAAAACTTCCCGTCAAAGTCTGAAAGCCTGATTTTCCGTGAGTTCCGAGAATGACAAACAGAAATTTCGTATTCCTAATTTCGTCCAAAACAATGTCCTCAAAAGTTCCCTGTCGTATAACCAAAGTAGCCCCGATATTGAATTTTTGGTTGTATAGTCTCACAATTTCTTCTGTTTTCTCTTTTTGGAGCATATCAAATCCACAAAGAGTTTCCGCATGAAACACCACCGGTTTCAAACCGTAAAAACGGCTGATGTCCAAACCGTAAGAAACACTGTCATAACAAGTTTGCGTAAAATCGGTCAAAATCAAAATCTCTTTACTCACGCCCATATTTTAGAATAATTAGTAAATGTAAATATACATTTTCTTATTTTTTCCCAAAAAAAAACTCTATTTTTTTAGTAAAATACTTAAACCCTAAATCCGGTTACCAAAATATCGTCATTTTGATTTTCACCGCCTTTCCATTCAAGAAACTGTTTTTCAACGACTTCTCTTTGTTTTGTCATATCAAATTTGTAGATTTTCAAGAGCATTTCTTCAAAAAAGTCTATCCTAAACTCGTCCCTGTTCTTGTGTCCGAATTGCGAACAATATCCGTCAGAGGCCATATAAATACAATCACCTTCTTGAAGTTGCAGAAACTGAGGTTCATACGGAACATCTTTTGAAAACAGGTTTATGGAATTTTTTATTTGCTTCAACTGAAAAATTTGATCTTCGCGAATATAATACATAGGAATATTAGATCCCGAATATTCAAGCATTTTAGTATTTTTGTTAATGACAATTAACGCTATGTCCATAGAGTCCGCCGAAATGTCGTTGCCGCTCGGATAAATCATATAAAGCAATGATTTAACCCTGAGTTTGAGTTCCTCCAAAATTTTTGAAGCCGCAATCTCGCCGTCAGAAACAATATCATGCAGAGCATTAATACCGTAAAGGCTCAAAAAAGAACCTTTTATATCGTGTCCCGAACAGTCAGCAACCGCCAACATTTCGAACTCCTGATTGTCAAAACACCAATAAAAGTCGCCGCTGACAATATCCAAAGGATTATAATAAATGAATTTTTCCTTGAAAAACATTCCGAACTTATCGCTTTCAGGCAACAGCATTTTCTGAATATTATAAGCATACGAAATATTGTCAGAGAGTTGAAGTTGCTGATACTTCATTGATTGTGCCTGTTTTGCAAGTTCGGCTTCAAGGCGTGAAATATCATCCGAACTTTTCGTATTTTCAGCAGAAAGTCTTATATTTTCGGTTTCAGATTTCGAAACCCTATACCTGAAATAAAAAAACAGACCAAGTCCCACACAGATAAAAAGCAAGACCAACAATTTGATTATCAATGCCTGCGAATCGGATTTTTCGCGATAAAAAGTCGCCGAATCACGAAATTTATTAATATCTCTTTCAGCAGTCATTTTTATATTCTGCTGTTTCTGAGCCAACAAATCCCAAAAAACACTATCATTATAAAGCGACTGATTATAATAGTTCAAAGCGGCATCCTTGTAATTGCCGTTAGCATAAAAAACTGCCCCCAAAGTGTTGTAAGCTACTCTAATACGCAGTTTTGAACCCAAAAGTTTTGCATATTTCAAAGCCTCGTTTCCGTAATAAAGTGCCGAATCGTATTGCTTGTTTTCAAGATAAACCCCCGAAACCTTAGCCGACATATCCGAAAGCAAATCATAATTTTCATTGGCAGGATAGAGTTTAAAACATTCAAGATAAGTATGTTTTGCTTTTATAAGTTCTTTTTTGCCTGCATAAACATCGCCGATATATTTTCTAACGGTAATTTGCTGAGTTAAAGGTGCGCGGGATTTTATTCTGATTTCCAAAGATTTTCTCAAATAATCCTCCGCCTCAACGTATTTTTTCTGACCGATATAAGAACGTCCTAAATTTATGTACACGTATGCAAGTATCGCTGAATCTGCAAGTTGACGTCCTATATTTAAAGCCTTAAAAAGATTGTCCTGACAAAGCGGATAATCCTCTTGATACAGAAGCAGGTTTCCGATATTGATATAAGCGTATGCCTCTTCGTCTCTAAGCGAATGTGTTTGAGCAACTTGAAGACCAAATTGATAATTTTCCAGAGCCTCGGAATAATTTTCGAGATTTCTGTAACAAACGCCCGTAAAACTATACGCCTTTGCAAGTTCGTTATAATCAGCAAATTGCTTTGCATAAATCCCCGCCTCGGTGCTATATTTTACTGCTACACCGGGACTTGTGTTGCGCAAAAGCCATGCAATTTGATTACCCAAATACATTTTTTGCGTATCGCTTGTGTTAGGCGACTCCATTTGAGCAATCAGTTCACGAATTTCAGACGAATAATTCTGCGCCTGTGCATTAAAAAACACGGTCAAAAAAGCCGTTAATATCAAAAAATATTTCACTTTATCAGACATTTTTATAAAAAAACTTAATGCAAATACTTTGCCTTAATTTTTCCAAAGTTTGTTAACCTCTTCGATGTAGTCAAGAATTTCCTGACCACCGGATTTTTTCAGTGCCGAAGATACAAAATATTTCGGAAGTTCAGCCCAAGTTTTTCTCATTTCTTTAAAATAATTTTCGATATTTTTTTTCGCCGCTCCCATGCTGATTTTGTCAGCCTTCGTAAACACCATCACAAAAGGCAAACCGTTTTCAGCCATAAATTCCATAAACTCAACGTCCTTTTTCTGAGGCTCGTGCCTGATGTCAATTAAAACAAAAGTACACATTAAGTTTTCGCGAGAAAGGAAATATTTTGTGGTAAACTTTTTCCAACTCTCCACAACTTTGAGATTAGGTTTTGCAAAACCGTAGCCCGGAAGGTCAACGATATACCACTCGTTATTAACAATAAAGTGATTGATTAACTGCGTTTTACCGGGTGTTGACGATGTTTTGGCAAGGTCTTTTTTCCCTGTCAACATATTTATAAGCGATGACTTCCCGACGTTGCTCCTTCCTATGAAAGCGTATTCGGGTAAAGTCTGCGGCGGACATTTTTTTACGTCCGTATTGCTGATAACAAATTCTGCGGATATGATTTTCATAATTTTCTAACATTGCTGAATACGCAAATATACGATATTTTTATTTTTCGGCAAAATTAATTTTATTGTTTTGATACGAATTGTCTGAAAAACCTTAATTGCTCTGGCAACAACAAATTCCAATACTCTTTGTTATGTTTTCCGGGCGACTCCATATAAAAAATTTTAATCCCTTCCGCACTGCATTTTTGAGCGAACTTTCTGTTAACACCGATTAAAAAATCCTGAGAGCCGCAGTTTATAATCAAAGGTTTATTTGCCGCTTTAAACTTTTCGATATTATTCATCGCTGAAAAATTGTCCCAATTTTCGTTTGTTTTACTTTTTATGCCGAGAACTTTTGTAAGGCTGTTAGTAACCGATGACGAGCGCAAATCCACCACACCGCTTATGCTGCCCGCCGCACGGAATTTTTCGGGGTGAAGCGAAAACAAATGAAGCGCACCGTGTCCGCCCATACTCAACCCCGTTAAGAAAACCGCCGCAGTGTCAACCGGCAACGTCTTAAAAACTTCCGGCAAAAAATCTTCAAAGAAAAAGTCAGCATATCTGAGTCCGGGTCTGACGGGAGAATTTATGTACCACGATTCTTTGAAACCGTCAGGACAAATTAAAATCATCTTAAACTCGTCAGAGAGTTTTTGTAAATTACATATTTTTCCCCACTGACGGAAACTGCCGTCATAACCGTGAAGCAAAATTACTGCGGGAAACTTTTTCAAACTATCACTTGCCGAAGGTAAATAATAGTTTACCGTATCAAATTGCGGAATGTAATTCTGCGTTTTGATGACAAACTGCCGCTGCGAAAATCCCGACAACGACAACAAAAACATTATTATAAAAGGTGTAAAAAATTTCATTTTAAATGTCGGTTAATTTCTTTTTCCAAAATATTGACACTCTCTAAGTTATAGTTCAACTTACGCGCCTCGATAAGCGGTTGCAAAGCCTCCTGAAACTTTTCTGTCTCATACAACAAAACCGCCTTATTATAAAAGACTTCCGGGTCTTCTGAATTAAGTTTCAAGGCTTCATCAATTTTTTTCAAAGCATTTGTTTTGTCGCCCTTATTATTATATGCAAATGCTTGATAATAAGGGAATTGATATTGATTAGGATTAAATCTCAAAGCCTCATTCATACTGCTTATAACCTTATCGTTGTCGCCGGCATTGAGATACAAAATGCCCAACTGTATCCAAGCGTTAATATTTTCGGGGTTAACAATAACGCTGCAAAAAAGATTGTCAACATCGACTTTTTTGAAATCCGTAAACTCAAACAAATAAGCCGGTTCTTTGTCGCCGAACTGTTTAATGAGTTTCAACGAATACGGATATTTATGTGTCAAGTTTCTCAGAGAATATCGTATCGTTGTGATTGTCTTACCGTTAAGTTCGTAAGGATTAAGCCTTAAATTAGCCATAATCACGTGTGTGGCTTTAACGGTGTCAAGCAAATAATGCTGCATAGAATCGGCATTGGAAGAATAAAGTTTGTAAATTCCGTAAAATTTCACACGCTTTGTACCCTCAGATGCCATCCACGACATCTGCGATTTACGACAGGCAACAACCGAACCTTCCGGAAGATTTTCGCCTGCCCACTTGCTGGCTTTCATGTAGTTAGCCCAGTCATCGGTATAAGTGGAATAAGTGCCGACGGCAAAATTGTCCGACAAATCAAAATTGCCTCTGACTAAGGTTTGTTTCATAATCGCACAAAAGACAATTAAGGCAAACAGTTTGGAAACAAGAGAGTTTTTCCACTTCAAGCCCTCGTTCAAACTATACACCAGAAGTCCAGCAATCATAGGGAAATAAATCATGATTAAACGTTCTTGATCCCAAAGTTTCTGAACCATTACAAACGTAACCCCGACCATAACAATAACGTAACCGAAAACCGTAAACAGTTTTTTGTTCTTTTTATAAATGTAAAAACCGCAAAGCAGAAAAACGGCAATTATGAGAATCGTCAAATAAACGCTGTATTGTCGTGAATCATAATCTTTAAAGCCGAACAATTTCATCAAATGTTTTGACAAATAAAGTGTGCAGTTGTCCCAAAACCTCTGAACAAAACCGCCGAGAGTTTCGTATCCGTATTGCGGTTTATAAGGGTTAACAAGAAAGTTAGCGTCGAGTTGCTCCATAAAACTTACCGAAGCAGTGTGCCAAACCGTCTTTCTATAAAGCGTAACTAACAGGTGAAAAACCGTCGTTGCGCCCAAGAAAACGAAAGCGGGCTTTTTCTTTTTGTCAATTAAAAGGAGTACGAAAATTGCGGGGACAATAGCCACGGCTACACTTCTTGTCTGAAAAGTCAAGTAGGCTAAAACAGCCAATGCTGAATAAGCGATAAATATTTTTTTGCTGTCGGATTGTTGCCAAAGCGGTTCTTTTTCGTTAAAATCGAAGTAAAGATACAGCAGCAAAGATTGCATAAACATAAACATCGGTTCAGAATAAGTTGTTGAAGCATAAAGCAACAACATTAGACTGAAAGCCGAGAACAAACTCATCACGAAAGCGGCGAAATAATTGGCAGTTTTAGCGAAAAGTTTGTAAGTAAAAAATACCGAAAATGTATAAAAAAGCACCGAAATCATTTTAAAAAGAATGATTTTGAAGCCGAAAATCATATAAAAAAATGACAAAAAAATCGGATAAAAAGGTCCGTGCCAGTCGGGGAAAGCCTGACCGTGAGCAAATTTATACGCACTTTCGAGATACGTACTATCATCACCGCCGACCGAAACATCGGGATTAAAAAGTAACATTGACATCAAAAATGCCAACCCCGTAACACCATAAAGGAGTTTTTTAAAGTGTTTTTCACAAAAGTTTTCTGCGAAACCGTTAGATTTAGGCACGCTTTTTTCAGCATTTTTATTCTGCGATTTTGAATTATATTTCATTTTTATAGAACTTCAATTTGTATTACTTAAAATGCAAAGTTACAATTATTTTTAAGATTAAGCAAAAGTTTTTTTCATAATTTGACAAGTTTTCATAACTTTTTACATGTATAACAAAGCAATTAAAAAGTTAAACAAAAGTAAGATTTTGTATACACAAATTAATTATCCGAAAAACTGACATTTTGTCAGTGTATTAATATTAATTTAACATTAAGTTAATATTCTAAGGTGGTATAAACGCACTTGTACAGAATTTTTAATAACGTCGCGAGAATTAAACAAAAACTTTATCTCTTTATCCAAATTAATAAAGTTTTTTTTCATGGAGTTATCGCAAACTATATCTAACAAGTTGATTATTAAATAGTTATATAAGTATATCGTATCCAATACCTTACGCATAACCGTCAGATTATCAATATGATATTTAATAAAACCTACCTCAGAAGGTTCTGTATGCGGGTTATTGATTCACTATGTAACACATGATACATACAACTTTTGTGAAAATTATAAATCTACGGAATAAGTACAATGATGTGACTTGACAATAAGATTACAAAAATATAAACCTGAGAACGACAATAAGCAATACCCTGATTTACAAAATGTTTCACGTAAAAACAAATGTAACACCACTCGATTTCCGTTTGGAACTCCAAAAGATTTTTTATACGTTCACAGTTTTAAACAAAAATAATTTCATAAATAAAGTTTACTTTTTACACAAATATTTTTTTCGACCGACGGCAATATTTTTCAGAATTTACAAATGTAACTTTGTAAATTTTTCTTGTTTACAAAATTACATTTGTAAACAATGTATTTTACCGATTTTTGTATAGTTTTTAGCAGAGAAATCAGGATAAAAAATGTTGTATTAATAAATAAGTATTACTAATCAAAAATATATTATACTTTACAACGAAATCGAGGGTAAAAACAAGGTTAAAAAAGGTTATGTAGTTATAACTATCTCATTCCCAATATTTTACATTATTTACTTAAAGCATTAATTAAAAAAATATATGAATAAGTGTTAAGAGAATATTAAACTCACTGACAAAAATACCTGTAAAGGCTTGTAACATATTAGAACCCAGTTTGTTACAAAAAAACATTTGAACGCTCGATTGATAAAAACAGCATTTTTTTAGGATTTCCTGTCAATTTTGTATGACAAATACTATACCAAGCGACTAAACATCAAATTTTCTTTAATTTATATCATTCGGAGCAGAAAATCCACGGCAACTATACAAAAGAAAACGTAAACTTTAATTAAAAATGTAATTTTCTATAAATCGTTGAATATCAAATATTTAAAGAAAATACGCCGAGGCTTAGTTCCAACTGTACAAATAGTTAGTAAACAGAGTAAAAAGTAACCATTTGGCAAAGATTTTGTAAATAGTCGGTATTTTTCTGTAAATTATGACAATTTCACAACAATAAACATTAAAAAGTTCACAAAGTTACATTTGTAATCATACAAAAGTCATGTTTACAAATTTACATTTGTAAACATGTAAATTTTTGAAAAAAGTTTGCATTTTTGTCAAAAATAATTTGGTGATGTCAAAAAAGTTATTTATATTTGTATACTCAAAAATTCAAACTTGTAAATTATATGAAAGATCGGATACTAAAAATTTTGGATAAGGAAAACATTTCCGCCGCAAAGTTTGCAGATGTATTAGGTGTTCAACGCTCGAGCATCTCTCATATACTATCCGGCAGGAACAAACCAAGCCTTGATTTTGTACAAAGGATACTTCAAAAGTTTCCCGAAATAAACTCTGATTGGTTATTGTTCGGCAAAGGCAACATTTACCGCAACGGTAGTCAAGAACCTCAACCTCAGGCTCAGCAACCGCAACAACCCAAGGCTGTTTCAAAAACGGAACCGCCCAAGCCTCAACCAGTTGTAGAACAGCAACCAACCCCCGCTCCTGCCCCACAACAGCCACAACCGCAGGCTCAGCCTGTTTATCAACAACCACAGGCGCAGCCCGTTTACCAGCAGACAATGCCACAGGGACAACCCGTTGCTGCACAACAACCTCGCCCCGTTGACATCTTACAAACAAACCCCGACAGAATTATTGTGTTCTATTCCAACAATACATTCGCATGGTACTCCCCGATGAACAATCAGCAACAACCACCTCAGGGTGCTTACAGATAGTTTACAGCAAAACTCCCGTTTTTATGAGCGGGAGTTTTACATTTGTCGTCATAATTACAAAACTGAAAAGTCGAAAATTTTTCTCCCAACGTCAGTTTTTCCCGCTACTTGATTTTTGTATATTTTACTTGTATAAATGAAATGTATTATATCTAAAATTAATGTATCTTTGATTTTTTGTCAATAGACATCTGTAAATTCTCCTTATAACTAACTGATTATCAATAACTTATAATTAACAATAAAAACACTGAATTTTGCATATCGTCTAAACGCAGTCATAAAACACCTTGATTCATAGTAATATATAATATACTGATTTTCAGACAATTACCAATAACTTAATCATTAAAACATCTTAACGAGATTTTAATGTAAAATTTAATCATAAGTAGTAAATCAATAATTAAATTTATTTCGAGTTATTGATTTTTCTGTAAAATTAACTGTTTTTCTCTTTTCTCCGATAAAAATTTCATAGTTGGCAGAGTTTTCTGTCAAAAAGAGATATTTTATATTACATTATTTCGGAAATTTTCTTAACACCCTAATCCTAAGAAACTAAGAAACTGACAAAATGTCAGTTTGAAAATTTGTAAAACTTTTTCGCCTTAATAATGATTTTCTTAAACATTTTTAGTATATTTGCAAAAAATTTTAGTTATGTATAAGCATTTAATCAGACCGATATTGTTCCTTTTCAATCCGGAAAAGGTTCACAATTTTACGATGTGGGTTTTAAGATTCTATCAAACAATCAGAATCTTTAATCCGCTATTCAGACTACTTTATCAGAAAAAAGATAAAAGGTTTGAAAGGGAAGTTTTCGGCATCAAATTCCCCAACCCTATCGGACTTGCCGCAGGTCTCGACAAAGACGGCGAGGCTATTGATATGCTCGGAATGTTAGGCTTCGGTTTTGTGGAAGTCGGAACCGTTACGCCAAAGCCTCAACCCGGAAACCCGAAGCCTAGACTTTTCCGCCTAAAACGGAATCAAGGTTTGATTAACCGCATGGGGTTCAACAATAACGGTGTTGAAGAATTAGTTAAAAAACTTAGACAAAAATATACCTCCGTTATCGTCGGCGGTAACATCGGAAAAAACAAAGTTACGCCTAACGAAGAGGCGGTCAGCGATTATATAAAAGACCTTCAAGCACTTCACGATTATGTGGACTATATCGCAATAAATATTTCGTCGCCAAACACGCCGAATTTGAGGGAACTTCAAAACAAAGAGCCGCTCAAAAAACTTTTAACGGCACTCAAAGACGAGAACAAAAAGTTTGAAAAATCAAAGCCGATTTTGCTGAAAATCGCGCCGGATTTAACAGACTCACAATTAGACGACATCGTTGAAATCGTCCTCGAAACGGGCATTAACGGCGTAATTGCAACCAACACCACGATTTCGCGCGAAGGTATTGATTACACAAAAGAAGAAATAGAAAGTTTCGGAAACGGCGGAATGAGCGGAAAACCGCTAAAAAAACGCAGCACAGAAGTTATTCGTTATCTTCATGAAAAACTCGGCGAAAAAGTGCCGATTGTAGGTGTCGGCGGCATTTCTGACGCTCAGGACGTAAAAGAAAAATTAGAGGCAGGTGCATCACTCGTTGAAATTTTTTCAGGCTTTATTTACAACGGTCCGGCAACCGTAAAGAAGATTTTAAAGGAATTGTAAAAAAAACGGACGGTTATTTTTAGCCGTCCGTTTTCGTTATTTTTAAGCCTTCGCTCTTATCAATGCCGCAACTTTTTGGCTCTCTGCGTCATCTAAAAGTCTGACTTCATCAAAAGGTTTATAAACGTAATCTTCAAACTTGAAATTCTGAACATAAACCTTAGTAAAACCTTCATTATGAAGAACTTTAAGAATGTCATACGAATTTGGCTGTTTCATTTCGGTAAGCGTTAAACGCTCTGCCCCGCAATAAAAAACGTCCTTTTTTGAAAGCAATTTTATAATGCCGAACAAAATCAACACTATTCCGAAAATAAACAATGCCATTGTCGGAGCACCATTGTCAGGGTCAACGACACTCTGAATATATGACATTGATAATCCGATTATTACAACTATTATCCATTTATAATCCATTTCTTTTCTTTGGATAATACTCCCGTTAGTGATTTTTTCAATATCACTGTCAATTGATAAAATTTCTTTTTCCATTTTTTAAAAAACTTTTTTTAATGTAACTTTTTTAGTGTTTTAAGTTGCATAATGGTTCTAAAAAAATGGAAAATCAATTTCGCATAACGCACAGAAAATAAAGGTAGAATCCCGCAACAAACCGCGAAGACAAGAAAACTGAAAACACGGTCTCCTTGCATTTAATTCGAGTTTTGAAAGCGGAATTTGTAAATGGAATATTACTAAAACTTTTGAACTTCGACAGCACTCTCACCGTGCTGAAACCAATGGAATTTCCGCCACCATAAAACGAGGCTTCTGAATTGACTCTGTTGTCAAACGAATATTCTTTACCGTCGGAATTATCGAAATGAAAGCCGCTGTCCCTGTCATCAGAAGAAGAACAAGAACAAAACAAAAACAACAAAAATAATATGAAAACTTTGAGTTTCATGCTTTTTATTACGGCAAAAATTTTACGACAAAATTAGAAAAAAATACTTCGCGCGCCAAAAAAATTTTTTTAGTTGTTTTTTTAGTCGTATCTTTGTCGCAAACTCCTGATTTTACAAGAAAATATGGAGTACAACTCCCGATTTTACAAGAAAATACGGAGTACAACTCCTGATTTTACAGACTTTTTAAAAGTTAAAACTATGATTAACAGATATTTAACCATAAACGATGCAAAAGAAAGCAGTGTTTTCCTTTTCGGAGCAAGACAAACAGGAAAAACAACGCTTTTACTGCAACTTTTTCCAAACAGCAAGTTTTATGACCTTTTGGAAAATGACACATTTGAACGGTTCAGAAGAAATCCGTCCCTTTTAAGACAAGAACTTATGACACTAAACGAAGGCGAAATTGTCATAATTGATGAAATTCAACTCATTCCGGAACTTTTGAACGAAGTTCATTGGCTTATAGTTCGCAAAAATCTGCACTTTATTCTCAGCGGTTCAAGCGCAAGAAAACTAAAACGCAAAGGCGTTAACACTTTGGGCGGCAGAGCATTACTAAATATCCTCTACCCTCTCACTTCAAATGAAGTGCCGGATTTCGATATTATCAAGGCCATCAATTACGGTATGATTCCGAGTCATTATTTGTCAAGTGCAACAACAATTCAAAAAAAACTCCAAGCATACATCTCTGTTTATCTCAAAGAAGAGATAAAAGCCGAGGCATTAGTCAGAAATCTAAGTACTTTTAATCGTTTCTTGGAAGTTGCCGCTTTAACAAACGGTGAAATGGTCAACTACAACAACATCGCACAAGACTGCGGAATTGATGCTAAAACAGTTAAAGAATACTTCGCTATTTTGGAAGAAACATTAATCGGATTTATGGTTCCTGCCTTTGAAAAAACCGTCAAGCGCCGCTTAAACCAAGCCCCAAGATTTTACTTCTTCGACGTTGCTTTGCCAAATTATCTGCTGAAAAGGACAAATCTGCAACCCGGTTCAGAAGATTTCGGACACTCATTTGAACATCTTATGATACAAGAAATAAGGGCTTATCTCGGGTACAACAATTATGAAAATGCCCTGAGTTTTTGGCACACATATTCAGGTTACGAAGTAGATGCCGTTTTGTGCGGCGGAAAAACCGCAATCGAATTTAAATCCTCAAAAGAGGTTCAATCTAAACATCTTAAAGGCTTAAAAGCATTCAAAGAAGAACACCCAGAAGCGCGTTTGATAATAGTTTCGTTGGACAAAGTTCCGCGCATTTTCAACGAAGTAGAAGTTCTTCCGGCAGAAGTCTTTTTGAAAAAACTTTGGAACAAAAAAATCGTTTAATTGTAATAAAAAATGTACCGCGACTACGCTTCATATATAAAGGAAAAATTCGGAATGAGGGTTCAAAAAATAGCCCTAAACCCCGGCTTTAACTGCCCGAACAGAGACGGAAAAATCTCGTTCGGAGGTTGTACGTATTGCAACAATCAGACTTTCAGCCCGTTTTACGGAAAGGCCTCCACTCCTATTGCTCAACAATTGGAACAAGGAATCGCTTTCTTTTCAAAAAAATACAAATGCCAAAAATATATCGCTTATTTTCAATCGTTTACAAACACTTACGCCGACATCGAAACTTTACGAAAAGTCTATGAAAGTGCGCTTCAAAGAGAAGATGTCGTAGGCTTGACCGTCGCAACACGTCCCGACTGCGTTAACGATGAAGTGTTAAAACTACTTGAAAATTTTTCAAAAAAATATTACACCGTTTTGGAACTCGGCGTGGAAAGTTGTTATGACAAAACATTAAAAATGATTAACCGAGGACATACTTTTCTTCAAGCCGAAAACGCAATAAAAAAAGCCGCCGGTTACGATCTTGAAATTTGCGCACACCTTATAATGTATCTTCCGGGCGAAACGGAAGAAATGATGTTAAAAACCGCAGACATAATGTCCGCACTGCCCGTCAAAATCCTAAAACTTCATCAACTTCAAATCATAAAAGGGACAAAAATGGAGCAGCAATTCAAAGAAAACCCCGAACTTTTTTCACTGCCTTCGGCAGATGAATACGCAGATTTTGTCGTAAAATACATAAAAAGGACAAGAGAAGATATGATTTTTGAACGGTTTATCAGCGAATCACCAATGGATATGGTCGTCGCTCCAAAATGGAACGGAATAAAAAACTATCAATTTACACAAAAAATTGCGGAAAAATTTTGCAGTTAGAAAAAATTATTCTACTTTTGAAGCGCAAAAAAATTATGCGGAAATAGCTCAATTGGTAGAGTGTGGGCTTCCCAAGCCCAAGGTTGCGGGTTCGAAACCCGTTTTCCGCTCTTTTCTTTTTTTTACCTATTTAAATTACAATTACACTAATATGAAAAAAATTTTTATTACCTTGTCATTCGCTTTTTTGGCGGCTTGGAGTTTCGCACAAAAGCCCGTCAATCCGAATGTCTCTGAGGAAGCAAAACAATTGCTTCAAAAAATTTACTCTCTCAACGGCAAACAAACTCTTGCCGGTCAACACAACTACCCTCTTTACAGCGATATTCTTATCGAAAGAGTTCATAATCTGACGGATAAATATCCCGTTATTGTCGGTCAGGATTTCGGTTATAGTGCGCCCGGAACCTTGGACGGAATAAATTTCCGCCAAAGAATAGTTGACAACGCCATCAAATGGCATCAAAAAGGCGCAATCATAACACTTATGTGGCACGCCGTACCGCCAAATTATACCTCAAATTACACTATTTGGAAAGGTGAACACGGTATTCAGTCAAAACTGACTGACAAAGAATGGAAAGACCTTTTCACAGAAGGCAGTCAAATAAACAACAACTGGAAATCTCAGGTTGATGTCATTGCGTTTTTTTTGAAACAACTTCAAGACGAAAAAGTTCCCGTAATTTTCCGCCCGTATCATGAAATGAACGGCGATTGGTTTTGGTGGGGTTACAACGAAGAAAACTACAAAAAACTCTTCCAAATGCTTTACAAACGTCTGACCGATTATCATAAAATCAACAATTTGCTTTGGGTTTTCAACGCTAACGAATTAGGAAGCCCTAACGTAAAAGGTTATGAAGGTTTTTATCCGGGAGACGAATATGTAGACATTCTTGCAACAGATTTTTATTCTTCCGGTTATAAAGGAAAAGACTACGATATGTTGCTCAAACTCGGAAAAGGAAAACCGATTGCAATCGGCGAATGCGGTAAGTTTCCGACCATCGAACTCTTAAAACAACAGCCGAAATGGGCTTGGTTTATGTGCTGGTCTGAGTTCTTAGAAACCGCCAACAATGATTGGGGCGTAAGACACGACCTCTATCATTCCGACCAAGTTATGACTTTGGACGAATATACAAAATAAAACACAATAAAAAATGCAGGTTATCAGCCTGCATTTTTTTTATTTTTGATAATATACCCTCAACCCTATTTTTGCGTCCATAGTTGTCGCATTTGATTTCGAGGTCAAAAGAAAGACTGCATAAGAGCCGTCATAAAGTTGACATTTATATAGCGTTCCCCGTTTCAAATCATGTAATCCCGAACCTAAATCCTGCCCTTCAAATTCCATTCTAATTTGAGACCAACCGTCTTCCGTACCCACAACAACCTCATTTACAAGCAAAGAATTATTAATTGCCTTCGGATTTATATAACCGATTTTCGTCTCCCGAAAATGCAAATAATCCTCTTCATACGGCGGCAAAAGTTTGTTAACGGTTTCAAAATATCCGCTCAAATAAGCTTGTGCGTCAGGACTTACCAAAGCCACTCCCGCAATGCCGACAGATGTATAAAAAGGTCGCTGCTCGTTTATTAACACCAAATCAAAATTATGTGTCGAAAATTCAAGATACGGATAAGCAGTTCTGTTCTTAATATCAACTAAACACGGCTGACCGGGAGCCACACCAAGTTCAACATCAAACGAATCTATCGCCGGATACACAAATTTATATTTCAACGTTCTGCGGGCATAAATAGAATCGTTAGCAGTATACGCCATAAAAGTTACTTTATAAACAGAATCAGCATCTTCAATAGCGTATCCTTTTTGATGCGAAAAATTCAAATTAAATTCCGCTTTATGCGTGTAACTGTTAAAAGTAGTATCCAAACGCCAGCGCGGTGGATCACAAGACATCTTAAAACCAAGCAAATCATCATCACAAGTGATTTTGACGTTAACTGAGGCGGTCTGTATCTCCGAAAAACAAATCTCATCGGTTTCGGAATAACTAATCGTCATCTCCGGTACGGCATACTCTTCAACAGGTTTCAAACAACTATAAAACACTGAAAACAAGAGACATACAAATATAAAACAAGTTTTTTTCATATTTCTGATTTTTTTTTTAACTTAAATTCTAATAAAAGTGTGCAATAATACAAAATTATTATTTTTTAATAAAAACGTCAAAAACTTTGCAATTATTTAATTTTTTTTATTAAAAAATCTATATAACTTTGTGCAGCAAGCAATAAATAATAAATAAAATGATTTACACCGGTATTTTTTTCAAGCATAAACTGTTACAACAATGTCTTGAAAACTATCTTTCCTCAACCGAGGACATCAAAAACGTCATATCCGTTACGGATAAAGATACGTTGTTTGAAAAAATGCAAGGCAGAATAATTAATGTCTTAATCGTAAATTTTTTTGAGATTACTCACAACGATTTGGATATGATAATCGCGTTGAAAATGAAATTTCCCAAAACGTCGATTCTCATTGTTGCCGACTCTCAAAGGGAAGATATTGTGGCAAAGACAATTAAAGCAGGAGCAAAAGGCTTTTTGACGATTGATTCAGAAGCCTCGGATTTGATTCAAGCAATTTACACAATTAGAGGCGGTCATGATTTTTACAGCGAATCAATAACGCATATTCTCCTTCAAAAATACCTCACGAATATGAAACCAGAGTCCGGCAACGACACGGACGAGTATAATGACGATTCTTCGGCTTTGTCATCGCGACAAATCGAAATATTAAAACTTTGGGGCGACGGACTTACAAATCAAGAAATTGCAGATGCTTTGTTTATTTCAGTCCGAACGGTAGAAACGCATAAAAACCATATTATGCAAAAACTAAATCTCAAATCAAGTGTCGACTTGATGAAGTTTGCAATCAGAAACAATATCATAACGGTATAAAAAAACGGGACTGAAAAATTTTTTCAGCCCCGTTTTTTATTTTTCTTAAAACTAGAAATTAAATCCGAAATCAACTGAGAATACATTGTTGTGCATTTTGTAATCTTTGTTATTTTTAGAGTTGAAATTTGATAAACCTGCACCATATTGAACACCCAAATAACAAGCACTGAACTCAATACCAGCACCAACATTTAAACCAACATCAAAGCGTTTATAATTACATTCATCTGATTTACTGCTGAATGCCTTCAATTTATAACCCGCCAAACCTGCTTCCGAATTCTTAGTGCTACCGTTTATTTCCAACTTTTCGTTGCCGAACAAACCAACACCAAAATAAGGTCCGAAATGACCACGAACAGCAAAATTACTACTTATTTCATATTTGTAAACTCCACAAATAGGAATTTCAATATAATTAAGTTTTACTGTATAATCCTGATTTACCTTAACACCCATAATGGTGTTGGACTCAGAGTTCTTTGCACCCTTTGGAGCATAAAAAGCACCAACTTCGAGGTAAACATTGTCAACAAGCGGGAAACAACCTACTACACCTGCTTTCAAACCTATTTTAGGCTCTAATTTATCACCATCTCCGCCAATATTTGCCACATTCATTCCGATCCTTGCGCCAAAAGTAAAATCCTGTGCAAACGAGGCACTTACAGCCGCTATCATTACGGCTACCATCAAAAAAATCTTTTTCATGTTTTTAAGTTTTTTAAAAAGTTATCTACGTTTTTTATTCTGTTGTTTTTTCATCTCTTCAAGTTGACGGCGTTGTGCCTCTTCGAGACGCGCCATAAAACCTGATTTCTTTTTGCCTGCGTTTTTAGCCGCCTTTGAATTGAGTTTTTTCAAAATTTCTTCTTCGTCAAGTGTCCTGCGGATGATAATCATCTGAATTATCGTTATGATATTTGACAAGAAATAATAATAACTCAAACCTGACGAATAATCGTTGAACCAAAAGACCATCATCACCGGCATAAAATACATCATCATTTTCATTCCGGGCATCTGCTGGCTTCCGGTATCCATCTGAGAAGAATTTATCTTCGTAGAAACAACCATCGCAGCCGCCATCAACAAAGTAAACAAACTTACGTGGTCGCCATACCATGGAATACTAAAAGGCAAATCCAAAATTGAATCGTATGATGACAAATCCGTCGCCCAAAGAAATCCCTGTTGTCTTAGTTCAATAGAAGCCGGGAAAAAGTTGAACATGGCAATCAAAATCGGCATTTGCAACAACAACGGCAGACAGCCGCCCATTGGAGAAATACCCACTTTTCTGTACAACGCCATAACAGCCTGCTGCTTTTCCATCGCCTGATCCTGTTTCGGATATTTTTTGTTAATCTCCTCAACCTGAGGCTTTAAAACCCGCATCGAAGCAGTAGATTTGTACGATTTATAAGTCAAAGGGAAAATAACGATTTTTATGATAATCGTCATAATCAAAATGATTAAACCGTAACTTGAAATAAAAGAGCCTAACCAGTTGAATAACGGGATAATCGCTATCCTGTTAATCCAACCGAAAATTCCCCAACCAAGCGGAACAAGTTCTTGAAGTCCGAGGTCGTCCTGAGTCTCTCCACCGGAAAGCATAACGGTTTCTTTAAGAGTTTTAAACCTGTTAGGACCAAAATAAAAAGCCATACTCTTTACCGTGTCCGAAACAGAAAAACCCATACGCGAACTCAAAAACTTAAAGTTATTGTTCGTATTGATATTCCTAAACGAAACCTCTGCATTATGAAAATTCTTGCCAGCAATCAAAACTGATGAAAAGAACTCTCCTTTATAAGCAATCCATTTGGTAAAACCGTTAAGATTAGTTTTGTCTTCGTCAGCAGTAAGAGACAAATATTCAGAGGATTCGTCCTCATATTTATAATAAAGTCCCGAATGTTGAGACTCCCATTTGTTACCGCGCTCCAAAACCGGCAAAGCCTGACTCCAAGTAAAATCAACATAACTTGATGTCTTGTTGATAACCTCACCGAGATTGTGAAACGAAACTACATAATCCAACAAATAACTTCCTTCGTTGAGCCTATAAGCAAACTCCAACCATGAACTTTCATTAACAGCCGCACGAAAAACGGCTTCATCTTTTGTCTGTTTAACGCAGTCAAAATAAAGTTTCTTTGTAGAAACAGCCTGAGAACCACAGAAAAAGTCGATGTTCATCTCGTTCAAAGCGTCCTTTTTCATTACCATCAAAGGCTCGCCCGAATAAGTTTTATAACCTAAAACTTCAACTTGGGAAATTTTAGCACCTTTTGAATTTAATGTAACTCTTACATTTTCGTTTTCAAGAACCAATTCTTTTTCTTCTCCGAATGCACAGTTAGAAAAACTTCCGAACTGTCTTGCATAATCGGCTTTTTGTGCTGAATCCGATAAAACTGCATCCGCTATTCCGGCAACAGAATCGCGCAATCTCTCCTGAGCCAATTCCGCCTGAACCCTCTGCTGGTGAACCGCCGCAATCGAATCCCTGTAACGCTTTTGCGCCTGAATCTGCTCCTCAGAGGGACGGTTATACAACGAAAATCCTATGAAAACAGCAATACAAAGTACAATTCCAATAAGTGTGTTTTTATCCATTTCTCTCCTTTATCCCGTTATTTTTTGTTTTTGCTGACAATCTCATTTATCGCCTTTGAAAGCATTGACGAAAACTTTTCAAGCGTTGCGATTTCCGCTTTTGATTTTTCAAGTTTTCTTTTAAAACTTTCAATCATATTTTCAGCGTTTTTAGATTCGGAGAAAAATCCGAGATTGTTTTCCGCCAAAATTACTTGTTGACGCAAACCTTCAATCCGCGTTTTAATTTTATCTTTTTCGCTGCGGAGTTTTTCGTAACCTGACGGCGAATTTAATGAAGATTCTATTAAATTCTTGATTTTAACCTCGTTACGTTTTGCCTCGTCAATATTAATCTTGTTGAACTGAGCATCAATTGCCTTGCGGAAACGGTCAAAAATCTTATCTCTTTTCGGACGGGGAACCGCACCTATCTGCAACCAACGTTTCTGAAACTCTTTCAAACGAGCGATATTATCTTCGTCGTTGTCAGAAAATTTAAAACTTTCTACTTCGCTGATAATCTGCTCTTTAAGTTTGAGATTTTCTTCCTCTTCCTTATCTTTTTCTTCAAAATGTTTTTTCTTATTCTCGAAAAAGGCATTGCAAGCACTGCGAAAACGTTGCCACAATTCCTCAGAATTTTTTCTCGGAACGGCACCGATTGTTTTCCATTTTGCTTGAAGTTTTTTGTAAAACTCCGTCGTTTTGCCCCAATCGGTAGAATCTTTCATGCTCTCAGCCTGAACGCAAAGGTCTTCCTTTATTAAAAGGTTGTTATCCTCTTCCTCACGGCTTTGGAGATAAAAATCACGTTTTTTGCCGAAAAATTCATCGCATGAACGGCGGAATCTTTCGTAAACTTTTGTGTTATATTTTTTGGGCGCGAAACCCACAAGTTTCCAAATCTGTTGAAGTTCAAGAATTTCCTTAGACTTTGCCTCCCACTCTTTCATAGAATTGCACGGCGTAGCGACAATTTCTTCCGCTTTTTCGCAAATCAAAGTTTTTGCTTTGTAATTCTGCTCCTGCTCTTTTTTGAGATTGTCGTAATACTCCAAATGGCGTTTGTTAATTTTTGAAGTCGCGAGTTTAAATCTTTCCCAAAGTTCTTCCTTTTTGTCGGCGATAACGGGACCGATTTCACGCCACTGCTCATGAAGTTTCTGCAACTCCTTAAAAGCATTAACAATTTTCGGGTGAATAATTAATTCTTCAGCCCTTTCGCAAAGTTTTATTTTATTATCGGTGTTAACTTTGAGGTCTAAGTCTCTCAACTCTTTTTCGATTTTAGCCTGATAATAGAACTTTTCGACCTGCGCATGATAAGCCTCCGAAAGTTGTTTAGCCTCACTCTGAGGTACTTTGCCGATTTCGTTCCACTCACGTTGAAGTGTCTTGAAATCATCATACGTCTGTTTGCTAAAACCTTCGGGATTAATCAGTTGTTCGATTTTTGCGATGATTTCTTTCTTTTTCGCAAGGTTTTCCAACTGTTGTTTTTCGATTTGGGAATTAAGTTCGTTACGTTTTTCGCGGTAAAGCGAATAAAGCGACTTAAATTGTTCTTCTACCGGGTCAAGTTCTTGACTTTCAGGACTTTCACCTTCCTCAGAATCCTCCTGAGTTGCCTTGTTTTCCTTTATTTTATAAAACTGCGTTCTAAGCGCGTCTACCTGAGAACGCACTGCGAGAATATCGCCGTTTTGAACAATTTCCTGCATTTTTTTCAAGAGTTCCTCCCTTGTCATACCCGAAAAATCTTCGACTACGACATTCTCCTCCTCCGAAGAAACTTCTTCCTGCTCTTTTTCCTCTGAGGCGGCTTCCATTCCGGATTTAAACTCCTCGATTTTTTCTTTCAACGAATCTTCGTCCTTATTTTTAAGGGCTTCAAGTGTTTTTAAAACAAGTTCTGCGGCACTCGGTTTTTTAACTTCTTGTGCCTGTTCAACAGAGATAGTATCCTTTGATTCCATCTGTAAATGAAATTTTGTTAAATTTTTTTTCTTAATTAACTTTATTTTTTTCTTCCACCGTAAAAGGCAGATTCAGCACGCTTTTGAGTTCCAATCCGCGGTCATACATAACTTCATCATTTTCAGTATAATACCAAGTGATGTGAACATTACTCTTATTACCGTTGATAGCCTCCAAACCGATTAAAATCTTTACAATTATTCTCGCACTCGACGAATTAAAATAGTCTAAGTGAAAAGAAATTTCCGTTTCGGGGTTAGGGTCTTCTGAATATCGGGAAAACCATTCCTGCACCGGAGAGAAAAATTTAATCACGTCTTCGGGCAAAGATTTTCCCGAAAACTCAAAAATGCCTCTTTCCTTATCAAGTTCAACCCTCGGAGTATCGCTTGTCTGCTGTATTAAAATCGGTTCTAACATTGCTTGTTACATTTTTTTTTCAGGTTTCAAAAGTACATATTATTTCTTTAAGAGAAAAATTTTTTTATATTTTTTTATTTTGCGATGCGTCAATCCTGAGTCTTTCCCAAATAAAATCAGGAATAAGCTTCCAAAAAAAGACTAAAACTGCGTATTTCCAATCAATTACGGCTTTTCTCTTTTTCTTTATAATTGCTTTGTAAATTTTTCTTGCAGCATATTCTTTAGTCATCAAAAGCGGATAATCACGGTTTGAATCCAAAATCGCCGTCTTAACAAAACCCGGTTTGATGTCCGTAAAAGCAATATTTACCCTCAACATGTTAGATAATTGCGCCAAAGACTGCAAATAAACGTTGTTCATCGCCTTTGAAGCACTATATGAAGGCGCAGCACCGAGACCTTTTGTCCCTGCAACAGAACTTATTGCCGCAATTTGCCCCCCGCCCCTTTCTCTAAAATAATTGAAAGCAGTAATTATACAACGCGAAAAACCTAAACAATTAGTATTCAAAACGTTAAGTTCTTTTTCCAAATCCGTTTCAAGATTATGGCAACCAATGCCGGAGGCATGAAAATAAATGTCAGTGCCGCCGTCACTTTTCAGCAAAGAGTCCAAAACGTCCGCACTTTCCGGGTTGTTAACGTCCAAATACGCCGTCTTAACCGTCTCAGAAAGGGACTTCAACTCTTCTAAACGGTCAGTACGCCGCGCACAAACCGTTACCGTCCAACCGTTTTTAATAAACAATTTAGCGGTTTCCATACCAAGTCCCGAAGATGCGCCGGTAATTACGATTTTCATTTGTCGGTTCGTTTGGCTCTTACTTTGAACTCATACAAAACCCTGTCCTGCGGATTTTTCAAAACTATACTGTCGAAAGAAACCTCACCGTATTTTTTCGTAACCTGCTCAATATCGCCACGGGAATATACAGTATAAAGTTTCCCGATTTCGTGCCGCAAAACAGTGTCGATGTTCCGCGAAACATAAATTTTGGGATAACCCTCCTTTGCGTAATACTCCGTCAAGGGAATAACAGTCTGATTATTATCGCCGTAGACCATCTTTTGCGGAAAAACGACATGTCGTCCGCCGACATTAATATCGCCCATAGTTAAAAGAATGTCGCCGCCGTTATATTCGCTTTCAAACCTGCCGACAAACATTCCGTCAAGGTCAAAAAACTTTGCCGTAACATACCTTTGACCGCCTTCATACGGTACGATTTTTATCTTCAAGGCAACGCTCTCGTTTTTCAACAAATTTATCTTATCCTTCAAGCGGTTATCATTGCCGCCACCCGAACAGCCGGACACAACGGCTACCAAAACAGCAGCCGCAAAAATTGCCGCCGTAAAAATAGATTTCCTTTTCATATATCACTATTTTTGTGCAGAACTCTGCTTTTTATCTTCTTTATGTTTAAGCCTGATTTGAAAACCGCTAATCCAATCAAGCAGTTTTTTCAACAAAGTAAACTTCAAAGCGAAATAAAGTATTACCGTAGTTATCCAAATAAACACCATATTAAAGACAAACGTCCCGATTTCCAAAGAACCAAGCCTCTTAATCGGTGAATAAAAATGCCCCCTTCCGTTTGTAAACCTCGTAACATGATAAGCGGGGTCTTTTTGCTGAACAAGTCTGCCGCTGGTCGTAACAAGTATTTTTTCAACCTCGTTTTTGTTAAGCAGCATTTCTTCCAAACGCTTGTTCTGATTTTCGGTTTGCAGTTTTTTTACCGCCGTCCGCGAACCGAGATTTTTAATAAGGCGTGCATAAATATCGTCTTTTTCTTCGGAAGCAACATATTGCTCTTTTTCTGCTTTGACTTTTACATCTTCCAAAAAGTCATCAATAGCGTCAGCAACCGTATCGTTATATCCGTCTTTATTTATACGGTCAACCTCCCTAAACTCCAAGCCTCTGTCCGTACAAATCTGACGAATCATCGTATTGATAATCTTTAAATCACGTTCTACTTTGTCAACGTTTTCGCCCGTTTTCAATGCTTTACGGGTTGTCTCGTTAAGGGTTTTCAATTTCGGGACAAGGAATGTCGCATCGTAGTTGGCCTGAGAAATTTTTCTTTCAACAAGATAAAAATTTCTGCTGTAAGGATTGTCTTCAAATTGTGTCAAAGCCAAAGCCTCGTAAGCCCAACGCGAAGTCATAACGTCGCCCACAACCGGCACGCAGTCAGCCGAGGCAAAATCCTTGTGAAGTTTGTTGAAACTTACCAACACACCGCCGAACAATAATTCAGGCACTATTATTAAAGGTATCAAAATGTAAATGTTGACCACGTTGTTGAGTGCCGAAGACACATTAAGTCCCAGCAAATTAGCAAAAGCCGAGGTCGTAAACAATACAAACCAATAATTTAGCGTAAGACCTTGAATTTCAAGAATTAAATTGCCGCACAAAACAAACGTAAAAGTCTGAACGGCTGACAAAATCAACAAGGTTACGATTTTGGCGTTGATATAACTTGTCCAACTCAGGTTCAAAAAACGCTCCCTGTTCAATATGACTCGGTCTCTGATAATATCTTCTGCGCTGACTGACAAGCCGATAAACAGCGAACAGATAACGCATATAAACATATAAGCCGGAATATTTTCGTTGTTTGCAAAAACATATTCACCCGGATTGTCAGGGGTGCCGGAGAAAAATTTGATGAAGTACGCCAATATACAAGCCATAATCGGAGACTCCAACAAATTGATAAGCATATACTGTTTATCAACAATCTTTGATAAAACATTACGCTTGAAAAATATCTTAAACTGATTAAATTTGTTCGGAATACTGAAATTATTTTCGGGAACCTCAGTTTTTTCCTCATGAAATGTCTTTTTCTTCTCCTTTATTTTCGGTGCGATGTTTTCGTTGAAAAGACCGTACCATTCTTTCGGAGTGATTTTGCGGTTACGGGTAAGTTTTCCGTACTCGTTAACCACCTTTGCTTCCAAGGTTTCCAAAATTTGTTCGGGGTTGACGTTACCGCAAAGGGGACATTCACCCTCCTGAAACGAAACATTGTCGGAAATCTTTTTGAAATATGAAATTGCGTCAAGCGGATTACCGTAATAAGCCGGATAACCGCCCCTGTCCATCACAAGAATCTTGTCAAACATCTTAAAAATATCGCTCGAAGGCTGATGAATGTTGACAATAACAAGTTTTCCCTTGAAAGTCTGCTCTTTAAGAAGTGTCATAACCATTTCGGAATCGGCTGACGAAAGTCCCGAAGTAGGCTCGTCGGCAATCAAAACCGAAGGTTCGCGCATAAGTTCGAGGGCGATGTTAAGACGTTTTCTCTGACCGCCGGAAATAAATTTGTTTAACGGTCCGCCGACTTTTAAATCGCGGATTTCGTTCAAATCCATTTCAGTCAAGATTTTAGTAACCGTTTCTTCGATTCTCTCCGGCGTAAAATTGCTGAAACAAAGTTTGGCGTTGAAATATAAGTTTTGATAAACGGTAAGTTCTTCAATCAGCAAATCGTCCTGCGGCACATAACCGATTACGCCTTTTAGTTTTTCTTTTCCGTCAACATAATCATAACCGTTGATTGTGATTTTGCCGCCCGCCAAAGGATAATTGCCAATAAAAAGGTTAAGAAGCGTTGACTTTCCGACACCGCTACCGCCCATAATACCGATTAAATTGCCCGATTCTTCATAAAACGAAAATTTATGAATACCGTTGTCGCTGTTGCCGTACTTAAATTCGATGTCTTCAACGGCAAATTCCAACTTAGATTTCTGCTCGTCAAGAATAAAACGGCTCGAAATGTCGCTGAAATATACGGGCGTAATTTTAGAATTTTTGATTACCGCACCGTTACCCATAAGGTAAGTTCTTTCGGGGATAACCTGAGAGGAGTTCATATAAACGGTTTCGTTGCCGGTATATTTGAAAAACAGCAAGTTAACCGATTTCATACGGATAATCTCAATAAGTCCTTTGAGATTTTTTTCAAATATGAATTTAGCCGTCGCAAGTTCAAGCGGCACGGGCTTAGAGCCGACAATCATGAACTGCGTTTTGTCGGTTATGTCCTTTGCAGAATAGAGGACAAAGGCTTTAAGATCGGTGTATTCTTCTGCGGGAATGTTAAAAGTCTCGGCAACGGTATTGATAAAGTCAAGGTCTTTTTCGTCGACGGTACTTTTTACGAACTCCAAAAGACGGATTACCACGATTATTTTGTCGTGCTGTTGAAGCGTTTCGTTGACCTCGTTACAAATTTTCAAAACTTTAACCGAGTTCATCGAATTACGCTTTTTCTGCTTTGCGTCGGAATTTTTGCGTGCAGCACCGCTCTGAATAGCATAATACTCGTCGAAAAGTTTCAAATACTTATCAACAAGTTGCTGACTCAGTTGCAGTCTCAAATACGCTTCCACCGTAGTACGCGAATCTTCCGACATTTCGTCAGAGGCCTTCATCGTTGCCACGATAGCAAACATCTGCATCAACGCACTTAATATAGACTCATTCATATTTGAAGTTAATAAAAACGTCCCGTCCGTACAAAAAGCCGGAACGGAACGCTTGATATTTTGATTATGATTATTTTTTCAGCAATTCCGCCATTGCTTTTCCCATATCAGCGGGAGATTCAACGACAGTGATTCCGCACTCTCTCATAATCTGCATTTTAGCGGCAGCGGTGTCGGCTTTTCCTCCGATGATTGCGCCCGCGTGTCCCATTCTGCGGCCTTTCGGTGCGGTTTGTCCGGCAATAAAACCTACTACGGGTTTTGTGCCATTTTCTTTAATCCAATAAGCGGCATCGGTTTCCATAGAACCGCCGATTTCGCCTATCATTATAATACCCTTTGTTTCGGGGTCTGCCATAAAAAGTTTTACGGCATCTAAGGTTGAGGTTCCGATAATCGGGTCGCCGCCGATTCCGATTGCAGTAGTCTGCCCCAAACCGGCTTTCGTAACCTGGTCAACAGCCTCGTAAGTCAATGTGCCTGAACGTGATACGATTCCCACACAGCCTTTTTGGAAGATAAAGCCCGGCATAATTCCGACCTTAGCCTCTCCTACCGTCAAAATACCCGGACAGTTAGGACCGATAAGTCTGGTGTCTTTATCTTTCAAGTACTCTTTTACCTTAACCATATCCTGAGTAGGAATACCCTCAGTAATGCAGACAACGACTTTGATACCCGCTTCTGCTGCCTCCATTATCGAATCTGCCGCAAAAGCCGGTGGAACGAAAATACAACTTACATTAGCCCCGGTAGCCTTAACCGCCTCTTCAACGGTGTTAAAAACGGGTCTGTCAAGATGGGTCTGACCGCCTTTGCCGGGGGTAACGCCGCCGACAACATTAGTACCGTATTCAATCATCTGTCCGGCGTGAAAAGTACCTTCGCTGCCGGTGAATCCCTGAACGATAACCCTCGAATCTTTATTAACAAGTATACTCATTTGTTACTATTTTTTTGAAATTTTTCTTTCCGCAAAAATATATTTTTTTTATGTGTTACAAAAATTTTTCTACATTTTTTTATAAATAATGCAACTTTTATCATTTTTTGATTCCGTAAAATTAAAAAACTTTTGCTATTTTTGCAACAAGAAAAAGTTTAAGCATTATGAGCGAATTTATTGATTACGGAAATTATGATTTCAGACGTGTAAAAAACAGCAACTTCGTTGACAAATCAGGACTGCTAAACGTGCTGAACAGCAATTTAGACACAGAAAATTCTTTTATGTGCATTTCCCGTCCACGGCGTTTCGGCAAGTCGGTGGCGGCAAAGATGGCGTATGCCTATTACGACCGCTCGTCAAAATCCGAAGAACTGTTTGAAGGACTTGAAATCACCAAGTCGCCAGACTATAAAAAGCATCTCAATAAGTACCCCACAATCTATATTGATTGGAATCGTTTTTCAACATACGACAAACAGACCATAGTCAAAGAGGCGCAAAAATGCTTTGTAAAAGACCTAAAAGATTCTTATCCCTTTTTGGAAGAAAAAGAATCGTTCGCAAACGCCCTTTTTGAAATTAACAAAAAGACCGGCGACCGCTTTATCCTGATTATTGACGAGTGGGATATGCTCGTAAGGGACGAGAACGTGGAAATTCGCGACGAATATGTCAATTTTCTAAGGGCGATGTTCAAATCAAATTCAGCGAACAAACTTTTTCTTTTGGTTTATATGACCGGTATTCTGCCGATTATAAAGTATAAAACACAGTCGGCGTTGAACAATTTTCGTGAATCCAGCATCGTCAGTCCCGGAAAAACCGCTAAATATTACGGCTTTACCAAAGACGAAGTACGCAGTTTGTGCGAAGAAAACGATATGGATTTTGCGTTGATGGAACACGCTTACGACGGCTACATCATCGGCAATGAAAAATCCATGTTCAATCCAAATTCGGTGATGCAGGCGATAGACAACCGCAATTACGAAAGTTATTGGTCAAAGACGGCTTCGTTTATGGCGATAGAAACATATCTTCACACCGACGCCGACAATGTCAGGACAAAAATCATAGGAATGATGAACGGCGGCTCCACGACCGTGAAAGTGTCAAGTTTTCGCAACGACATGAAAAATATCGAAACTTGCGACGATGTGCTTACGCTCTTGGTTCACCTCGGATATTTGTCATACGACCCTGAAACTCAGACCGTAATGATACCAAATACAGAAGTTTCCGTAGAGTTTGAAAACGCCGTCAGCGTGGCAGGTTGGGGCGAACTTTCCAAAGCCGTGAATGACTCGCTGAACCTTTTGGACGACACAATTAACCTCAGGACTAAAAAAATTGCCAAGGCTTTTGACACGTATCATTTTGAAGCCTCATCAATTTTGGAGTTCAACGATGAAAACTCTATGGCGTGCGCCCTGACATTGGCGTATTATGCCGCACAACCGTTTTACAAGATTTTCCGCGAACTGCCTACGGGCAAAGGTTTTGCAGATATGGTTTTCATTCCGCTACCGAAATCGCCGCGCCCCGCAATCGTCGTAGAACTAAAATACGACAAATCAGCACAGGGCGCAATCGACCAAATCCGCCGCAAAAACTATCCCGCAAGCCTCAAAGGTTTTTCAAAACGGATAATTCTTCTCGGAATCAATTACAACAAAGCCGAGGCAAAACACGAAGTGGAGTTGGAAGTGATTGAATAAAAGTTTTATTCTTTTCCGTCCACCATAACAAATGCCGCCCAATATTTCGGGTCAGAATTTTTCTTCTTGACAAATTCCACTGCCGAAAGAAACGCCTCACGTTTACTTTTTCCTGCCGTCAGACCTTTGAAAAATTGCGTCATCAAAAGCCTTGTAGCGTAGTCGTCAACTTCCCAAAGGCTCATAATGATTGTCTGCGCTCCCGCTTTTTTGAAACCTCTTTGAAGTCCGAAAACACCTTCGCCCGTAACTTCACCCAAGCCCGTCTGACACGCTGACAAAACCACCAAATCCAAACCTTTGAAATCCAACCTTGAAATCTCTTTCGCCGTCAAAATTCCGTCGTCGCCTTCGGGCAAAGCATTTCGCGTTTCTCTGTCAAGGGCAAAATTAGCACCGGCAAAAAGCAATCCGCTGCAACTTAATGCTTTATCTTCTTCGCTCTGCTGATTGTTGTTAGAAAAGAAACTATATCCTGCGTTTTCCAAGTCGCTTTCAGAATAATAAAAGCCGTGTGTGCCGATGTGCAGAATTTTTTAATTCTTACCCGATAAATTCTTAAAACTTTCTTCCGTGGCGATTGTGTCGCTCAACGCAAACACCTCATAATCCGCTGACCGTAAAAGTTTTGCAACGGTGTCAGATTCTATTTTTGAGCCTTTCAGATAAGTTACAACACCGCGTTTACCGTTGCTGTCGTTATCTTCGCCGTATTTGATGCCGCCGTAAGTTGCCGCTTTTTTGTTCGGATTAATCTCTTTCATTAAAGCAAGTTCTCGTGTTGACGAAAGGCGGTAAGCGTTGAATTTTTCGGCGAAAATTTTTCCGCTTTCGTCAGGGAGATACTCAATGCCGATAGTGTGGAGTTGTCCAGCAGGCGAAAAGTAAACGTTTTGAACGCCATCAAGATATTTTTGTAACGGTTTCCAAACGAGATTGTAAAGTTTTTGAGTTTTGTAATATTCGCTTGACGGTATGTCATAGAAATCGTCAGATTCAAAAAGTTTTACAAGTTCGGGGGATTTCATACCTTTTTTAAGGACAAGGGCAACGTAGATTTGCTGCTTTGACGCCGTGTCTTTAAAATTAGCAAATTCTATTGCTAAATCATCGTCTTTCAAGTTTTTTTGAATTTCTTTAAAATCAATCGAAAGATTTTTTGTGTAGTCGCCGAGTTCTTTGGAACTTTCTACAAGAAGTTGTTCCTCGTTGTCTATTATTTTTAACAGAGAATCAACATTAATTTCCCTTTTGTTAGGTGCAAGTTGATAAAGTTCGTCAAGTTTTGCGCGGTCTTGCCTGATTTTATAATAGCGTTTTACAAAAGTAGTGTCGCTACTTTGTTCAATAAGTTTTTGAATTTCGAGTTCGGCATTAAGAAGAAGTCCCTTAGAGAACACAAGTCCGTTGTAGGCGAAAGAATTGATGTCGGTGAACGAGCCACCGTTGTTGAATAATTTGTATGCAGCATTCATCAACTCCGAGTGGAAGATCTCTGAATATGTTTTCCAAAGATTGGTTCGTTCCTTGTTTGTCATCAACGAAAAATTTTTAAGTATAAAATCGGAGTTTTGCTTGTATCCTTGTTTGTAGTAATCCATTGCTTCGGCATAGTTTCCTGCAATGAGATTGTATCTTGCGATGAAAATTAGGGTCAATGCGTAAAAGTGGTTGCTTTCCCCAAAGACATTTTTGAATATTTGCATGGCTTTGGTGGCAAGTTTGATTGCTTCGGTGCTGTTGCCTGTGGTGCAATAGCATTTGGCGAGGGTACACAGTGTCTTAGCGTAATTTGGGTGGTCTTCTCCAATGCTTTTTCCACGAAGTTCTGCTGAAATGATACCGTATTTAAGTGCTTCGGTGTAGTCTCCTTTTTCAAAATAATAATGAGACAGATTGCTTAGTGCCAGCGCATAATATGGGCTTTGGTCGCCTAATGCATTTTTGCAGATGTCTACTACGTTTTTTTGAAGTCTGATAGCTTCGGCGTGGTTTCCGACATCTGAATGATTCGCTGCAAGCGTGTTTAAGCATGCTGCGTAATTGGGATTAGTTTCTCCAAATTTGTTTTTAAAAATCTCTGAGGCTATTGTACCGAGTTTTATTGACTCAGCATTGTCTCCTATTGAGGAATAATAAGCCGCGAGGTTGTCGAGAGCCAATGCATAGTATTCGTTGTCTTCGCCCATGTTTTTTTTGCAGATTTCCACACAGAGTTTTTGCATCTTGATAGCGTCCGTGTAGTTGTCGGTTTCATTGTAAAACTGTGCGAGGTTGTTAAGCGATGCTGCATAATGCTCATTGTCTTCACCCAATGTCTGTTTCCAAAGGTTCATCACTATTTTACCAAGCCTAATCGCTTCGTCGTAATTGCCCTTGTCGCGGTTGTATATTGCAAGGTCGTTCAATGATACGATGTATTCGTTGTGTTGTTCCCCGAATATTTTTTTTCGCAGGTCTGTTGCCTTTTCTTGTAGACTGATAGCATCGGCGTACTTGCCCTTCTGTGTATTTTCGTCTGCGAGCATTGTCCAACATTTTGCGATTGCAATCTCCGCCCTATAATAGTTTTCTGAATCGGGATTAAGTATTTTCTTGTCAAGCGAATCGCTTTTCAGAAAATACTGAACAGCGTCTGCGTATTTTTCGGCTTTGAGAAGTTTCTCGCCTTGTTTATAGAGTTTGTTTGAATGCCGACTTTGGCTAAATGCGCATAGCGGCAAAAGCAAAATTAAAATCAAAAGTATCTTTTTCATAATCAATTTTTTTATGCCGTAAAAATAGTTAAACTTTTTGGATTGTGAAATTGTTTTTTTATTTTTGCGCCGAAAAATTTCAGGTCATGGCAGAGAGAAGTTCATTCAGCGGTTCGGTAGGATTTGTTTTGGCGGCAGCGGGAAGCGCGGTCGGATTAGGTAACATTTGGAGGTTTCCGTATTTGGCAGCAAAAGACGGCGGCGGAGTTTTTTTGGCGGTCTACATAGTTTTGGCACTGACATTCGGCTTTACGCTCCTGACAACGGAAATCGCAATCGGCAGAAAAACCCGTAAAAGCCCACTTTCGGCTTATCGTCGCATAAATCCGAGATTCAAAAATCTCGGTATCATCGCCTGCATAATCCCGATGATGATAATGCCGTATTACTGCGTTATCGGCGGCTGGGTGATGAAATACGCCGTTGAATTTCTTTCAGGCGGCGGCATCGAAACCGCTTCTGACGGCTACTTCTCCAACTTTATCACCGGCACAACCGAACCCGTCGTCTACACTTTTATATTTTTAGCACTAACTTGCGGAATCATTTACAGAGGCGTTAACAACGGAATCGAAAAATTTTCAAAAATTCTTATGCCGCTGCTTTTACTGCTCGTTATAGGCATTTCAATTTTTGCGCTGACAATTCAACACACTGATTCTAACGGCGTTACGAGAACAGGCTTGGAAGGTTTGAAAGTTTTTGCCGTACCTGATTTTTCGGGTATGACGATAGAAAAATTTTCCATAGTCTTGATGGACGCTATGGGGCAACTCTTTTACAGTCTGAGCATTGCAATGGGCATAATGATTTCTTACGGCTCTTACGTAAAGGAAAGCAGCAACCTTGTAAAAAATATCAACAGAATTGAAATTTTTGACACTGCCGTGGCTTTTTTGGCGGGCGTTATGGTGATACCCGTGGTTTATGTTTTTACGGGTTATGACGGTATGAGTTCTTCGGGTCCGGGACTGATGTTTATCAACATTCCGAAAATTTTTGCGACAATGGGCGTTGCGGGAAACATTCTCGGCGGACTTTTCTTTACGATGGTTTTGTTTGCGGCTCTTACAAGTGCGATGTCGATTTTGGAAGCAATAGTGTCGAGTTTTATGGACAAGTTCGGAACTAACAGAAAAAAAGCGACTTTGATAGAGTTTTCTATTGCGCTGTTTTTTGCTCTACTTGTTTGTTTCGGCTACAACATCATGTATTTTGAAATAAGCCTACCTAACGGTGTAAAAGCACAATTTCTTGATATGATGGACTACATCAGCAACAATATTTTGATGCCTGTAATCGCTATCGGAACGTGCATTTTAATCGGTTATGTCAGCAAACCGAAAACCGTAATCAACGAAGTAACAAGAAACGGTGAAAAGTTTTCACGCGAAAAACTTTTCACCGTTATGATAAAATATATTGCACCGCTGATGCTGTTTTTACTGCTTTTAAAATCAGTCGGTCTGTTTTAACTAATTTGCTGAAAAATCTTGAACGCAGTTGTAACGCCAACTTTTATGTTCACGAATTGCAACACCGATGAAATTGTATTTTGTACTTAAAATGCTGTTTCTGTGTCCTGGAGGCGTAAGACCTTCATCAACAAGAAGTTGAATTACGATTGCCAACGGTTCGGAATATCCGTAACTGCAATTTTCAGCAATTGCTCCCGCTTCGGGTGCGTAGCCCCAAACTCTGTCGCCCATAGAAGTGCCGTCCGTAGAAGTATGTCCCGTGCGACCGCTACTACCCATATCTTCGGCATGATAAGCGGCTGATTCACAAAGTTCTTTTTTCGGCTGATACATCGGAAGGTTTTTAACTGCTGACAAATCCGAGTAAAGAGATTGAATAGCACTGCTTGTTTTGCCGTTAAGATGCGGTTTTACATACGCCTCTGCAAAACGGCTGCCGTCAAGCCGCGCTAAATTGCATAATAAAATTACTTCTTTTTCATCGTCAGACAAATAACTTACATCTGCGGCGGTGTTTGCAGCCTTGATTTCGTCATCAGTAAAAGCCGAAGAATTTGTAACGGGTTCGTCCTTTTGTTCGGTTTCTTGATTGTTTTGTTCGGTCTCCGGGTCGTTTTCTTCTGCCAGACATGAAAAACCGGCAAAAACAAATAAAAACGACAAAATAATAATTCTGAGTTTCATAGTAATTAAGTATTTAAAATAGTTAACAATAATATACAAAAAAAGCCTTCTGAAAAGCATACGCTCATAGAAGGGCATTTTTTTTAATAAATAATCTAATACCTGATAAAAATGGAAACCAATAAAAATAAAGTTTATATGTTTACTCCGCTATTTCGACCATTTTAAAAGGTATTTTCAATATTGACTGATAGTCTTCACCCGCCTCCAACATATCCTCGTCGTCTTCTTCGTAATACCAATTAATGACAACCTCAGTTTTATTTTTATTATGCATATTTTCCAATTTCTTGAACACATCAAGAATACATTTGGAAGAACTGGTATTAAAGTATTCCAACTGAATCACCACATTAACAACACCTTGGGCAATATCAGCATATTTATCAAGCCAATCCACCAAAGGTTTGTAAAACTCAATTGAGTTTTCGGGAATAGAACGTCCTTTTATTTCGATTTGACCTGTTTTTGCATCAAACGAAACCTCAGGGGTTTTGGGTGTACCTTCTATATTTATTGAATCCATTTTTAAAATATTTTTTTTTAATTTGTCATGTCTAATTTTTTTCTTAACCAATACGTATCTCTAAGACAAAAAAACTATAACAATCATCATATTTCAGAAAATCGTAACCGAGTTTTTGTCCTGACATTCTCGCCATTTCAATAAAACCGAGACCGCCGCCGCCTTTTGAAGAAAACTCATCGTTGTTCAAAATTCTCTTGTACAACTCTTTGAGTTCTACGCTCGACAAGTAGTTTAATTGTTCGATTCTGTCCCTTAGAAACTGTATGTACTTGTTTGAAACAAAATTTCCGCAAGTAACCTTATACGCACCTTTACCCTCTCTGATAAGCGTACAAAAGGCATACCGACAAGTTTCAGGAAGATTTACGCTATCCAAATATTCCTTCGGCGGAATTTCTAAATGGTGAAAAAGGTTTTGCAAAGCCTCCACCAAAATATTGTAAACCTTTCTTGTTATCTTAGTAAGTTCACCCGCCTCGGAAAGCGAACTTTCAACCCCGCTCAAATACTTCGTAATGAGGTCGGAATTAATATCCCCCTCATGCGTTGCCACAAGGTCTCCCTTCTTGCTCTTTTCATAAAGGCTATGTATATCCGCTTTCATATTTGGATAATGGTTAAAAAAATAGTCGTTTTTATTCTGCACAAATATAATGATATATTTTCAAATACGTGCAATTTTTTGTAAAAATATTTTGTTTTTTTTTAACTTTTTTAATACATACCGAGTACAAACGGGAATTTTCCGTTTTTAACCTCACACTCTCTCGTATGTTGAACGCCGATAAGTTTATCCAACTCAGGATTGTCGGAAATTATCCACGTTTTTTCGCCCTTAAAAGTTTTCTTAACGAGTTTTGACAACATATCAACTACCGCCTGAGAGTCCTCTTTCTTGAAAACGTCAATTTTCGGAGCGTTGATTATCGCCGTCGTAGCACCCGTAGGCAACATAATGTCGCTATAATCACCTCTTTGAATGTCAATATATTTGTCAAGCATTGCCTTCTTAACGTTTTGAATACCGGCTTTTACGTTGTGTTCGTCAGCCTCGTAACCGATAATCTTGAAAGCAAACTCACCGTTGTGTTTTATTCTTACTTTTGCTGATGACTTGATGTCCTGCCAGATTTCTGCATCAAAATCTCTCCAAGAGAAAAATCCGAAATTTTCTCTGCAAACCTGAGAAGGAATATTGTAAGCAAACATAGCCGCTTCTATCAACATAATACCGGCTCCGGCAATAGGATCAATGAAATTTGTATTAGCCTTCCAACCCGTAAGTTGAACAAGACCCGCCGACAATACTTCGTCAAAAGCGGCAACGGAAGAATTTGAAACTTTATATCCCCTGCGTGCAAGACTTTCGCCCGAGGAGTCAAGTAAGAATTTACAATTGTTAGCCTCACTGATTTCCAAAACTATAACCACTGACGGATTAGCATTGTCATGAGGCGGAGTTTTGCGGGATTTTTCGTTGAAATATTCAAGAATTATCTTTGTTAACGCATCTTTTATTTCAGCATCCTGACCCAAAAGTGAAGATTTTGACGAGACCTCAACCCTGAAACTTTTATAAATGTTCAGGATTTTGCTCCAACGGTATTCGCTAAACTGCGCGAAAAATTCTTCCGATGAAGAAAAATCAAAATTCAAAACCTCCTTATAAATTTTAAGAGCGGTGCGCAACTCGTAATTTGCCTGATAAAGCAAATATTTATCACCCGAAAACGTTACTCTGCAAACATCGGTGTCAACATCTTCTGCACCCATTCGCATCAATTCACGTCCCAAAACGTCTTCAAGACCTTCGTAGGTCGTTGCAATCATTTTTATTGTCTCGACTTCCACTTTCAAACAGTTTTTATCAAATTATTTACTATTTTCTTTCTGCAATTTTCTTGCCGATATTTCTTCTATCGTACACAAAAGCACAATTCCCAAAATTATAAGCGCAATCGCAATAAAAGTATCAGAAGAAAAATCCGGCAAATATTTGTCATAACCCTCTACAATAGGTTTTCCGTGCTTATCAATATTTTCCAAGCCGTTTGCGTCTAATTGAATGATAGGGTGTTTCCAAGGCCAAAGAAATCCCAACGACCCGAAAACAAACCCCGTCAAAAGCGCAGTTGTCTGCTGTCCGTAGTTTTTCATCAACCACGAAAGAAACCTCGAAAAAGCCAAAAAACCAACCCCCGCTCCTATCGCAACCGGCAACAGCACTTTCCAATCAAAATGTGCAATCGAATCTATTACTATCAACTTGTAGTTGCCTAATAATATAAGTGTGTAACTTCCCGAAATTCCCGGTAAAAGCATATCGCAAATCGCAATCGCTCCGCAAAAGATAAGATAAAAAGGATTGTCATTTTCGCTTGCCGGTGTTATAATAGAGGCTCCGTATGCCAAAGCCGTCCCTATAAACATCAACAAAATTATGACAAAATCGAATTTCTTTATGGTCTTTCCGATATAATAAACGGAGGCTATTATCAAACCGAAGAAAAATGCCCAAACATAAATACCGTTATTGATTTGAAAAAGATATTCCAAAAGTTTTGCCGCAGTTATAATGCTTAAACCCTCACCGGCAAACAAAACTACAAGAAACAACAAATCAGTATGTTGAGCAAACTCTCTGAATTTGAACCCGAACAATAATTTCAGGGCTTGAATATCAAACGATTTCAATGCGTTAATGAATCTCTCAAATATACCTGCAAGCAATGCTATCGTACCCCCGGAAACACCCGGGACAACGTTAGCAAGCCCCATAGAGAAGCCCTTAAAAAATACAATGACGTGTTCTAACATAAAATATTAAAAACAATTCTTTTTCAAATGCAAATGTAGAGAAAAAAAATATGATAAAAAAATATTTTTGCAGTTTTTTTATGTAATTTTGCACCCCGTAAGGCGGCTTAATTGCCTTAAATAATAATTATAACTTGATAATCAGAATGATAACGTATCTTCAAGTCGAAAATTTAACAAAGAGTTTCGGCGACAACCTTTTGTTTGAAAATATCAGTTTTTCGGTTATGAAAGACCAAAAAACGGCTTTAATCGCAAAAAACGGTGCAGGAAAGTCCACACTTCTTAACATAATCGGCAAAAAAGAAACTGCCGATTCGGGCAATGTTGTTTTCAAAAACGACATTTCAGTAGGCTATTTGCCGCAACAGCCGCATTTAGAAGGAAAACTGTCAATAAAAGAGCATATCGCTTTGTCTGCAAAAAAAGCCCAAAATCATCTTTCTGATTTTCAGGAACTTGACTACGAGGTTCAGATGAAACAAATTCTCGGCAAACTAAAAATTGACGACCTTGATAAAAAAATTTCGGAACTTTCAGGCGGTCAGCAAAAAAGAATCGCACTTGCCGATGTTTTAATCGAACGTCCCGACATGCTTATTCTTGACGAGCCGACCAACCATTTGGATACTTTTATGACCGAATGGCTCGAAAAATATCTCAAAGACACACGCACTACCCTTTTGATGGTAACTCACGACAGATATTTTTTGGACAACGTCTGCGACAATATCATCGAAATTGACAATAACAAAACTTACTCATACACTGGTAATTACAGTTATTATTTACAAAAACGTCAAGAACGTATAGAAAACTTTAACGCCGCAATCACCAAAGCAAACAATATATTAAGGCGTGAGGCTGACTGGATTTCGCGAATGCCGAAAGCGCGGGGCGGAAAAGCAAAATACAGAATCGACAATTTCTACAAACTCAAAGAATTTGCCCAAAGCCGCATTGACGACAAAAAAGTTGAAATCGCAACCGGCACGGCTCACCGTCTCGGCAACAAAATTTTGGAACTAAAACACATCTCAAAAAGTTTTGACGGCAAAACGCTGATAAAAGATTTTTCGTACACTTTTCAGAAATTCGACAAAATCGGCATCGTAGGCTCTAACGGCTGCGGAAAGTCAACACTTCTTAATATAATAATGCACAACATTGAGCCTGACAGCGGCTCGGCGGAGTTCGGAGAGACCATCGTAACGTCATATTACCGTCAAAGCGGTATTCAATACGATGAAAATCAGAAAGTTATCGACGTTATCAAAAACATTGCCGAAGTTATTGAACTCTCTGACGGCAAAAGACTTTCGGCATCGCAGTTTTTGGAATATTTTCTTTTTGAGCCGAAAATGCAGTATTCTCCCGTGGCAAAACTCAGCGGCGGCGAAAAACGCAGACTTTATCTGATGACGGTTTTGATGAAAAATCCTAACTTTTTGATTCTTGACGAGCCGACTAACGATTTGGACATCATTACGTTAAACGTTTTGGAAGAGTATTTGAACGCTTTTTCGGGCTGTTTGATTGTGGTTTCTCACGACAGATATTTTTTGGACAAGGTTGCAAATTCGCTTTTTGTCTTTAAAGGAGACGGCGAAATCAAGAATTTTCCGGGCAATTACACCGTCTATCTCACTGAAAAAGAGGACGAAAAGCCGTTAGCAAAAGAAAAGCCGCAAAATACCGACACTCGCGAAAAACGTAAAAAGAACTTTACTTTTAAACTCAAAACCGAACACCAGCAGTTAGAAGCGGAACTTTCCGCCTTAAACGCTGAAAAACAAGAGATTGAAGCCAAACTTTCGGGCGAGGTTTCCGAAATTGAAGAAATCACGAAACTTTCAAAACGTTTGGAAGAAATTCTCGCACTTACGGAAAAAAAAGAAATGCGTTGGTTGGAATTAGAAGAAATCAAGGAAAGCGATTTATAATGAACTCTGACGGCGAACAATACCGAAAAATGACGCAAACACCGGTCGAAAGGCTCATACCGAGTCTTGCCGCACCGACAATGTTGTCAATGATGACCTCTGCGATTTACAACGCCTCTGACACGTGGTTTGTATCGCAACTCGGCGATTCAGCGACGGCGGCAACGGGCGTTTGCTTGCCGCTGATTGCAATGATTCAGGCGGTCGGCTTTTGGATTGGAATGGGCGCAGGAAGCAATATTTCGAGGTTTTTGGGACGGAAACACAATTTCAAAGCCTCAATAATTGCCTCATCAGCAGTACTGCTGACCGTTTTCATAAGCCTTTGTCTCGGATTGTTCGGCATTTTCGGTAACGAATTAATTTTAAGACATTTAGGCTCTACGCCGACGATTTTGCCGTATGCAAGGGAATATTCGAGGATAATTTTCTTAGGAACGCCGTTTGCATGTACGGGCTTTGTTTTCAACAACTTACTAAGAGCGCAAGGACGGGCTGTCTTTGCGATGGCGGGCGTAATGTCCGGCGCGATTGTCAACATAATACTTGACCCGGTTTTTATTTTCGTTTTTGACATGGGGATTGCAGGCGCGGCTCTGTCAACGATTATCTGCCAGGCTATCAGTTTTTTAGTAATGTTGACCGCACTCTGCAAAAAGTCTTCAATGCTGCAAATGTCAGCAAAATTCGTCTCAAAAAATCCGGGCGTATATTTTTTGATAATGTCAACGGGAATGCCGTCGTTATTCCGTCAAGGCTGCTCGGCGTTAGCAACCGTTTTGCTAAACCGCGCCGGCGCACAATACGGCGATGCTGCGGTTGCGGCAATGAGCATTGTCGGAAGGGTAAGTTTTCTAATCACTTCATTAGTAGGCGGTTTCGGACAAGGTTATCAGCCGGTTGTCGGTTTTGCTTACGGCGCGGGAGATTTTTTGAGGGTAAAAAAAGCATACAAATTTTCGTTAACGGTTTGTCTTACGATTTTGATTTTAGGCGGCTTATATTGCATTTTTCAAGCGGAAACTATTATGCGGTTTTTCAGAGCCGATTCTCCGAGGGTTATCGAAATCGGTACGGAAACTTTTCTCTATTACGGGCTTTCTCTGCCTTTTAACTGCATTATCATCTTGACTAACATGTTGTTACAAGTAACGGGACAAAAACTGTTAGCCTCCGTAACCTCCGTTATGCGGCAAGGCGTGATTTTTATTCCGCTGATTTTGATTTTGCCGGAATTTATCGGTTTAAAAGGCGTTGAAATTTGTCAGCCGCTCTCTGATTCGGTCTCGGCAATAGTAGCTTTCAGCGTTGCGGTATATTTTTTCAAGACACTAAGCTGCAAAACTTCTCAACCCAAAAATCCCGGTCGTTAAGACACGGAATAAGTTTATAATCAGTACCGCCGTTTTTCATGAAATTTTCTTTCAAGGTTTCGCCGAGTTCGATAACGGTTTCAAGACAGTCAACAGTGAAAGACGGCGCAACGACGGCGATTTTCTTAACGCCCTCTTTTGCCAAATCCGTAACGACCTCATCAGTAAAAGGCACTGTCCACCCCTCAGACATTCTTGACTGAAAAGAAGTTTCGGCCTTTTCAAGCGCGATTCCCGTTTTTTCGCAAATAAGGCGCGTAGTCTCCTGACACTGAAAAATATAATCGTTAGAGTTAGGGTGTGAAAGCGGAATGCCGTGATAAGAAAAAACAATTCTATCAAAATCAAACCCAAGAAGTTCCTTTTCAAAAAGTTTTTTCATTGACTCCAAATACGGCTCTTTATCATAAAAAACATCTAACGTGTTGATTAGAGGAATGTTAAAACGTTCTTTAAAAAATCCGTAAACTGAATCCAAAGCGTTGCCCCAAGTAGATTCGGTGTATTGCGGATACATCGGCGCGATAATCAGACGGCGGTAGTTTTTTTGCGTAACTTCTTTCAAAACGTCTTTTAACAAATTAAATCCCGCAGTCATGGCAAGATAAACATCGGCTTTTTCCTTCAAAACGTTTTGAACTTTTTGCACGAAACTTTCAGAAATAGTCTTCAACAACATTCCGTGTTTTGCGTTTAAGTTTTGATACATTTTCAAGGAATGTTTTACGCGGAAAGGCACGATTATACAGTTAACCAAAAGGCTTCTTCCCAAAGCGTTCATCGTCATAACGTGTTTTGAATTAAGAAGTTCCTTTAAAAATTTTTTAACGTATTTTTTCTCCGGCTTTTCCGGCGTACCGTAATTAATTATCAAAAGCGCGGTATCAGAATGTTTTGTCATTTTTCTTAAAATTTGGAAATGCAAATTTAGCAAAAAAATTGTAACTAATAAAAATGTTTTTTATCTTTGCCAAAACATTTTCATTATGGAGCAGAAAGTAAAACTTTTGCCACAGGGCATCAACGATTTCGGACAGGTACGGCGTGAAAATCTTTATTACGTCGATAAAACTATGTACATAGACAAAATCGAAAAAGACAGTCATTTTATGCTGATTGTCCGTCCGAGGAGATTCGGCAAAAGTCTGTTTCTGAGTATGTTGGAGCATTATTATGACATCAAGGAAAAAGATAATTTCGACACGCTGTTTTCTGGTCTTTACGTCCACGAACACCCGACCAAGTGGCGAAATTATTATCAGGTTTTGACACTTGATTTTTCGCAGGTTGCCGGCGAATCGGAACACCTTGAAGAAAGGTTTTACACGTATCTTGCACTGCGGACAGAGGTTTTCGCAAAAAAATATGAGGATATGTATTATCCGGGGTTTTATGACGAGATAAAAAGCGAAAAATATTCGCCACTTAGGATAAATAAGATTGCTGACGCCGCCAAACTCAAAGGCTACCATCTTTACCTTATCCTTGACGAATACGACAATTTTACCAACACCGTTTGGTCGCTAAAAGGTGAAAACGTCTATAAATCAATCACTCACGGTGAAGGTTTTTACCGCGATGTTTTCAAAAAGTTCAAGGGAAATTTTGAGAGAATTTTTATAACCGGTGTATCGCCCGTTACTTTGGACGATTTGACAAGCGGTTTTAATATTGCTGAATACGCATCTACCAAAAGACAA
>JAFPZK010000009.1 GCA_017417315.1 Bacteroidales bacterium
ATTTTTAAAGTTAATTCTTCGTTAAAAACTCAATCTCTAACTCTTTAAAGAACCTCGTTCCTTTCGTTTTGCGGGTGCAAAGGTAGAGCGAATTTTTATTTCCACAAAATTTTTTTTAATCTTTTTTCAAAAAAAGTTTCTATGTGTTGTAAATGTGGGGGTTACAAGGGGGAAAAAGTGGAAAAAAAATAATCCCGGGATTCGGATTTCTCGCGAAATCGGAATCTCACCGGGATTAATACTACATATATATTACTAAAAAAACTATTCCTTATTATCCGTTTTGGGTGAAACCTTAGGCACAACCCTTATCATAGCCTCATTAACAAGCGATACAAACGTCTCTACGTCCTTTTCGCCGTTCATCTCCGCAAATGCCTCTACCTTTGAACGCAATGTTACAAAATCGTACCACGCTTTAACACGTGCCGCCCTGCGCTTACCTTTCAACGAAGAAGAATACTCGTCCCTCTCTACCAACGCTTTTCTATACTGACGAATCAATGTAGAAATCTGCGAAAGCGACTCGTCTAACTTCAATGCGCTAACCGACTGTTTATCAGCCTGTAATTGCGTTACCAAGGAATCATAATCAACAAACTTCTTAACAATGCCGACCGCCGGAATGTTGCCGAAACAAGAAAATACGTCCTTGATTTTTACTGCCGCGTCCTTAATCTGCGAAGTCTGCCAAACCTCCGAATAATCAACCGCTAATTTCATCTTTCTGAAAATCGCATCTGCTTGAATACCGATGTCGTTGATTTTCTGAGTATAAGACGTCGTCGATTTAGACACACGACTGTCATGAAACTCTTTTACCGAATTTTTTAAATCCGTAACATACTTACTCAAAGTGTTGTTCTTTAACGAGTCCGACACTTCAACAACTCGCTGCATAAATTCATCAAACTGTTTGTTGGTGAAACTTTGCACTCTTTTTCTAATTACTAAATTTTTCATTTCTCTTAAAATTTAAATTTGTTGTTTTAAAATTACGCTGCAAAGATAAAAGCGTTATTTGAATTATGCAAATTATTCTTGATATTTTTTTATGTTTAGATTGTTTTTTGCTATTTTTTTAATGATTTTGTCATATTTTTTTATACATAAAATCTAAATCTATGCTATTGTAGCAGGGATTTTGTGGTAATTGTTAAATAAAGTTAAAAAAAGGATTTTTACAAAGGGGATAAATGGAGAAAATACTGATTTTGAGGACTTTGACCAAAGGTATAAATACCAAAAATACGGATTTTGGGGACTTTGACCAAAGGTATAAACACTAAAAATAACAACAAACACCGAAGAGTCATAAGGATAAAACTCTCCGGTGTTTATAAAAAATACATCAACCATTAATCTTGTTTCAACGGTCTGCCGTCTGCCATAGGCATTTGTCCCTGAATGATTTTGATAAGGTCAATAAGTGTCCAAATACCACAACCACCGAGAGTTATCAATTGAAGCCACCAATTAGAATAACCCATCAACAAACGGTGAATACCGTAACATCCTAAAAACACACAAATTAAAATCATTGTGGTTTTCGACTGCAACTCTTTCTGAGGTGCGCCGCCTTGCTGAATTTCTTCTGCCATAATTTCCTATTTTTAATTATTAATACTTAGTGTTAACTATAATTGTCTATTGATAAAACTACTCTGCAAAGTTAAATATTAATTTAATATAACCAAATAAATTATGACTTTTTTTATTTCACTATCTCCTGAATATAACGCTCAATCTTCTTAGAATCAACGATTATATTAGAAATGTCATAATTTTTGATGTCCGCAATCATCTTATCCGCAATTTCTACGCCTTTTTCCATATTGCAATTAACGGACTGCTCTCGGAAACGGTTTGCAAAATCACTGAGTTCCTTAAACGAAATCTGCGATTTCAAGGACTTAAATTCCGGTATAACTGCGTATTTTATCACCGAAACGTACTCTTTCATAACGTCCTGATTACGCAATTTCTTAGCGCAAGAGGCTGCCTCATCAGCGTTAACCTCCTGAGAGTCAACACCGCCCTTCAACAAGTTAGGAACCGTAAGAACAAAAACACTGCCGTCGCCTTCCTGCGATTTTACTTCGATAGTCGCTTTCATAGAATCAGCCATCTTCTTGGAAATCACAAGCCCGCGCCTTAGCCCCGAACCACTGAACAAATCCTCTAACTGCATACCGTTTAAGCCTTTACCCGTATCTTTTACCTCAAATACCAAATCAGCACGGTCTGTTAAGACATTTTTTGCCGAAACAAAAAGGTAAACCCCGCCCTCTTCGGTATATTTAACGGCATTAGACAAAAGGTTGAACAAAATTTGACGAACACGTATTTCGTCCATTTCAAGAGCCTTAGGTACGGTGTCAGAAAAAGTAAACTTATATTCAAGGTTCTTTTCTGCTGCTCGGTGCTGAAAAATCTTAAACACGTCTTCGGCAACCGCAACGGGATTTAAGGAGTCTGACGGTGAATTTTCCTGCGTACCCGTCGCCTTAGAAAGTTTCAAGACGTCAGAAAGCGTTTCGTTAGCATACGAAGCAGCGTTAATAGCCTCCCTCAACAAGACTGAAAACTCTGCATCGGTGCTTTTTGCTGCAAGAATTTCACAACTTCTTAATATAACCTCCAACGGTTCTTTCAGTTCGGTTGACATACCGTTAATAAATTCGGTATCCGCTTTGCTGACCTCACGGTCGGATTTTACGGGAGAGGTTTTAACCTCATCAGCAGGCTTATCTTTGCTGACATCGCGGATTGTAAGCAGGACGGTGTTGTCAACACAAAGGCTGAATCTCGCCTCCTTAATCTTATCGGGAGAATTGTCTGCCTGATATTCAACATATTGCGGCTCACCCGTTTTCTTAACATTATTAAAGGCGACAAGAAACTTTATCATAAGCGAACCGTCGGTCATAGCCCTGAGATTACGCCCTAAATATGCCTGTTGCTTTTCAGGCGTAAGACCGGGAACTTTCGCAAAAATATAATCCGCTTTTTCGTCAAGACGGAAAACCGCATCAGGAAGCATATCAAAAGTATTTTTGACGGTCGCAAATCTGCCTTCTTCGTTTTTTTCTTCCTGTTTTCTTTCCGTAATGTCCTGAATCATAATGATTCCGGCTCGTCCGACATCAATACCCGAATTATAATAATATGACTTCAAAACCGCTTCAACGGAAACATCACCGTCAGGGGTCTTTAAATCGAGTTCATGTTTAATGACCGCATCTTCGTCTTTTTCGTCGCTGAGGCTGCGAAGTTCGTCAAAAAGTTTAGGCGGAAGCACCGTCGTAACGTTAATACCGATAAGGCTCTTGTTTTTAATGCCCAAAATCTGCATACACGCATCGTTGACGGAGGTAACAACAAGTTTTTCGTTGAACTGAATAACCCCGACAGGCATTTTCCGGAACACAAACCTGTATTTTTCTTCCGAACTTTTAAGGTCTGCCTCGGTACGTTTTCTCTCCTGAATCTCTTTATCCAAAAGAGCATTAGCCTTTGTGAGTGCTTTGTTTTCGGTAACACTGCCTCTATACCAGCGCATAAAGACCATAAAACCGGCAATTAGCAAAAATATAATGCCTATCAGAATAAAACAGATACGTCTGTAACTGAGTTCGGCTTCTTCAAACTTAATTCTTTCTTTCTTAAAACTCTCTTGCAACAATTCGTCCTGCTGACGGTGTCCCTCCATACTTATAAAAAAGTCGATGACACGTTCTCTGTTTTTGACGATAAAAATGCTGTCGCCGCCGCGAGCATAAAGGTCGCAGTATTTCAGAGCCGAATCTTTAACTCCGAGTTTGAGATAAGAATTGTATAAAATACCGTAAACTTTATGTTTCAAAGAATATTCTTTTGTCTTGAAACGGTTTTCGTAATCCAATACTTCACGAGAAAGTGTATCTGAAACTTTGGCTGCATTGTCGAAATCATCGCTCTGATAATGTACTTTTGCTATATTGTACTTGACATTCATAACGTTGTACACCATATCACATTCCTGAAAAATACCTCTTGCCGTGCGGTAATATTGTAAAGCCTGTTTATAATCTTCGGTTTCGTAATAAATATCGCCGCAAGTGTTGTAAGTGATTGCTATTTTGCCTTTTTGAGCCGCCAGACGATATTCATCGAAGTTCATGTTAAGATACTTCATAGCCGAATCGTATGAGTTGCCGTGAATGTATGCCCGCGCCAAAAAAGCGTTGATGTCAAACATTTTGTCAGAAATATTAAGCGAATCGTAGATTTTACGGGCGTATTTCATATTAAAGACCGCCTCGTTGAAACCGCTGCCCGAAAGAATAGCCACTCTTCCTAAAACGCTGTAAGCATCGGCTTTTATTTCAGCGAAATCGTTTTTGTTACATATTTCTATAACGTTAAGACAATATTCCTGCGCCAAGTCGTAAAGTTCCTGAGCATAATAAATTTTTGCAATATCCACCAACGAAGTTGCGATTTCGTTTTGCAATTCCGCCTTCATATATATTTTATAAGCGCGGAGTTGATATTGCAGAGCCTCAGGATATTTTCTGGTAACGTACTTAATTCTTCCGTAACATCTGTACGACAAGGCGAGCGTAAGGCTGTCCATTACGTTATTAGTAGCAAAACGTCTCGCGCTGTCGGCATAACGGGAAGAAACATACGGTTTTGAAGAAAAATTTTCTTCATACTTTTTTATATAACCGTAAAAAATATCGTCCAAAGAATCTTTTTGCGCAAAAACATTTTCCGGCAGCAACACCGCCGCCGAAAACGCAAAAATTAATATTTTAAAGAAAAAACTTTTCATAATTTCATCAAAAAAACTGCTTACATACCCGCTTTTTTATACGGAATCGTGAAACTGAAAACAGAGCCTTTGGCAACCTCGCTTTTTACTTTAAGCACACCGCCCATACGTTTTACGAGTTCGTTAGCGATTGCAAGACCTAAACCGTTGCCGCCGTATTGTCGTGCCGCACCCTCGTCAGCCTGACGGAATCTCTCGAAGATAACTTGAAGTTTATCCTCAGGAATACCTATGCCGGTGTCTTCTACAAAGAACAATACTTTGTCGTCTTCTATAGCAGCACCTATGGTTATATACCCCTTCTGCGTAAAGGTTACCGCATTAGCAATCAGTTTTTTAAGTATCTGACTGATATACTGGTTGTCGGCATAAATCAACGCCTCATATTCGTTGAAAGTACAACTTCGTTTTAATTCTAACTTTTTGCCCGATTCTTCGAGAAAATCGTTCAAAAATACAAACGAGTCTTCTATTATTGAATTGATACTGCATATTTCGTGCCTTAATTTTATCTGTCCCGATTCTATTTTTGAAAGTTCCACAATATCGTCGATAATATCAAGGAGTTTAAAAATATTCTTATAAATAGTTGCGAGATAAGAATTAAGTTTTTCGGGGTGAAGTCCCGACTGAATCATTTGTATATGTCCGTTGATAATATTAGCGGGCGTTCTTGTCTCGTGTGCTATGTTAGCGAGGAAAATCGTCTTTAAGTTTGACGAGTCCTCGGCATGAGTTTTTTGTTTAAGAAGTTCGCTCTGATATTTCTTGATTTCGGTAATATCGCTCGAAATTATCTGAACGACTTTTTCGCCGAAAGCATCGTTCAAAGGTTGCAGGGTAGAAAGATACCATTTTTCTTCTCCTCTTATAACCACCGAAACGCGGCGTGTCATTACCTCACCCGTTTCTATAACGGTACGGATAAAGTCTTTGTCGGTTAAAGTCTCGGCAGGAATTTTTTTATCACCTGTCTTCGGGTCGTATTCTTCTTCAAAAAGTTCTACCGCCGTAGAATTGCAGAGAACGATATTTCCGTCAACATCGGCTACGATAATAGGCTGCGAAATAGAATTGAACAGCGACTTATAACGGCTTTCGCTTTCGGCTAACTCTCGTCGCGTTTTTATTATTTCGTCAATATTTTGCATAACGCCCAAAATCCCGACGGGACGTTTCTCTGAATCTTTTATGAGAGTTTTCGTTATAATATACACCCGTGTCAGACCGTCAGCACATTTAATGGCACCTTCATAAACTTGAATACCGCTGCCGTTCAACAGTTCTAAATCCTTATTATGCGAAAATTCAGCGGTTTCCGTCGAGAGCCAGTCCTGAAATTCAAAAACGTTTTTCCCGATTATTTTTTCAGGCGGCACTCCTGCCAAGGTTTTTGAATAACTCTCGTTACAAAGCACATAAGCCCCGTCGATGTCTTTGTAAAACAACGGAATAGGCAAAGCATTGACGATAGAGCGTGTAAACGCCAAATTTTCTTTAAGTTTTTTACCCTCAGAAGTTCCTATGCCAACGGTTTTGAATTGAAGGAAAAACGTATCGTGTTTCAAAGCAACGATTTTCACTTCAAAGACAACGCCGTCATTTTCCTTAATTTTCAAACTCACCGGCTCTAATATCTTAGTTGACTTTAAAACGCCGTCCAACCAAAGCGGAGAATTAAAAATCCTGAGTTCTTTTTCGGTTTTGCCCAAGATATTCTTTGCGTCCATACTACAAAACCGTGCAAACTCTTTGTTTACTCTCGTATAGACAAAATCCGAAAACATACCGTCTTCTCCGTCAGAAAGCAACTGTCCCGAAAAAGCGGGAATAAGGAGGTCTGAAAAACATACTGCGAGCAGTTTTTCTGCATATTCAAGATTTGCCTTTAAATCCGATTCGAGATTAGGCAAAGAAGAATACCCGCTGAAAATTTGATAACGGCTCAAAACGTCTTTCAACGCTTGATTTTCCGTCTGCAACTTTTCAACCGTTTCGTTATACTCCCGTATATCGTCTTCAAAATTTATCATAATCCTATTTTTTCAAGTTTGCCAATACTTTTTGTAAATATCCGTAATAATATCCGGCAGAGGGATTTTCGGTAAAAGGTTTGAGAATCTCTCCTGCGTGTTTTAAGAGTTCACGGTTTGAAGAGCGGTTTTTGAGAGTACATTCAGCAATATTGATAGCAGTTTTTGCGAATGCGGTTGCCGCTTCTATATCGTAATCCTCCTCTGATATAGTTTCAAACAATTTTTGTGCCTTAAAAAAGCACTCGTCTGCTTTTTCACGCTCTTCAAGGGCATAATACAACAATCCGAGATTATTAAGCGCACTTGCTGCCGAGGCATACGAAATAATTTTTTTTTCAGCAAGCGAAGTCCTAAGATCAACGGCTTTTTTATACGTTAATTCCGCATACGGGAAATCACCGCTGTCAAAAGCACAATTACCGAGTTGAAGCAGAATTTCACCGGTTTCCGTCACATATTTTCCTGATTGTCCGCCGCTTATTTTTGAAATCTCTTCGTAAGCCTTTTTCATAACGGTATATGCAACCGTTTTTTTACCGGCATAACCGTAAGTTAAAGCCAGATTATAATCCGTCAACGCACTTTTATAATAGTAATTCTCCGAAGATGTATCGGAATTTTGCTCCAAGGCTTCAAGCAAAGTAGTCAAAACAAGAACCGCTTTGTCAAAATTATCCTCCTTATTATATATAGAGGCAAGATTAGAAAGCGTGTTGTAATAACTGTCAAGATATTCTCCGGGGGCAGACGATAAAATTTTGCCCCGTGTTTCGCCAGAGAGTTCGTAATTTCTTTTTGCCCCTGACATATCGCCGGAAAACATACAAACGTATGCCAAATTGTCATAACTTTCTGCCAATGCGTTTTTGTTTTCGTCAGAAGGGTCTATGCTGACGATTTTTTCACGCGAAAAAGCCGCTTGTTCCAAATAATAAACAGCCAAATCAATATCGGCATTGTCAACACAGAACATTCCGTAATTAGTCAGCACGTCAGCCCAAAGACCTAAATAACCGTCAGATTTCATAGCGAGGTCTTTTCTGATTCGGTAAGCCAAAGTATAAAATTCGTCAGCCTGTTCATAATTTTTTTCAGTCCTGTTCAAAACCGCTAAATTATTATAAAGTGTTGACAGTTGAACTTTTTCGTCTTCGGTAAAAGAAGTTTTTGCGTTAAAAATCTGCAAAGCCTTTTCTAAACATACGGTAGCAGAGTCATGCAAAGAAAGTTTCCGATAAAGATTTCCCTTATCGGTAAGCAGTTTTGCATACAGTGTCATAACGTTTTGATTTCCCGAAAAGAGTTTTTCTAAGATTTTTTCTGCCGAATTATAATTAGAAAGTGCCTCTTCAAGACTTCCGGCATTGTCGAACAAAACGCCTAAATTATTATAAACCAATGCTTTTTCATAATCATAATTTTTCCCTGACTTTTCTTGCAAAAGCGTATAAAGTTCTATTGCTTCAGCATATTTTTTCTTTGCTACCGAATACTGCGGAATTTCTGCCGAGACGATTCCGTGCGAGTTCAAGACCGAGGCTTTGCCTTCGATACATATATTAAGGTATGAAAATCTTTCGTCAGAAAAAATACTTTCAGCCTCCTCGCACAACAGCCGCGCTTTCGGAAAATTCTTCATCAAAACCTCAAACGAGGCGACAACACTTTCTGCCAAGGCAAGAAAAACCATACATTCATGCTTTTTGTTTACGGCATTAATCACAAAATTAAGTCCCTTGTTAAACTTTTCCTGAGCCTCTGCATAGCAGCCTCTGTCTTTCGAGAAGTTTCCCCAACGAATGTAAACCGCTGATAATAAGATATTTTTATCAGTTTCGTTTTTAAATTTTTCGGCACAAGCCTCCGCCTTTAAAAATGTTTGAATAGCCGCAACAGAATCTTCTCCGCTGACTGAATTTATCAAAACGGCAAAACGGTAAAGTTTGCTATCATTAACCTTTTTCGCATAATCTTCTATTTCAGATACATTATAAACACCGGTCTCAACACATTTGAGCATTGCAGACTGAGTTTTTTGCGCCTTTACCTGAAAAGAGAATGCAAAAACCGTTAAAAATAATATGTAAAAATACTTCACCATTCTTTTCTTACTCAAATTATAAAACTAAACACCGTAACACCGTCTTTACTTTCAGCAAAAAGACGGCTGTTATGAAGTTCCAAAAACTTCATACAAAGCCTCAAACCGAAGCCCGTACCTTTTTCGCCGGCAGTCCCCAAGGTAGAAGCAACCGAGGCTCCCGAATTTATTTTTTCTATTTTATTTTGCGGAATTTCATCACCGGAATTAGAAACCGAAACTTTAACTTTACCGTCAAGAAGTCTTTCTGCAAAAATTTTCACGACAGTTGACTCAAAAGAAAACTTCACGGCATTAGAAACCAAATTTCTGATAACCGTCGAAATTTTATATTCGTCAGCCGAAATTATAATATCCCTGCCGACTAAATTATCAAGTTTAACCAACTTTCTATACGCCTGCGACGAAATCAAATCCACAACCGACTCCACAATCTGACATAGCGGTATCGTCTGAATATCCAAACTTAAATCTCCTGAGAGCGAATTAGAATAATCCAAAAGGTTGACAAGCAAATCATAACCCTCAGAAGCAGAAGTTCTTATTATATCCGTATATTCTTTTGCCCCGTCATAATCGCCTGAATTTAACGCCTCAGACAAAAGCCTCGCAAAACCGATTAACGAATTAAACGGATTTTTCAAATCATGCCCGATGATTTTCATCAAACGGTTTTTTGCCTCGATTTCTTCTTCAAGACGGTTTTGAATTTTGCGGTTTTCCGTAATGTCAAGCACCGTACCGAGAACTCTTACGGCAAAATTGTTTTCGTCCTTAACCGTTACACCTTTTATTTCTATACAAACTTTTCTGCCGTCATTCTGACGGACAATTTGAGTTTCTAATGTAAAAGGCTTACCGGCAATCACAACGTTATCCTTCAAAAAATGCCCTACCCTTTGACGGTCTTCGGGAACAATCATAGCATAAAAACGTTCCAAAGTACATGTTGTCGGGTCTTCAAGTCCCAAAATCTCTCCCGTAGCACGGCTTAATATATAAGTGTCGGTTATCAGATTAAAATCGTAATAGTTGCCGTATTTAAAAATCGAATCATAGTCTATCTTAGGACCGTAATCCGTCTCGGAAACGTATCTGAAACTATATTCAAGAATTTTTGAAGCGGTTTCGATAACTTTCAAAACGGCGTATTCCAACCTTCTTTTTGAAATTACCGGCACTGAGGTAAGTATCGTTTGTTGCTCGTAATCTTCAAAATTAAAAGGTCCGCTCATTATGTACCCGATACATTTGTCCTTTATCCACATAGGAATACCTATTCCGTATGTGCGGTTAGGATGATAAAGAATGTTAACATATTTCACCGGATTAGAAATACGGTCACGGGCAATAGAGACAACCTCTCCCTCAAACTTTCTGTCAGAATGTTCGAGGAAAAAGCCGGAGCGTTGATAATAAGGCTCTTTTACGACTGCTAAGATTTCGAATTCCAGTAAATTAGACATAACGGCAATTTCGCTGTTAGAGCCGAAAACCCTGATAAAAAGCCCACAAGCATTTTCTATTTGAGCCTCGCTGCAACTGCCGTCATAACTGACAAAACCGTCAACCAACATCTGTGAATCATTGACAACTATATAATTCATACCGCCAATTTTCTTGTATAAAAAACCGCACTAAATTAAGTATTTTTTTTGTAAAAAAAGTATTGGAGTTAATAAAAAAAAATAATAAATTTGCATTTGTAAATTTTTTAAAATCAACATAAAATTTAATTATTCATGCAAAAGATTGATAATTACAATTTTAAGGGCAAAAAAGTTATTGTCAGAGTAGACTTTAACGTGCCTTTGAATAAAGAAACCGGCGAGGTTTCTGACGATACGAGAATCCGCGGCGCGTTGCCGACAATCAAAAAAATCATCGAAGACGGCGGAGCGGCTATCTTAATGTCGCACATGGGCAAACCTAAAAACGTAGATCCGCACTCAGGCGATGCAAAATTTTCACTCAAACAGATTATCCCTGCTATTGAGAAGTACACAAAAGAGTTCGGCGTTCCCGCAATTCAGTTTGCAGAAGACTGCGCTAACGCAGACGCTCAGGCTGTTGCATTGAAACCCGGTCAGATTCTTCTTCTTGAAAACCTCCGTTTCTACGCTGAGGAAGAAGGCAAACCCAGAGGTATCGAAAAAGACGATCCTAACTTTGAGGCTGCTAAAACAGCAATGAAAGCAAAACAGGCTGATTTTGCAAAGAAACTTGCTTCTTACGCAGAGGTTTATGTAAACGATGCTTTCGGTACGGCACACCGTAAACACGCTTCAACGGCAGTTATCGCTGATTCGTTTGCTGAGGACAAAAAGATGTTCGGTTTCCTTATCAACAAGGAACTCGATGCTATGGATCAGGTACTTAACAACGCCCGCAAACCTTTCACGGCTATCATGGGCGGTGCAAAAGTTTCTGACAAAATCAACGTTATCACCAACCTTTTGGACAGAGTTCAGAACCTTATCATCGGCGGCGGCATGACCTACACCTTTATTAAGGCTCTCGGCGGCAAAATCGGTAATTCACTTTGCGAAGAAGACAAACTCGACCTTGCAAAAGAAATTCTTGACAAAGCAAAAGCAAAAGGCGTAAACGTATATTTGCCGGTTGACGCTGTTAACGCTGACAAATTCGACAAAGATGCCAACACACAAGTTTCAGACGTTAACAACACACCTGACGGCTGGATGGGCTTGGACATCGCGGAAAAATCAATTGCAAAATTTGAAGAAGTTATCGTTAACTCTAAGACCGTTATTTGGAACGGACCTATGGGCGTTTTCGAGATGGAAAAATTTGCAAAAGGTACATCAGCAATCGCACAGGCAGTTGCAAAAGCAACGGCAAACGGTGCATTCACGCTTATCGGCGGCGGCGATTCAGTTGCTGCAATCAACAAGAACGGTCTTGCTGACAAAGTAAGTTACGTTTCTACCGGCGGCGGCGCAATGCTCGAATACATGGAAGGCAAACAACTTCCCGGTATCGTTGCTATCAGAGGATAATTTTTCTCATAACACATATAAAAAAACGGCTGCCGAAAAGCAGCCGTTTTTTTTTGTATGTGTTAAAAACCTTTGGGACGTTTGAAAACAAAAATCGAAGGTTTTGTGCTGCCTTTTTCAAGTCCTACTTCTTCGCCGAATTTTGTGACGGGGTCAGCATTATTGTCAAAACCGACAAAAATTGCGTTCTTTGTCAGCCAAAGAGACTCCGCCATGCCGTAGTCTGCGTGATAATTATGCTGCGTGCCGTTGTTAGAAAACTTCTTGAAACTTGCATAAACACTTTTCTTTGTCTTAACGTCAAACCGTCTTACCAAACAATTCTGACGGTCAAGAATATACAAGAATCCGTTTTCGTAATACAAATCCGAAACATCGCCGTCATTCGGTAAAATTTCATTATCGTATGGCGCGGTAAGTTTTCCTGACTTCATATCATAAACAAACATTCTGCGGGGATTGCGCTCTTTGGCAATGTAAAGAAGATAATTTTTGTTGTCAACGGTCATACCTTCGATTCCGGCATTGTTGCCGCTCCAAAGACGCATATCTTCTCCCAAAATACTGAAATTAATTCTCAAAGAATCAAACTCTTCTGCGTTTTTTTCTTTTTGAACATAAAGCAAATCGTGAATTTCGTCCGCCAAAATAAACCTGTCTCCTATCACGTCAATCACTTCAAAATCAAGGTCTTGGCTCGTGATGTTAGAGGTTTTGTAAGCGCGGGTCAGATAAAATTTACCTTTCAAAGTGTCCACTTCGTAAATGTCGCGGGTGTCGGGCTTGTCGGCGATAGCATACATTTTACCGTCCCGTCCCGTCAAAGAAGAAATGTCAAAACGTCCGCGCGATTCTTCACAATCGTTTTCCCCGAGCATATAAATACTTTTTGAATGCAAAAGTTCAAGCGTAATGCAACCCGGAAATTCGGGAATTTTCATATATTCAACGTGGCTATGCCAATGACGCTGCATTTTGGAAATCAACTGCGAAACTATAAGCGTATTGTCGGGATTTTTTACCTCAGACAAAGAAGCATAATTATCAGGCCAAACAAAAACACGCTTACCGTCAAGACTATGGAAAAAGATTTCTGCGAGTTTTCCGGCTTTGTTATAACAAAAAACCGCATTGCCGGCAATCGTTAAACCTTTTGCAGCAGAAGACGGCTCGATTTTAAATTTAAACGCCGTATCCCTTAATGTCTGCAAATCACTGATTGTTACGGGAGTTTCGTTTTTCAAAACTTTCAAATTAACTTTATTTTTTTTGTTGACAAGTTTTGAAATGTCAAAATCCCTAATTGTGTCAACACTGCAAACTGCGGCTTGGTCTGCATAAAAAATGTTTTCTTTTTTGTCCGTCTGTCTGCAAGAAACAAAAAATACGGAAATTACAAATATTAATACTATCGTTTTCATTTTTTTTTTATATTTTTGTAGAAAAATTTTGCTATGGATATTCTCGCTTTAAGCAACAACTACGACCTATATAAAGAAAAGTCATTGCGAAAAAGACGGTTCAAATATACGGATTTTTATCAAGTTATCGGCAAACATTTAGAAAAAAAAAATGTAAATTTTTTAGAACCTGAATTTTCGTTTGAAGGGCGCAAAATTTTCGTCATGACCTACGGCACCGGCAAAACGACAATTTTGATATTTTCGCAAATGCACGGCAACGAACCCGTTTCGACAGAGGCACTTATGGATTTTATTAACTTTTTGGAGGCCGACAAAGTCTGGTCAAAAAAAGTAAAATTAATTATGATTCCGCTTCTGAATCCCGACGGCAACGAAAAATTTGACCGTAGAAATGCACAAGGAATCGACATCAACAGAGATGCAAGAAAACTCGTTTCGCCGGAAGCCCGAATTTTAGCAAAGATACACAAAGAATTTTCGCCGGATTTCGCGCTGAATCTTCACGATATGGAACCGCATTACACCTCAAAACCCGAAAATCTTCAAACAGTTTTGGCAGTTCTTGCGCCCGAATGTGATGAAATAGGAAGTGTAAATCCGGCAAGAAAACGCGCCGTAAAAGTTATTTCAGGAATCATAACAGCCATTAACCAGTTGATTCCTAATCGTTTAGCAAAATACACCGACAAATTTACGCCGGAGGCTTTCGGTGATACTTTTATGCAAAAAGGCACGTCATCAATTTTATTGGAAACGGGTTCAATTTTTAATGATAAAGAGCGGTTATTTGCAAGAAAAATTGTATTTTTGTCAATCGTAAAAGCAGTGGATTTGATTGCGCTAAAAGGTTATCTGAACACTGCTGTCGGCGTTTACAGAAAACTACCCGACAATCAGCGCAACAATGCTTTTGATTTAAAAATACAAAATCTTTCAGTAAAAACCTCACGCGGTGATTATCAGTTGGATATAGGAATCCGACGGATAAAAAAAACGTACAACGACGAAGATTTTGCGGACGAATTTTCCGATTACAGAATTGTTAACATCGGAGATTTAAAAAGATTCGGGGCGATAAAAAGTTTTGATGCCACGGATTATGTATTTAACGGAAATTATACGGAAATTTTCATCGGACAAAAAGCCGGTTTCGAGATTTCCTCAAACAAAAAAAATGAAATCATAAACATAAAAAGTTTATTATAAAAAATGGAAAATACCGTTCACATTGACGATATAACGGAAGAACAACGCAGGCTCTTGATTAACAACTATTTCAAGGCAGGCAAAATAGAACTGCCGTCTTTTACCAAAGGCAGAATAATATTGGTATATGCAGGAATTTTTTTAGGCATCGTTTTGATGTTTTATCTTAAAAATGCCGTTCCGACGGTGATATTTTCTACGTCGTGTTTTGTGTTTGCGCTATGGCATTTCTACAAATTCATAACGCCGTACTTTCAGGTAAAACGCATGCTTTCGCAACGTCCGGAAGATGCACAAATAGTTTCTTGGCTGATTAAAGATTTAAAACAGACGGTTAAACCGCGCAGTATCACGACCTTAGGGCTTAATATGAGCGATGTCAAGGCTGAAAATTTCATTATCATTCCCGTTCCCGTCTTTTGGGAAACACCCGGAATTGACTCTTCACAAATTATGCGTTCTCCGCTTAATGACGGCACTTATATATATACGGTGTGGCGGGTTCAGATTTTGGTGCTGACAAAACATTACATCAGCCTCTTTAAATGCAATTATAATTGGCTTCAAGACACCATAAGCGGAATATCCACAAACGAATTTTATTTTCAGGACATTTCGTCAATCAGAGATGACATTAGAGAAATCGAGTATAATTTTATTGACAATGCCGAACAAAAAATCGGAGCAGGAAGGGTTTTCTGCGTAACTAATTTTTCGGGTGAATATCTGACGGTCATCAACGAAATACCGTCGCTTGCCGCCCCGAAAAATCTGTCAGTAAACTTAGAATACATTGTCTCGTTGCTAAGAATGATTTTGCGTAACCGCAGATTCAACATTCAGAGAGAGGTTGCCGTAGAAAAGAAACCGGAAGAACTCGATGCCGCAACCATTGAAGAGAAAAAACGCGAAGAAAACATCGAACTTATAAATTCAATCGACTACCTCTTGCGCAACGATGTAGACGGCGACGAAAGTCCTGAATCGCAATTCGGAGACAACATCGCAAAATCAAGTTTTGACGATGACATAACAACAAACTCCGACGGTAGCATCGACTTAGACGATAACGCATAATATAATAAACTTTCAATCAAACGATTATGAAACGGTTAACTATTTTTTCCGCATTAATTTTTCTCTGCTTGTTTTCTACGGCACAGGAGGCAAGAAACATTGCCGTAAAAACCGACTCCATAATGAAGGCTTTCAACAAGGAGTTGTCAAACGAAAAATACGTGTTCACCGAAATGGTGAAAAACCCCGACAATTTTTTTGATGATCAAGACAACGAAATCATCGGCGACACAATTCAACTTTACGATTACGAACATTTTCAGTTTTATCGGACGAAAAAGAAAAACGGGTATTTTATGGCGGAATATTACAAGGGCAGAATCGGAAATTTGTTTGAAAACGAGAAGTTTACATATTATTTTTATAACGGAGAGTTGAAACTGACACAATCACTCCTTGTAAAACACGGTGACGGATTAGACGACTACGGAGTTTATTATTTTGTGGAAGAAAGACGGCTTTTGTTTGACGGCAAAACCTCTGATTTTCCGTATTACATTATGCGCGACGGCGAAGGTCAATCAGAAGTATTCGACATCAACAGACTGAATTTCAAAGTAATAGATGCCCGCAGAATAATTTACGACAAATACACGTTTGAAATTATCGGCGACAAAATTTTTAACGGACAAACAGATTTTTAAAAACATAAAATGGAAGTAAAACCTTACGAAAACTCTTCAAAAAACAAGCGCGAACAAGTAGAGGATATGTTTGACAACATAGCCCCGAAATACGATTTTTTGAATCACTCGCTGACTTTCGGCATTGACAAACTTTGGCGCAAAAAAGCAATAAAAGCCGCCTCCAAGGCCTCTCCGAAAACCATTCTTGATATTGCTGCCGGCACTGGCGACTTCACAATTATCGAAGCCGAAAAAACTTCCGCAAGAATTACTGCGATTGACATTTCGCAAAATATGCTTGACATCGCAATCAAAAAAGCGGAGAAAAAAGGTCTATCCGATAGAATCACATTTTTGAAAGCAGATTCTCTTGCCATGCCTTTTGAAGACGATAGTTTTGAAGCGGTAACGGTCGGCTTCGGTGTCAGAAATTTTGTTGACATACCCAAAGGCTTAAAAGAGATTTTCAGGGTTTTGACACCAAACGGCAGGCTCGTGGTTTTGGAACTCTCCGAGCCGCCGAACAAAATAGTAAAAGCGGGTTATAGTTTTTATTTTCATAAAGTTCTGCCGTTTTGGGGCAAACTGATTTCAAAAGACAGCGAGGCATACAAATATCTGCCGAAAAGCGTAGACAATTTTCCCTACGGCGAAAGATTTTTGACCTTAATGCAAGACGCCGGTTTCAAAAACACAAAGTTAGAATGGCTGTCGTTAGGGCTTTCGGCGATTTATGTCGGGGAAAAATAAAACCTATTCCAAATCCGAAATCAACCCTTTATCGGGGTCGAACTCTATAAAATCTACTCCGCCGGGAATTGCCTGAGCCTCTAACATCGGACTGCCGAAAAACGAGCCTTCACCTATATGTCTGAGAGTAGACGGCAAGGCGGCTTTTTGAAGGTTTTCGCAGTTGAAAAACGCATATTCGGGAATCGTCAACAAACCCGAAGGCAGTATTACGGCGATTAAATCGTTGACGCTTTCAAAAGCAAACTCCTCAATTTCTTTTACGCCTTGTAAAACATTATAAAGAGGAGTTTCCTTTTTCGACGGATAACGCAAAAGTTTTGTCAAATCTTTTGTATACAAAACAGATTCTACGGATACAAAATGCTTGTTTTCCTCCTCAACCTCTATTCTTACCAAACCCGAACAGCCCTGAAAAGCGCGTATTCCGATTTCAGAAACCTCTTCGGGCAGTTTCAACGCCTGAATTTTCAGACAATTATAAAAGGCTTTGTTGCCGATTTTTTGTAATTTATCAGGAAGATTTATTTTTACAATTTTGTCGCAACCGGCAAAAGCATAATCGCCGATTTCAGTGATTCCGTCAGGCAGCGAAACTCCGTAGAGTGCCTCACAATGGCAAAAAACGCCTTCGGGAATGTTTTTAACGCCGTAAGGAATGTTTAGCGAATTGAGATTCACGCAGTTAAAGAAAGCGCGTTTGCCGATTTTCTTAACCGTTGACGGCAAAATCAAACTGCTGATACCTTTACAATTAGCAAAACCCGTATCAGCAACAGCCGCAACTTCATAAACAACATCATTGAACCTCACGCTTTGAGGAATCATAACGTTGCCCGACATTTTTTTGTCGTTAGAAAGCACTTCAACAGTTTTTTCACCAGTTACTCTGTACAAAAAAGTGCCGTTTTTAAACTCCTGAGCATTAACAAAACACGCTAATATCAAAAACAAAAAAGTAAAAACAATTTTCATAAGCCGATTTTTTTGTCGGTAAAAATAAAGAAAGACATCATACTAAAAATATCCTTTAACTTTTTTTAACCAAAAATTATTTTTCAAACACATTTTTTAAACCTACTTTTGCAGCAGACAAATTAACGTTAAAATAACACTTATTTTATTTTTTTGATTAGACATTTACATTTTTTTAAATAACACTTAACACTTATATTTTTTTTAAAACAAGATGAAAACAATTTTAACGACTCTCGTCGCAATGGCGTTATTGTATTTTAACGCTGCGGCACAGACGGAAGTCCGCCTTGACTTTTCGGGCAGCGGATATTCCGGCTTCACCAAAACGGTGGACGGGGAAACGGTTATTGATGTTGCCTCCTGCTCGTCAAAAATCGCAAATCCCGCCCTAAAAGTCCCGAACCCTCTCTATGACAAAACCATAGAGGAATGTACAATTTCGTTTGACGTAAAAAACTACGGCAACACGGCTGTACTCGGAGCATTATTTTCGTGGTACAACGCCGATTTTCAACGTATGTTTTTTACTAACGGCGGTTACTTAGGGTTTAATTATCTCGGAAACTACGTTGATGCAAACCTCAACAACTACGGCATTGCAAACGGTTTTATCAGTAACACAAACTTTACACACGTCGACTTAAAATTCTCTACGACCGGTTTCTCCATTTATGCTGACAACTCGTTAGTAGTAAGTCCGTCAAGCAATTACGTTAACGGCTCAATTATCGAAAATTCAAATTACAAATACATTCTTGACTTACTGACAAAATGTGAATATTTGGTTTTCGGAACGGGATCTTTCTGGTCAGACAATACCAAAGATGACGGCACTTATTGGGACGCACAATTTTCCTACTTGAAAAACTTCACGGTCTCTTACAAAGCCGTTTCAGACGAAACTTTATCTTCAATAACTGACGAAGAAAGTTGGAAACGCGGTTCGGTTCACGACCCGTCAATCACCTACGCGACAATCAACGGCAAAAAAACTTATTATGTTTTCGGCTCACACATGGGCGTTGCCAAAACTACCGACCTCAAAAACTGGACAGCAGTATATTCCGAAGACGAAAACAATTCTATGTGGTGCGACGTCAACGGCACGGTTTGCTCTTACAACAACGCTTTCAAAACCAACAAAGTAACAAGCGTAAAAGACTGTAACGGCAATACCGTCAACTGGGGAAATTTTGACATTCCGGCATATCAGGGCGCGGTTTCAAACTTCACGGTTCAAGGCAACATGTGGGCTCCCGACATTATCTACAACCCGTCAATGAACAAATGGTGTCAGTATCTTAGTCTCAACGGCGACAAATGGAACTCGGCAATCATTCTCCTCACCGCTGACAATATCGAAGGTCCGTATCAATATCAAGGACCGGTAATTTTTTCGGGCTTCAACGTAACAAGCAATGCCGCAACCGATTACACAAAAACTGACCTTCAAATCGCAATCGGCTCGCAGAGTTCTCTTCCGAGCCGTTACAATGTCGGAACAAGTTGGGGCAGTATCTGGCCCCATGCCATCGACCCCGGAGTTTTCTTTGACGATAACGGCGATTTATGGATGAATTACGGCTCTTGGAGCGGCGGAATTTATATCATAAAACTTGACAAAAATACGGGTTTAAGAGATTACACAACAAAATACAACGTTTCGGGCAGCGGCTCGGCGGTAACGGAAGACCCGTATTTCGGCAAAAAAATTGCCGGTGGATATTACGTCAGCGGTGAAGGCTCTTACATCGAAAAAATCGGAAACTATTACTACTTGTTTATGTCATACGGATTTTATTCGGCGACCGGCGGTTACGAAATGAGAATTTTCCGCTCGTCAAATCCCGACGGTCCTTACACCGATTATGCCGGAACAAGTGCAATTTTTTCAAAATACATTCTCAACTACGGAACCTCGGAACACCGTGGCGAAAAACTCATCGCAAACTATAAATGGAACACTCAAAACGTTGCCGAAATCGCACAAGGACACAACAGCGCACTCTTTGACGAGGACGGAAAAGCATACGTGATTTATCACACAAAATTTGCCGACGGAACGGAAGGACACGCATTAAGAGTTCATCAACTTTTTGTAAATCAAGACGGTTGGATTACCGCCGCCCCGCACGAATACAACAGCAATACAGATAAAGCAACCGTCAGCGGCGTTGACGGCACGGCGTATTTTTCAGCAAAAGAAATTGCAGGAACTTACAGCATGATTTTTCACGATTACGTCATCAACTATAAAGACAGCGCATACAAAACGCCAGTTTCGGTTACACTTTCTGAAAACGGAACAATCTCCGGCGATGTAACTGGTTCGTGGACTTTCGGAAAAGATGCCGCCGTCAGCACTACATCTTACATAACTCTCGTTATTAACGGCACTACTTATAAAGGTGTAGTAGTACCGGGCGCGGAAGACGGAACGGGCTTTCCCGTTGTCGGCATTACGGCAATGAGCAGTTCTACGGGCGTTAACGTTTGGGCAACAAAACCGACCGCAGCAAACACTCTGGGCAAAACTCAGAAAGAAATTTCATCGCTCATAAAAGACGGCGCAAATCTTTATGACGACATTTATTTCACTTCGCCGACCTCAGACGGCACAACGGTAACTTTGTCTTGCGACGATGAAACGGCAGTAAGCCCCGAAGGTTACGTGGTAACAGTCCGCAACCAAGACAAAAACGTCAAAATCACCGTCAACACAACTCTCAGCGACGGCACACAATGCTCCAAAACCGTTAACGCGACCGTCAAAGCAGGCGGACTTTCAGGCGCAAACTACGCTGACGGCATTGTCGCATATTACAATTTTGAAAACAATCTCGTCAACCAATACAATAGTTCTCAAACCGGCACAACGGGTTGCGAAACCAACGGCACTAAACCGGCTTTTGAAGATAACAGCGCAAGAGGCAGCAAAGTTTTACATCAATATTTCGGCTTTCCGGGCGCAGAATCAAGCAGTTTCACGACCTTTAAAAATCCGCTTCAAGGTCTTACGCTTGAAGGCGCAACAGTTTCTGCATGGATAAAACGTCTTGACGGAGACGCTTGGGACGCTTTATGGTGTTTTTATAACACTTCTAACAACGGCAGACTCTATCTGACGGGAAACACATATCTCGGTCAAAACGTTGACGGATATTTCGATTACAATCACCCGTCAGCGGTTACGACATCAATCATTCCCGAAAAAGAATGGGCTTTGGTAACAATAACTTTCACGAAAACGGGCTTCAACATTTACATCAACGGCGAAAAAGCCGCCGACAATAACAGCGGCGTTTTGAACACCAATTACGGCAATATTTACACTTCGGTGCTTCAACACCTTTCCTCTGCTGACGCGCTTTATCTCGGTAAAGGTTCTTTCTGGGGCTCTTCACCGGCATTGTTTGACGATTTGATAATTTGGAACCGTGCATTAAGCGACATGGACGTCCGCAGACTTTATTCAGGCGAAACAACCGGCGAAGATTTAGCAAATCCGCCGAGCAACCTTACCGCAACAATCGCATGGAAAGGCAGCAGCAACATCGAACAAAACACCACGGCAAAATGGTATATGCCGATTACAAATGCTCACGGAGCGGTTGTAACGAATCTTCCTGAATGTTTCACGGCGTTTTACGATGCCGCAAGAAAATGGGTTTGGTTTGAAGGCAAAGCCACGATAGAGCCGGGAGCATATACTTTCACCGTCTACACCACCGGTCCGAACACTAATGTCAAAATGGATAAGACTATAAAAATCAAAAAATCGTCCTCCATCAGTAAATCGGCAATAGTTTCAGAAGATGAAATTCAAGATCTGGTTGTTAACGAAACAGCATCAGTTGTTGAAACACCCGTTTCTGAAATCATTCCTGACAAAAACATAAAAGTTTGGTCGTTTGACAAAACAGTGTTCATAGAAGCAGAAGCCGGTACGAAATATAACATCATTGACATCAACGGCAGATTATTACGCTCATCTGTAACAAATTCTGACCGCGAAGAAGTTGTATTAAGTCAAAAAAGCAGCGGAATAATAATTGTAAAAATCAGTAATAAATCATTCAAAATTAAATATTAAAATATCATGGAAAATAACACGCAAATCATAGTAAAAAAAACATACGAAAAACCTGAATGTCAGATAATTGTATTAGAAGAAACCTGCAAACTATTAGCAGGAAGTAACGGCATAAATACATTACACAATTCAGGTCTCGGTTAGAAATATTATCCAATAAAAAAATACCGCCGATTGGCGGTATTTTTTTTATTATTTTACAGCGTAAAGTTCTGCTTTTCGTGCTTGAATTTTCTCGTCGGTTATATAATCGTCATACTCCATACGCTTGTCAATTATACCGTTAGGAGTAAGTTCGATAATTCTGTTAGCAACCGTCTGAATAAATTCGTGGTCGTGAGACGACATCAAAACGATACCTTTGAAATTCGTCAAAGTGTTGTTGAACGCCTGAATACTTTCCAAATCCAAATGGTTGGTCGGAGTGTCAAGAATCATACAGTTAGCATTTTTGAGCATCATCTTGGCAATCATGCAGCGCATTTTTTCACCGCCGGAAAGAACATTTGCTTTCTTGAAAATTTCTTCACCCGAAAACAACATTTTGCCCAAAAAGCCGCGAATGAAAGTTTCAGTCGTGTCAGAAGAAAACTGTCCGAGCCAATCTTTCAAAGTGATGTCTTTTTGGAAAAATTCGCTATTGTCAAGCGGCAAATAACACGTCGTAATCGTAACGCCCCATTCGTAAGAGCCGCTTTCAGGCTTTTGATGCCCGTTAATGATTTCAAACAGAGCCGTCATCGCACGCGGGTCGTGTGAAAGGAATACAACTTTGTCGCCCTTTTCAATCGTGAAACTTGCGTTGCGGAAAAGGACATCGTTTTCCATTTTTGCCGTCATATCCTTAACCGAAAGAATCGTGTTACCCGGGTCGCGTTCAGGAGTGAAAATTATGCCCGGATATTTTCTCGTTGACGGTTTAATTTCTTCAATATTAAGTTTTTCCAACATCTTTTTACGCGAAGTCGTCTGCTTGGATTTTGCAACGTTTGCGCTGAAACGACGGATAAAGTCAAGAAGTTCTTGTTTCTTTTCTTCGGCGCGTTTGTTTTGTTGAGCCTGCTGACGGAGAGCAAGTTGGCTCGACTGATACCAGAAACTGTAATTGCCGGCAAACATCGTGATTTTGCCGTAGTCGATGTCAACGGTATGCGTACAAACCGAATCCAAGAAGTGACGGTCGTGAGATACAATCAAAACCGTCTTTTCAAAGTTGGAAAGATAATTTTCGAGCCAATTAACAGTGTCAAGGTCAAGGTCATTGGTCGGCTCGTCAAGGAGCAAGTTGTCAGGATTTCCGAAAAGTGCCTGAGCCAAAAGTACGCGAACCTTTTCTTTACCGGAAAGTTCGCTCATGAGTTTTTCATGAAGTTCCTCTTTGATGCCCAAACCCGACAAAAGTGCTGCTGCATCGCTTTCGGCGTTCCAACCGTCGAGTTCGGCAAAACGGTTTTCGAGTTCGCCTACCCTTTCGCCGTCCGCGTCCGAAAAATCGGGTTTAGCGTACAAAGCGTCTTTTTCCTGCATAATGCTCCACAATTCGCTGTGTCCCATTATAACGGTATTGAGAACGGTGTACTCATCAAAAGCGAAGTGGTCTTGTTTTAAGACTGAAAGTCTTTCGCCGTGTCCGAGAGAAACCGAGCCGCGGGTAGAATCCAAATCACCGCTGATAATTTTCAAAAAAGTGGATTTTCCGGCACCGTTTGCTCCGATTACACCGTAGCAGTTGCCGTCGTTAAACGTCAGGTTAACGTCCTGAAACAAAATACGTTTGCCAAACTGAATGGCCAAATTCGATACTGTTATCATTTAATTCGATAGTTATTAATGCCGCAAAGGTAAAAAATATTTTCTTTAACGGCAAATAAAATATAACTTTGAGGAAAACCTTTTCTATTTTTTCATTTTTACTTCCAACTGCGGGAACGGAATGTTAACGCCTGCTCTGTCGAGTGCTTTTTTGCCGTGTTCCATATTGTAGTAATAAACCGTCCAATAATCTTTCGGGTCGCAATACGTTGATTGTCTTATGCTTACACTGTTGTCGCCGAGTGCTGAAACTACACATGACGGTGTGGGGGCGGTCAATGCGCCCGGAGCGGAAACGGCAACTTCCGTTAGAACTTGCTTCGCCGTGTCAATGTCAGCACCATAATCAATTCCGAAAACAATATCAACACGTTTACGTCCTAAAATATTGTGATTGACGATGTTACCGTTACTCAGCAGACTGTTCGGAATGATTATCGTCAAGCCTTGTGCCGTCGTAAGTTTTGTCGTAAAAATGTGAATATCTTCAACAACGCCCGTAAAACCTTGTGCTTCAATTAAATCCCCGACTCTGTACGGTTTGAAAAGCAGAATCAGAACGCCGCCGGCAAAATTAGACAGCGAACCTTGCAAAGCCATACCGATTGCTAAACCAGCCGCACCGAGCATTGCGATAAAAGATGTGGTTTCAACACCGACCATCTGCAAAACGGAAATTAATAGCAATACTTTTAAAATAATGTTAATCAGAGATTTAAGGAAGGTTCTAAGCGAAACTTCGATATTGCGTTTTTCCATGACTAACTCCGTCAGGCGCAACAATTTTTTGATAATCCAAAAGCCTACAATAAGGACTATGATTGCCAAAATCAGTTTCGGCCCGTAAGACATTGATAATTCAATGAATTTCGTCCAAAGGGTTTGTACATTTATGTTCATTTTTTTTTGAAAGATTTAATTGTGTGTGATATTACATTGTTTTTTCTGCGATAAAATCGTCGACGATATAAAGATCGCTGTATAGATACAAGCCTGTGGCTTTGTTGTGCAGATTTTCACATGTTTTGCTTTCGTAAAACAGTTGAAGAGCCTTAATTGGTTCAATATCAAGGCGTTTTGAAAGTTCAACCGCAATTGCTCCTATACGGTTTGACATTATAATTTCTTGTATCACCGGCGATTTTATCGGGTCATTTGATGTTTTTTGTTCCATTATAAACTAAATAATTATCAATAATCTTTTGATTTAAAATACACATTTGGTTATTCGGTTGATGTTCTGATAACCGTTTTAAAGCCGTTTCATTTCCGATAATACCTGATATATAGAGGTTTACGGTATCAATTATTCGGTCGTTTGCAACACCGCCTTCTACATAGTCAAAATTTTTTGCTGCATTATGTCCCATACGATTTTCAACTATAAAATCCAACCATTCAGCATCGTATGCCGTAAAAATTTTACAGCGAAAATTCTTTAAAACTCCGTCTTTATTAAGGTTATAGACATTCAAAATTGGGCTTTCTCCGCGTTTGAGTGCAATATTTTGCGCCCACGAAACCGCTTGTGTACGGATATTGGTGATATAGAAACCTTGTCCGAAGTCCAAATTTTTACGTCCTATTTTGCATAAAGGTTTGTCTATAATTTCTGTTCCTCCGTGATAAACTATCAGTCCGCTCATTTTTTAGCCTCCCATATTTTAAGACATTCCGCCATATTTTCTGCAATATATTCGCGGCTTTGAGTATGAAGAACTTCATAATTCTTGAAAATATACTTTTCAATCATATCTACATTTTTCATACGCAGAAAAACTTCTTTGTAGGAAACGTTCAAATAACGGGCAGTTGTTTCTATACAAGTAGAAACGAACGCCATAATGATTTGAATTTTCGGTACTTTTATAAACTCCGGTAACATAAAATTGCATTAAAAAAACGTAGAGACGCGATTAATCGCGTCTCTACAATATTCCAAATATAAAAAATTCTATCTGTAATTTTCCAAATCTGAAACTTCGCCGTTATCAACGTAGGTTTTACGCTGCTTGTTGTCGGCGTAGGCAAGTTTGAAGAACGTGTTTGCGGGCTTTTCAAACTGTTCGCCACGAAGCGAATCCGTGAAAAGCAAGTATGAAATCACAATGTTACCTGCCATTTCAACTAAATTACGAGCCTGAAAATCAAGATATTCCTGATTCTTCAACGCCGTTACTTTCTCTACCGAAGCCTTGAAATCTTCAGTCATTTCCAACAATTTGGCTTTTTGTGCCGCAAATTTCTCAACGCCTTCAAGCATTTTGTCGTATTCTGCCATTTTTTCAGCAAAAACGCCCGTCGTAACACCTTTTATCGCTGCAACTACTTGCAACTGAGATGTTCCCTCATAAATCGTCGTAATCCTTGCATCACGAACCATTCTTTCAATCGGAAAATCTTTCATATAACCCGAACCGCCGTGAATCTGCAAAGCATCGTAACATACTGAATTACACCATTCTGACGAGAACAATTTCAAAAGCGGCGTGAAAGCGTCAGCCATTTTTGAAAAATATTTCAAATCACCTCTTAAATCTGCTGTCAAAGTGCCATTCTTTTTCTTTTCTTGCAAAAGTTTTGACATATCAACAAATCTCGCTGTTTCATAAAGCAACGAACGCATACCTTTTATTTTAGCATTCATATTGCCAAGCAACTGATAAACAGCCGGGAAATTGATAATCGCTTTCTTGAACTGCTCACGCTCACCGGCATATTTCAGAGCCTCACGATATGCAGCCTCTGCAATACCAACTGACTGTCCGCCAACGCCTAAACGTGCGCCGTACATAAGCGACATCACATATTTAATAAGTCCGAGTTTCTCCTCGCCGACAAGTTTTGCCGGAGCGTCTTTGTAAACCATTTCGCAAGTCGGAGAACCGTGAATACCAAGTTTATTTTCTACTCTGCGGACAATTTCGCAATGTTTGTCTTTGTCATAAACAAAAAGTGAAAGACCACGTCCGTCGGTTGTGCCTTCAACTGAACGCGCCAAAACGAGTTGAATGTCAGCGTCGCCGTTGGTGATAAAACGTTTTACGCCGTTCAAAAGCCACATTCCGGACTCTTCGTCGTATTTTGCTTTCAGTTGAACCGACTGCAAGTCAGAGCCCGCATCGGGTTCCGTCAAAACCATTGAAAGCGTTGCGCCCTTAGCCACTTTCGGCAAGTATTCCGCTTTGATTTCCTCGGAAGCAAATTCCAAAATCGTTTCGGCGCAGTCCTGCAAGCCCCAGAAATTACAGAAACCGCCGTCAGCACGTGAAACCATTTCACCGACCATCATGTAAGGAACGTTTGACATGTTCAAACCGTCATATTGTCTCGGCATCGTTATGCCCCAAACGCCCGCTTTTTTCAACGCCTCGTAATCTTCCGATGCGTATTTGTTGTATTTCAAGTGGTCGTTTTCGATTGAATGACCTTCCAAATCGTTGCCCTCTGCGTTAGGAGCGATTGTCTCAGCGCAGACTTCACCACAGATTTCCATCACTTTGTCATAATTGTCCAAAGCGTCTTCAAAATCTTTCGGCGCGTAATCGTATTTGTCCTTGTCGGAATAGTCGTTGTTTTCCCTGAGGTCTATAATGCGTTTCATCAACGGGTGTCCGAGATGAAATTTCAAATCTTCGTTGTCAGTATAAAAATTTGCCATTTTCGTTCCGTTATTTAGAGTTTGCTTTGTAATATTTAATCATTTTGGGCAATACGGTTGCCACGTCGCCCGTAACCACATAATCGGCAATAGCGTTTATCGGAGCGTTTTCATCGGTGTTGATAGACACGATAATCGACGATTCCTGCATACCGGCTCTGTGCTGAACCTGTCCCGAAATACCGCACGCAATATAAAGTTTCGGTCTTACGGTAACGCCCGTTTGTCCGATTTGACGTTCATGCTCGCAGAATCCCGCATCAACGGCAGCCCTTGAAGCACCGACTTGTCCGCCGAGAACGTCAGCCAACTCATGAAGAAGTGCAAAATTCTCTTTTGAGCCGACACCGTAACCGCCCGCAACAATAACCGGAGCGGCTTTGAGGTTGATTTTGGATTTTTCGATATGACGTGAAATGATTTCAACGGCAAAGTCCAAATCCGTAACGGATTTTTGCCAATCGATTTTTTTGATTTCGCCTTTGTAGTTTTCGTCAAAAACCTCTTTTTTCATAACGCCTTCTCTGACGGTTGCCATTTGCGGGCGCGTATGGAGGTTGAGGATTGTTGCGATGATGTTGCCGCCGAAAGCAGGACGGATTTGGTAAAGCAAATCTTTATAAGGCGTAACGGTTTGAGTGAGTTCGCCGGTTTCGGGGTTTTTAACGGTTTTCTTTTCCTCGTGGTCGCCGATTTCGAGAGAGGTGCAGTCGGCTGTAAGACCGCATCTTAACGCTGAGGCAACTCTCGGAGCGAGGTCTCGTCCGATACTTGTTGCGCCGAAAAGCATGATTTGCGGCTGCTCTTGTTTTACGAGGTCGCAGATGATTTTTTGAGTCGGAAGTGTCTGGTACGGAGCGAGTTTTCTGTCGTCGGCAACGTGGATAACGTCAACGCCGTATTTATAAATTTGTCTTCCGATATTATATAAATTGTAGTCAACGGCAACGGCTTCGAGTTTGCAGCCGAGTGTGTCGGCGAGTTTTCTGCCTTTTGACAGGAGTTCGAGGCTGACGTCCGCCACAACGCCGTTTTCTGTTTCGCAAAATACAAATAAATTATTCATTTTCAGTATTATCCCAAAATATGGTTAGACAATAAATCTTTAATTAAAACGTCGATGTCGTTGTCGGAATCGGTAAGTTTTTTAGATTCTTTTGCTTGGAGAACAACGGAATCGATTTTTTTAACGGTAGTCGGCGAGCCTGCTTTTCCTACTTTGTCGTCTTCGACTTTGATGTCGTCGGCCGACCAAGTGAAAATTTTAGATTCGTCGTTTTTGTTTTTCATATAGAATTTGGCGTTGCGGGTTCTGCAAGGTGCTGCCGAGCCGTGAACCGTTATCAAAACGGGGAACGGAGCGCGGACTGTTTCTACGCCTGATTCCAAACGTCTGCGGACGGTGATTGAACTTTCCGCGAGGTTTTCGATTTCTTCGGCGTAAGTGATTTGCGGGATACCGAGTTTTTCGGCGGCCTGCGGTCCTACCTGAGCGGTGTCGCCGTCGATAGCCTGACGTCCGCAAAGTACCATGTCGTAATCGCCGACGTTTTTGATAGCCTGAGCGATTGCGTAACTTGTGGCGAGAGTATCAGAGCCTCCTAACTTTCTGTCGGTCAACAAAATACCCTTGTCAGCACCTCTGTAAAGGCCTTCTTTGAGGACTTCTGCTGCTTTTGGCAGACCCATAGTGAGGACGGTGATTTGCGTTTCGGGGTAATTGTCTTTGATTCTTAACGCCTGTTCGAGAGCGTTAAGGTCTTCCGGATTTATGATAGCGGGCAAAGCGGCACGGTTCATAGTGCCGTCTTCCTTCATAGCATCTTTGCCGACATTGTGAGTGTCAGGCACTTGCTTTGCCAAAACAATAATTTTAAATCCTTTCTTCATTGTGTTATTTTCTTAATAATAGGTTTAAAAAATTTTTCGCAAGGTAGACATTTTTATTCAAACAGGCAAATTTTTTTTATGCAAGCATTCTTTGCCTTCAACGCACCTTGCTCATACGCTCCACCTGAGCCTTTACGACACTGAGCGTAGTGGTGTCGGAGACAAAGACGGAATTCAATCCCTGCGCCTCCTGAGCGGGGTCGTTGGTGTAAGGGTCGCCGACCTGCCACTGCTCGTGCAACGGCTTAGCAAATCCTCCCCAGCCCCAGAAATTGCAGCCCGCAAATTTGCCGCCCGACTCGGCATTGTCGGCAACAAGCGAAAATACATACTTATAATAGCCGTCGCGACCGTTTGTGGGCGTGCCGATGGCATACTTGAAGCCGTCGCGAGGATAGCCAAATTCTTCCATTACAAGGGGTTTGTTGATGGTGTCGCAGACCGCCAAATGCTGGTTGATGTATTCGTTGGTGTTGCGGCAAGCCCTCGGCAAATGCTCTATGAGCGAATCAGGCTTAGCCCAGCCCCAATTGTAGGGCCACAGGTGGACGTTGCAGTAATCGATGTTGCGGTCGGCACAGATGCGCGCCCAACTGCCCAAATCGTTCTCGCAACCCCACGAACCTTCGCTGCCAACTGAAATCAAATGGTTGCCGTCCAGAGAACGGATGAGCGACGACGCCTCGGCGAGCCATTTTTCAAAGGCTGGCAGAGCATCCTTGGAGAATGCGCGAGGCTCGTTGCCTATCTGCCACGACATTATGGCGGGGTCGTCGGTGTATTTCAAACCGGTGTAGCGGTTGGTGCGGCTAATGATAAAACGCACATAATCATAAAACAACTGGTGCGCCTTCTCGTTGGTGGCGTACTTGGACATCGCCTCCATAAAAGCCGGATACCCAACCTCGTCGGGACGCGGCTGCCTGCCCTCGCCGGCGTGTTCCAAATAGAATCCATAGCCGCCGCTCCACTCCCAAGAGTTGTTGAGGTACAACACAGCCACCATTTCGCGCTTGCCCATCTCCATCAAGAGATAGTCCAAACCCGCCAAAATCGTGTCGTTATAGACTCCGGGAGAAATTTGCAGCGTGGGCTCGACCTTGGTCTTGAACCCCCTCTCGCCGTCGGAGCCAACAAGGATGCGCAGGTTGTCGATTCCGATGCGCTTCATCTCGTCAAGTTCGCGGGCAAGCCGCTCGCGGTCGCCGCCCTGACCCTCAGAGCCAAGTATCGCGCCATACCAAAAATTGGTGCCGACATAGTAGTAAGGCTTGCCGTCCCTTACGAAATGTCCGTTGTCAACCTTTACAAATCCCGACGAAAGGCTCTCGCCCTTCTGACACGCCGCCAAAATCACGGCAGCAATCATCAAAAATATTATTCTCTTCATAATTTTAGGATATAACAATTGTTCAAACAGTATTAAATGCGGATTACCTTGCAAAACCTAAGTATTGTAGTTTTGTTTTGATTATTCGGGACAAAGATAATGAATGTTTTTGGAATGGACAACAAGAGAAACCGATAGCCAACCAAATGTGGGTAAAAAAAGTGCGATTCGGTTGGCTATCGTGAAAATGTATATTTGGAGCAATGCAGTTTTATCCGCGCCTACAATTCCATCGGAAAATCCAAGACCCACACCCGCAAAGCCGTCTTCACCGTGATGATTACCTCCAAAGGGCTGTTTGACAATGCGTATGCACGGGATGTGCAGGGGGAGGTGGTGATGGAGGAGATGTTTGAATAGAATTGGATGTCACAAATTGTGATTTCCAATGGGAATTATTGAGGTCGCAAGTTGCGACCTTAGTAATTTTCAATCCAACGCCTCGGGTTCGTCGTCGTCCTCATCGTCATCACACTCTTCCGAATCAAAAGCCAAGAACACTTCTAACAATGCTTTTTCGTTGTTGAACAGCCAGTTAGGGTTATCTTCGGTGCGTTCTTTGATGAAACGGAAACCGTAGTTGGCGTATTCTTCCATTGTGGTGATGAGTATGTCAACAGCTTTGCGGAGTGTGATGTCGCCTTTTTCTAATGCTAAGAAATCCAAGTCGGTGCGGGCAATCAGCGCGGCAAATATGTATTCACGGATTTTGGGATATTGACGGCGGTTGTTGCGGCGTTCGATGTTGCCCCAATTCTCAATTGCCCAACCGAAATTCTTGCGCTTGGTGTTATCCTCGGTCAACGGTCTGCGCTGATTGCTGTAAAGACCTATAAAAAAGGCGATTATATACAATTCGTAACCCGCGCCAAAAAGTTTGCTACGAGCCTCGCGGAGGGATGTTTCGCCCTTGCCGTAATCGCAAACGCTGCGTATGAGGTCTTCATAACGGGTTTCCCATTGTGGATTGCGCGATGCCCAAGTGTCGTAGAGTTTTTCTGTTGCCATTGTTTGCTATTTTATAGGTTTTACAATAGTTTGAATCGTTGACAAGTCTAACGGATTGTAGCCCGATGCCTTGTTGATTTGATACACCGTACATTCAAGACGGCTGAGTTTTTCGGCGTTGAGACGCTTTGTGCCGGAGGCTTGGTCAACTTCAAGAAGGTCTTTGGTAACAATGATGCACTGTTTGTCGATGCGGTCGATGATGTTGTAGAAAACATACTCTTTCAATTCTCCAAACGACGATGTGGGCGCGTCAAAAATCAACGGATAATCTTGTTCGCGTTTCAATGTGGTAATGTTGGAAATTGCAAACAAAACAATGAGGTCGCGTTTGAGTTCTATGAGCCTGCCTTCTTCACGGCTGCGAAGTTCGGTAATACCTTTGAAATCCTTGAAACCCTTGTCGAGCATATCTTCCGAAATACCTTGTGTCTGAATCAAAAGACGCGCTTTTTCGTCCTCGGCTTCCTGAATATCGTGATTGATTTTGTCCAAATCACGTTTGCGCGACAATACAAAAGCAAGGTCGTCGTCGATTTCGGATTTTTTGCCCTCGATTTCTTGTTGTGAGTAGCCACTCAACTGATTGGAAAGTTTTGTGAGTTCGTCGATGTAATTATTGGGGAAAAACGGCTTTTCATCTTCGGAATCTTCCTTTTTTGCACTCATTTGACGAAGATAATCATTGAGTTTTGCAACCATAAAATTGTATGGCTCAGAGCCTTTGGGCGCAGGACGACCGCACACTTTGCAAACTTCCTCGTTAATCATCTCCTGCATTGTTTTCTCGTCGGGCACATACCACGGCAGAGGCGTTTTGCCGTTGAGAAGGTCGTTGGCGAGTTCGCGTTTGCCCTTTTCTTCGGCGCGGCGTTCGGTCTCGGCACGGTCGAGACGGCGTTTTTCTTTGTTCAACGCCGACACTTTGTCCTGAAACTCTTTCAAAATCGCAGGATACGAGCGCATTATCCAATACTTGTCCAAAAGGTTGGTGTTGTAGTCAATCGACGTCATCGCTTTCAATTTACGTTGGTCGTCCATTTTCATTTCGATGCGTTTCTTGATGTTTTGATATTGCTCGCAGGTTTCTTGATTTTGTTCAAGTTTTTCAAGGCTGATGGAATAATCTGAAACTGCCTTTTCTTTCTTTGCTATTTCTTGTTTAACGTCCTGAATCTGAGTAGAATTTTGTATTTTTCTCGATTCAAGGTCTTTGATGGCGCGTTCCTGTTTCTTGTCTTTCGACAACTCACGGAGGGCGATTTTTTCGGAATCGGCATCAAACTGTTCGGTAAGTTTTACATAATCCTCAAACTGACGGATGTTTGAAAACGTGTTTACCAAAGTTTTGAGAGCCTCGCTGTTGTCGAAAACATTGAGGTCGCTCTCGCCTTTAAAGAGGCAGTAACGGCGCAGGGCAGTGTCGAAACATTCGTCCAAAAGTTGTTTGCCTTTACGAACAATACGCTCAGAATCAATATTTTGATAACCAACAAATTTTAAATCGTGGGGTCTTATATCGCCGTTTTCGTTTTTGAAAAACTTGAACGATTTTTCCAATTCAATTTCGCCATTGTGGTCGAAAACGAGTGAAACTTTTACCTCGTCCTCGTCGCCTTCCGTGAGTTCAGATTTGCGTTTTTCCGACACGTTGTTTGTAGGAATATTGTCGTGTGCGGTATCAAACAGCCATTCCAACGCCTCAAAAAACGTGGTTTTGCCGTCGCCGTTGTCGCCTATTATCAGCGTAAGACCCTTTGAAAACTCAAAGCGGTTTTCACCGTAATAACTGCGGAAGTTCTTGATTAATATGTTTTTGAGTATCATATTTTTTCTTGTAAATAGTGGTTGACTTCGTTGTAAATTTCTTTGTCGGACTTGTCGGCACTTTTGGCATCAATGATTTTTGCCACAGCGCACACAACAAAGTTGTCGGAATTAAGAGCCTGTTCCAACGTTTCGTAATCCGACGGATTAAAACCGCCGAACTCTGCAAGCGTACCGTCTTGAAGCACAGCCTGCAATATTCTGTCACTATTTGTGTAATTTGTTGCCATAATCGTTTCAGTTAAAAATTGATATAGCGTATTTGTTCAAAACATCGTTTAATTCGTTGATGGTTTCGTTGCAGTTTTCCGACAGCAAGGCGAAATCCCTTACACGCTTGATTTCTCCCTCTACAAGAGATTTTTCAAGGCTGAAACATTCTTCGGGCAAATCGCCGTCAGGCACAACCACCAAATCGTGTATTGTTGCAAATTTCTTATCCTTGTGTGTGCGCAAAATCCTGCCCCTGCGCTGTATAAACTGTCGTGGATTGCCCGTGCTTGCGCAAAATACGGCGAGTTCGCTGCGCGGAACGTCAACACCTTCGTCGAGACATTTCATAGATGTTAATACATCAGTAGAGCCGTCGGCAAAACTTTTGAGAATTTCGTCCCGCTCGGTGGATTCGGATGTAAACTGACGCACAATCAAATGTGAATCAACATTCCTGACAATTTTGGTAAATTGGTCGATAAGGTGAGCCGAATCTTCGTCGGTGTCAATTTCGTCGTAACTGTCAAAAATATCGGCATCATCGTCGTCTGTTTTGTTGCCTTCGGGAACGTAAACAAGTGTATATTTGAGATTGCCTCGCTTTGCAAATTCCGATTCCACAATGCTCCTAAAAACATCCTTCTTGTTTTCGGCTTTGTGAATGATGCGCTTGCGGTTTAGCAAAAGAATCTTCAAAATCTCGCGGCTTTTGTCGTCCTGATAGTTCATAATGCGGACAATCTTTTTGGAAATTTCCACATATTCAAGCATCTCGTTTTCTGTGAGTTTTACGATGTGAGGATAATAATAGTAACGGCAAAGCGCACCGTTTTCTATCGCCTCGCGCATCGAATATTCAAAAGTGAAACTATCTTCACAGCCAAAAAATTCCATAATTCTGCGGTTGCCCGTGTCATCATATTGACGCTCAGGCGTTGCCGAAAGTCCAATGCGGCGCAAATATTTGATGTCAGCAAGGCGGGCAAGCATTTTGCCGCCGCCGATGTTGTGCGCTTCGTCGGCAATGAGCAACAACTTTTTGGCGGAAAACGAATTTATCTCCGTAAACACATTAGACCGCACAAAAGATGCGTATGTGGTAATGATGATAAAATTGTTTTCCTTGCCGGTGCTTTCCAAAATTCGGAGCGTGGAAACGGTAGATTTCCAATCGCTGTATTTTGAACAAATTTTAGTTATATTATTGAAATTAAATTTGTTACATTCTTTTTCCCATTGTTCTACAAGTGTGATGGTGGGCACAAGGATGATGGCTTTGTAATAGCCGTTGCGCTTGTAGATTTCTAAAAGGCAATTGAGCGAAGTGATTGTCTTGCCTGTGCCGGTTGCCATTGCAAAAAGACCTTTTTGCTTGTTTGCTTTCCAATTTTCAAAGGCTTTTACCTGATATTCGCGTGGACCTGTGGGATACGGGAAACGCGGCGCAAGGTCGGCTGATGCGGGTTCCGGTACATTTTTTTTGAGTTTTTCGATTGCGGAAAGTATCTTGTTTTTGGCGTTTTTTAGGGCGTTGACAATAGATTTGGGCAACGGCTCTGATGTGGAACTTTTTTCTATGATTTTTAGTTCGTCGTCCAAAAGTTCGCCGAGGTTTTTGGCTTTGAAACTTTTGGTAATATTTGTCTTAATATGCTCAGCGTCAACGTAGTTGACAGTATCGTCCTTGCCTTGAAAAACACGCTCAAAATCTGCCTATTTTAAAGAGAGTACCCAAATATTATCCTTAACACGATGGTAATAACTGATGTCAATAATAGTTTCATTTGTTTCTGCCCCGCTCTCCAACAAATCAGAGAAAGCCAAATTACAACTGCGAAATGATAAATAATCACCCATATCGTTTATAACACTATCAATAACTTCTTCCATATAAGGGTAAAAATTATTGTCAATATTATTATGGATTCTTTCTTTACTAATACATTTTGAGACATATAATTTGTATATATTCTTATCAGTAACAGCGAATTGTATTTTATTTCGGATATAACTTTCAAGTGATTTCTGAAAATAAATATTAATATCTTTCCAATTGAATATAATTGATTCTGTAAAATTCATAAAAATAAGAGAATTAGAAGTATTCTCCATAAGTGAGCAAAAGGCTGCATTGAATAATCTAATTTTATACATTGAAAATGTGCTAATACCCTCTGCATCATCAAACCAAAGAACAACACAAGGATAAACAAGTTTTTTATATGTTAAAAAATTAATAAGGGCAACAATAAATGAAATATAATCATTATCAAAAGACAAATTTCGTTGTATACCAAATGATGATAATTTCTTCAAGTCATTATTACCAAATAAATACAGTTTTAAATCATTTTTCAATAATTTATCATCCATTTGTGAGAAAATACCAGAAATAATATTTTTGATAAATGGATTATCAGAACAATGGCTTACGGCTTTTCCTATGTTAAAAGCACCACATTTTGCCAACACTTTTTTAATCTCAACGAAATCAAAATTATCAACAATTTGTTGGAATATCTCTTTTATTGGTTCGTCATTAGAAGGAAATTTTAAATATAAAGTATATGGAATAGGCTTGTTATCAAATAGTGATTTCAAAACCTTATCGGAACAATAATGTTTTGCCGCATAAGATTTGCCGTATCCATATTTGCCATAGTTTAATACGATTTTAGAACTATTTAGCCAAGCACTACGTTTCAAAATATCCTCAATACATTTATCCCTACCCAAGCCCTCAATCCAAAATCCATTAGGCGTAGAGGTTTGGGTAATAACAAAGGGATTATTTTTCAAGTTGTATTTTTCAAAAATTTCCATTACTTTCTTTTTTGACGTGCAAATATACAAATACTAATATATGTATCAAAATCTTTTTTAATATTTTTGTTTCTTAGGTATTACCCCTCTCACCCCGCCCTTGGGATTCTCAACGTCGCCTTTGTACCTTGGAATGATGTGGATATGAACGTGGAAAACTGATTGTCCGGCGGCTTGTCCAACGTTGATGCCGACGTTGAAACCGTCGGGATGGTAGCGGTCGGCAAGTATCGTTTTGCAACGGTTGACAAGCAACCAAAGGGCGCGTTGTTCGCGTGTTGTAAGTTCAAAATAATCAGCCACGTGGCGTTTGGGAATTATCAATGTATGACCTTTGCTGACGGGATAACCATCGAGAAACGCCAACGCCGTCGCCGTTTCGCTGATGATTTCTACTTTGGGATTGAGATTGCAAAAGGGACAAGTATGTGAAAGTTCATACTTTTCTTTGTAATCGATCTTATTAAAATGCTGATATTCATAAATCTCGCAGTTTTCGTTTGCGAAAACACTTTTGTATGGCAAAATCACATTGCATTGATATGTAGGCATTTTGTGTACAAAATGAGTACGAAATCCTTCATATTTTAAATCACGGCGAACTGTGAAAAATGCTTTTCCGTTGGGTTTCAGAAGTTCGGAAACCGCCATCAGAACGCTTGCTTGCTCTTCGGGTTCGAGAACGTTTAAAACATAATTGCAAAATATTGTGTCAAAGCGTTTTGTAGGATATTCGGGACGATAATAATTGTCGTAACCGACAATATCAAAGCCCTCCTTTTTTAGTTCGTCGGTATCAAAACCAAATCCACAGCCGAAATCTAAGATTTCGCCTTTTAAACAATCGTTTTGTTTGAGCCAACGAGTTGGAAACGAGATTGTTGTGCGCTCCTTTGCTGTCAAGTGCGGATTATTTTTAGTCTTTTTCATTGCTGCCAAATTTTAAAACCTGAATTTTCCGCAATTTGCACAAGTGGCGTAAATGTTTTGCCCAAAACATCGCAAAACTCGTTTTGCGGCATTTTTACCAATTCTGAAACAGAATCAAAAACCGTCAAATAATCTTCAAAAATATTGTTGTTTGGATTTTTGGTATAAAGCGTTTGTAATGCGTTTTGCTGCATTTGTGCAAACGGTTTCAAATACTTATCCAACGGCGGAAGATTGTTGCTCTTGGAAGAATTTATGCTTGCATCGGCGGGCAACAAATTCCATAACAGATTGTGCGACACGAAACTCCACGGCACAAAATGGTCTAAATCGTATTTTTTGGCAAAGATTTCTTTGCCTGTGTAAATACAATTGATTTTTCCAACAGATTCGATGTAAGTGTCCCAAAACTTGCGCTGTTTGGTCAGCGATTCACGTTGCAATGGTTTTACAAGTTTTGCAGGTAGATTTGGAACATTTGGATTGCGTTTTTGTAGAAATTCTGTCAAATTCCAAAATGCAAAATCTCTGAGAATTACATAATTCTCTGTCAGATAATCAATCCAAATTGGATTGATTTCGATTTCTTCGCTGTAAATGGAATACAGACAATTGTTTGTAAAACTCTGCGATTTTACAATCACATCATCATATGTATATTTTATCCAAGGCGAGAGAAATCTGTAAGGCACATTTTTGGTGAAAATCCGAAGATATTTCTTCGTATTTTCAAGATTATTAAGCAATTGACCTTTAATTTTATCTTTGTCTAATTCAATAGAAATTTGCAAATCATTTTGAATTTGCAGCGAATATTCAAACAAAGAATCAGATTTTCCAAACGACAATTTGAAATAGTGAATAGGATACCACGATTCAGAAATCATTGCGGCAATGATTTCCCAAAATGAAATTCTTGTTTTGCGCTCCTTTACCACAATATCAAGCACCGCCACAAACCAATAGAACTTGTATGTGGCTGTCGTATTGTCGAAAATCTGCGACAATGTGCTGATGTTTAATATTTTGCTGTTTGGGAGGTGCATAATATAACGTTATTGATTTTGCAATCTAAAAAACTCTTTTTGCTGTTCTATCTCGCGGCGAAGTTGCTCTTTGGTAGGCAAATAGGTCATTAGTTTTGCCGCAAAAAGTTGGTCGCTACCATTGAGAACAGAATAATGTGCGACATCTTGGTCTGTGTCTGCACAGAGCAAAATACCGATTGTTGGATTATGACCTTCGGGTCGGACAAGTTCGTCGTACATTTTCACGTACATATCCATCTGTCCTACATCCTGATAACTCAACTTCGTGGTTTTCAAGTCGATGAGTACAAAACAGCGCAGATGATAATTATAGAAAACAAGATCTATGTAATAATCCTCCTTTTCGGTGTGGATATGTTTCTGACGGTCAACAAAGGCAAAGCCTTTGCCCAACTCCATAAGGAAAGGTATCAGATGGCTGATGATACTTTTTTCCAACGCACTCTCCGAATAGTCGGTATTGTTTTTAAAACCAAGAAATTCGGCTATAACAGGACTTTTAAGGTATTCGAGTTTGTCTTGCAACGGTTCAGTGAGTTTTACCATTTCGCTGTGCACCAACTCCTTGTCGTGCGATTTCAACAAGCGGTGATAATATTGCGACGAGATATTCCGCTGCAAAGTACGTGTACTCCACATTTCATTAGCGGCTTCGTTTTCGTACCAAGAGCGGGCTTCTGCATCGCCCTCTTGAAGGATGATGCGGTAATGTGTCCAAGAAAGGCGAATCGGACATTGTGAACGCAGTGTGTTCACAATGTTTTCATTTATAAATTGTGAACGCACTGCGTTCACAATTTCACTTTCTACGTAGAAAAAGTTAGGATGCGTTACATAGAAATTAACAAAATACCATAAATTTCTTTTGATAAATCCATTGCCAAATCGAGCGGTAAGTTTATCGGCTAAATTACTGACTATCTGTTCGCCATACTCCGCCCGTTTGTCTTTCAAGATTTCTGTGTTTATGCGCATACCTAACAGCCAATTCCTCTTGATAAGAGTTTCGTTAACAGCACGATAAGCGGATGTCTGTGCCTGTTCGATTATCAGACACGCATCCGTAATCAATGCGGGCTGCGATGGCGCAGAGGTTGCTTGTTTATGTTTGTTTAATGCCATAGTGGTAAAGCCTTTTATCGAGGCAAATATACAAATTATTCCTTGAC